>JASJCB010000063.1 GCA_030066195.1 Acidobacteriota bacterium
ATGCTCGGGTCCCGCGAAGGACCGTTAGAGAGCGGACAGAAGTCTCAGCGACAGGTTTTCCTTTTCACCTAAGGTGGCGATCAAAATGACTGACACATCCTGAACCCCATGCGCCGTGGAAGACCATGTTGTCCCGAGCACTCATTTTCTGTTTGTGCTCCAGTCGCACGGGCTACGGAAAACTTCGTTTTCCTATTTGGCCGACGTCCTTCCCCAGCCAACTTTTCTCTTGACACCGAGGGCCAACTCATAGGAGTCGTGTTTGGATGCCGTGACAACCTCGAATTAGTCGCCATTTTCTCTCGGGAAGACGTGATCAGCCGGTGTCCGATACTCGATGGTTCCCGGGAACACATGAGGACAATGCATAAAATATTCGATTGTTCCCGGGAAGAATCGGGCAATAAATTGCGGTCATTTCGGAGGTTGTCAACCGATCGAATCACGACTTGACGAGTCCCTGCCGGGCTCCATGCCTTCGGTTGCCGCTTTAATGATGATGTTGTTTATTACCCATCCGGTGCGAACAGACCCGGTCCATACCGGTAAGCACCTTAAATTATGACTTCAGCTGTCTTTGTCCCGGCTTATTACCGTTCCACGACCGGCCCTGTTCACGCTACTTAATCCGCGATCAGGGCGGCCATCTGATCGTCGCCCCTGCCGAAGAGCTGGAAACCGGCGATCGATTTGTCCGAGCTGATGTACAGCCAGGCCGCGTTATTGGGCAACGTGGTCAAGCCGAACAGACTCTCGATTGGCGCCGATTTCTTCTCACGGGCCAGGAGGGCCGCTTGAGCGGTGGCCACCACGGTTCCCGTGCTGGAGTAGATGGTCATGTTCAGGTTGGCGGGTTCGTCGTTCACATTGATCACAGAGATACCGTGCCAGTCGGTTGTCGGGGCCAGGTAGGGGAAGACCAGTTCCCGCTTTAGGGCGGTCGAGGCCTCGAAACCGGCCAGGCGCTTGGCATTGGTGGTGCCGAATAGTTCATAGCCCACGATCGGCTCATCGGCCTGCACCTCTACCCAGGCGATCTGGGCCGGGGTGCCGATGTCAGCCAGTAGATTGGTGGCCGAACCGACCAGTTTGTCGCCGGCCTCCAGCGTTCGGGTCATTTCGCCGATCTTGACCCCGCCGTCACCCCAACCGATGATTTTGATGCCGGTGGGAATGTCGTTGATGTTGACCAGGGCCAGACCCGTCCAGAAAGTGGCGGTGTCGCGTGCAATATGGGTGAAGTAGATGTTGTTGTCCACATAGGTGAAGTTGGGGTTGGGCTTGCCCACGTTGTCCAGGGTGAGGCCCGCGGTCTGGTTGCTGCCGTCTACCGTGCGGAAGATCTCGTGACCGGCCATCAGCAGTTGCGAATCGTTTTCCTCCAGGCGCACCCACTCAACGGTCTCGGGCACCGCGCCGCCGTACTTCTTGCCGAAGTCGAAGTCATCGCGGGAAAAAGCGGTGTTGTTGGACAGGTTCACGTCCTGCACGAACTGGTTGGACAGCACCGCGTTGGCCGTATCCGAAGAACCGTTGATGACCGATGCCTCGGTGGACCAGGTGCCGGTAATTGCGGCGATATGCGGTACATACAGGCGCTGCTCCAGGTACTTGGGTGCGGTCATGGCAAAGCTTTCCGCGCCTGAATTGTCGCTGGTGTGGGCATAGCCGTTGATGCCGCGATCGGCCGAAACCGAGATCCAGTCGATATCGGAGGCTTTGGTGAAGAAGTTGGTCACCGGTCCGCTCAGTTTACCCATGGAACCGATGGTATAGCTCTTCTCTTCCAGGATGTTCCCGGCGCTGTCGTAACCCACCAGCTTGACCGAAGCGTCGTTACCGTTGGGGTTGACGATACCCACGTCGGAAATATACTTGCCGTCGGCCTGGATATCGGGGAAGAACAGTGACGGGGCCAGAACGCTGACGCCGAAGCTCATGTTCAGACCCGCCTTGCCCTTGCCCGCACTTTCCGGGATGATGTGCAGGATGTAGGTGCCGGGCGCCAGGCCCTGAACCACGAACCCGGCCGCAAAGCCGTCGCCTGACTCGATCTTTTCGCTACGCAATACGGTTCCGGTTGCACTGAGCACTTCAATCGTGGCCGCGCCGTCGCCCGAGAACTCAAAAGCCAGGGTACGGTCGGGCTTGCTGATGACGAAGGAATAGTATTCTTCCTGGGAGATGTCCAGACCGTTGTAGGAACCCGCGTCCAAAGGCCAGGCATTGTCCAGGTCGAAGTTGTTCTCAATGCCCAACTGATCGGCGGTTTGAACCTTGATGGTGCGCACGTCCGTGACCTGATCGCGTTGGTCGGAGCGCACCACATAGGTGACCGTGAAGGTTCCGGCGTTGTCGAAACGGTGGTTGCCCAGTTCGGTGCCGGTGAACAAGCGGGTTCCCTGTTCGTCGTCGATCCACCATTCTACGCCGATTTCCTCGGAAGCCCGGTCGCCCTCGAAGAAACCCTCGAAGTAGACGGTTTCCCCGGGCGGAATGGTTAGGTTGGTTTCCGGTTCCTCGATTTCGGCGATCAGGGGCGCGGTGGGGTCGTAGACCTCTAAGAACACGACATCGAAAGCATCGCCGAATTTTTCACTGGTGCTGAACAAGGTCACCGCCACGTCGTCGTCATTGGTCACGGAAACGTTGGGCACCGTGGCGCCAAGATAGGTCTGATCGCCTACCTGCCAGATCAGCGAGGTGTCGGCGGGGTCGATGCCCAGCACCTCGCCCTGCAAGGTGAAGATTTCGCCGACCGCGACTTCCTGTCCGTTAACGGGCGAGGTGATGCGCACGTCATGTTCGCCTTCCTCACGAACTTTGATGAAGCGGAAGTCGATGTTCTCCTCGTCTTCCGTGGGAATGCCCGCCGCGAAGGCGATGAAATAGTCGCCGGGTTCATTGAAGGTGTAGCTCAGTTCAGTGCCCGTGGCAATGGGTTCCAGGCTGCCGTCGTCGCTTTCTGTAAACCAAGCGGCTTCCTCGGGGGCAACACCGATCACCTCGCCCTGGAACTGGATGGTTTCACCCACCCCGGCGGAAATATCCAGGTCCTCGGGCTTGACGATCTCTGCAAAGATGTCCTCGCCGAGCACCTCGATTTCAAATTCGGCCGGTGTCGGATCTACCTCTTTTCCATCAAGCACCGCCACGGCGTAGAGTTCGAAGTAGCCGGGAGTATCGAAGGTGATACTGATCTCTTCACCGAAGAAACTTTGTTCATCACCTGCCGCATTGAGACCGATCAGGGCCCAGTCAACCTGGTCCCACTGACCGTCGCCCTTAACCTCGGCGCGGAAGTTCAGGGTATCACCCGGTTGTACTCGGGCGCCTGCGCCCTGGGGTTCGACAATCAAGGTCTCGACCCTACCGGCCCTGGCGTTGACGGTAACCATGAGTTGAGCGGGCGTTTCGTCCATGCCGAACCGGTTCTTGCCGGCGCATCCCACCAGGAAGATGCCGGGTTCCGGGAAGTCCACGTCAATGCGCCGACCCTCGAAATAGCGAGGGTAGTCCGGGGCATTGGTGTCGTAGATTTCCCAGTAGAAATCCACGGCCTCGTTAGCGGGGGAACTCGCGGAGAAGGTGAGCAGGCTCCCCACATCGACTACCTGGTCGGTTTCCGGCATGTCGATCACGGTATCGGGTGGATTCTCGGAGAGGACGCCGATGTCGACACGAGCCGGCGTGGGGTCGGCAACTCCGTCTATTTGCGCGGTGCAGGTCATCACAAAGGAACCGGACTCCGGGAACAGTTGCTTAAAGGAAGCCTCGGTCCAGGTGCCGATCACCTGACCGTCCGCCGAGGTCAGTTCCCAAAGGTAATCTATCTCTGCCTTTTTGGCCGGATAGGCTTCTGCCTCGAAATAGATCTCTTCGCCGGGCTCGATAGTGACCACGGGCTCTTGGGGCGAAACGATGAAGGTTTCTACCTCACCGCCCGTATTTCCGCCGTTGCCGACGCTGATCGTGCGGAGATCGGGCGATTGGTCGCGCACGCCGTTCACGGCCGCCGCGCAAGTGATGAGGAAGAACCCCGGATCGTTGAAACGGTATTCAAACGATTGTTGATCGAAAACGTCTACGATCCTGCCGAGTTCATCGCGCAGTTCCCATAGGAAGTCGGCCTGTGTATCGCCGTCTCCGGTGACCGCCTCGAAGAATACGGCCTCACCCGGATCGATAGTTACGTCGTCTTGGGGCTCGATAATCACCGTATCGGGTTCATTGCCACTGCCGGCTCCCGATACGGTAATGTTGCGCTCGTCGGGGGTGGGGTCGGTGACGCCGTTGACCGTGGCGCGGCAGGTTACGGTAAAAGTACCGGGCTGATAGAAAGTGAAAGTGGGCGACTTTTGGTCGGAGGCTTCCAAACGCTGATCGCGTTCATCCAGCAGTTCCCATAGGAACTCTGCCGCGGCGTTCGGATCATCGGTGGTTGCCTCGAAGTAGACTTCGGTCCCGGTTTCAATGGCCAGATCCTCGGCGGGCTCGACGATGAAAGTATCGGGAGGGTTGCCGCCGGTATTGTCGTCCAACACGGTGATGCGACGCTCGGCAGGGGTATCATCCGACCCGGCAGAAGAGACCGCCGCGCAGTACATGATGAAATTGCCGGGTCTATCGAAGGTATAGGCAAAGGTTTCGGTTTCCCACTCGCCGATCTTCTGGCCCGTGTCGTCCCATAGTTCCCAGAAGAATTGGGCGCCCGGCTCATCGCTTACATTAGTTGCAGCGGCCAGGAAACGGACTTCTTGACCCACATTCACCTGCAAATCCTCGGGAGGTTCGACGATGATTGTATCCGGGAGACCGCCGCCGTTTGCTTCAACCACAATGCCGCGTTGCGCGGGTGTGGAATCTTGTACGCCGTTGACTTCTGCCGCGCAGTACATGATGAAAGCGCCCGGCTCGTCGAAGCCGACGGTGATCGACCGGCCCGTCCAGGCAGCCAGTTCGGCGCCGGTTGCCTGATCGACCAGCAACCAGTTGAAGGCGGCCTGTTGCGCGGCATCGGCAGTAATAGCCTCGGCCTCGAAGGTTTGTGTGTCACCCGCGGCCAGGGTGATGTCGCCCTTGGGGGTTACGATTCTGGTATCCGGCTCCTGACCGGTATTGTCATCTTCTACGGTGATAAAGACCTCGGCGGGCGTCGGGTCAATTTGACCGTCCAACTCGGCCGCGCATCGCATGGCGTAGGTTCCGGCCCGAGGAAAGTCAGTGGTGAAGCGCTGATCCTGCCAGGCGTCGATCACCTGGCCTTGTCCGTCGACCAACTGCCACGAGAAGGTTGCCTGGACAACCGTACCGTCGGCAGCGATTGCTTGTGCTTCGAAAGAAAGGCTGTCACCTACGTTGATTTGCTGGTCGCCCTTCGGCGCTACTATTTCCGTATCCGGTGGAGTGTTATTGCCGTTATCGTTGACGGTGATAAAGATCTCGGCGGGCGCCGGGTCAATTTGACCGTCCAACTCGGCCGCGCATCGCATGGCGTAGGTTCCGGCCTGAGGAAAGTCGGTGGTGAAGCGCTGATCCTGCCAGGCGTCGATCACCTGGCCTTGTCCGTCGACCAACTGCCACGAGAAGGTTGCCTGGACCACTGTTCCGTCGGCGGCGATCGCTTGCGCTTCGAAAGAAAGGCTGTCGCCTACGTTGATTTGCTGGTCGCCGATCGGCGCTACTATTTCCGTATCCGGCGGAGTGTTATTGCCGGTATCGTTGACGGTGATAAAAATCTCGGCAGGCGTTGGGTCTGTTAGACCGTCCAACTCGGCCGCGCATCGCATGGCGTAGGTCCCGGCCTGAGGAAAGTCGGTGGTGAAACGCTGATCCTGCCAGGTGTCGATCACCTGGCCTTGTCCGTCGACCAACTGCCAAGAGAAGGCTGCCTGGACCGCCGTACCGTCAGCGGCGATTGCTTGTGCTTCGAAGGTAAGACTGTCACCTACGTTGATTTGCCGGTCGCCGATCGGCGCTACGATTTCCGTATCCGGCGGGGTGCTATTGCCGGTATCGTTGACGGTGATACCGATCTCGTCAGGCGTATCGTCGGCCTGATCGTTCACCACCGCCGCGCACTTCATGCGGTAGTCGCCGGGTTCGGGGAAGCTGTAGGTAAAACTATCGCCCTCGAAATTGCCGATCAGTTGACCCGTACTGTCCAATAGCTCCCATAAGAGCTGAGCTTGAACCGGTTCGTCGTTCAATAAAGCGACGGCCTCGAAGCGCAGAATGTCTCCCACATCGATGATTTGATCGCCGTCCGGGCTGGTAATGCGGGTGTCCGGCGCAAAGGCGGCGACCTCATCTACCTGAATGTTTATCATGGCCGGTGTTTCATCACTGACTCCGTTCAGGGTGACGGTGCAGGTCATGGTGAATTTGCCCAGCTCGTCAAAGGTGTATTCAAATGTCTGCCGTGTAAAGAATTCCAACAACGCACCCCGGCTGTCCTTCAACTCCCAACGGTATTGGATCAGGTTGATGGTTCCGGCCGACAGGTCCGGTGTTTGGACCTCGAAGAAAAGCGTGGTGCCCTGGTCGATCACCTGATCGCCCTGAGGGCTCAGGATCACGGTTTCCGGCGGGCCGGCCTGGCTTTCTTCAACCGTGACTTGGACAATAGCCGGTGTTTCATCGACGGTTCGTTCGTCTTGGGCGGCACAGGCAACGAGATATTCGCCCGGTTCGTTGAATTCCAACTCCCAGGCGCCCTGTCCTTCCACCTCGTCTCGGGGTTGGTTTTCGCCGTCTGCCCACAACTGCCAGATGAAGGTTACGGAACCGGTCTCATTTTGCGCTTCCGCCTGAAAATTAACAATCGTCCCCGGCTCAACGGTCAAGGCGACATCGCGGGGTTCGGTAATCACGGTATCCAGTTGGGCAAAGGCGGCAGAGGTCATAAATGCAGACAAAAATAGGAGCTGGATCGGACCGGGCCTTGTGGTCATGGAACACCTCATCTCTCTATGGGATCTCAAACGCGTTATACAAGGGGGAAAGCGGGACCATATATGATCGTGTAAAGAGTCCCTCGATACCTACTACGGCCGAATATATGTTCACCCCTAAATCTAAATCGCCGAATACCCGGAAACCATGAGCCGGGTCACCCTTACCGACCATAACGGCCGAAGAAAAATAAAAAAACTTAGACCGATTGGTCTAAAGCATCGTACATTATGATCGTGAAGAACATCCAATGAAGGAGCGACACCTATGATTACGCTTTACACCGCGGCTACCCCCAACGGTCACAAGGCTTCCATCATGCTTGAAGAAACCGGCCTGGACTATGAAGTCCATGCGATTCAATTCAGCGAGAAGGAACAAAAGCAGGACTGGTACCTGAAGATCAACCCCAACGGTCGCATTCCGGCCGTCATCGACCGCGGTAACGACGACTTTGCCGTCTTCGAGTCCGGAGCCATTCTCCTCTACCTGGCCGAAAAGTCCGGTCAACTGTTGTCGTCGGATCCCAAAAAACGTTCCGAGGCCATCCAATGGCTGATGTTCCAAATGGGCGGCATCGGCCCCATGCAAGGCCAGGCGCATGTGTTCCTGCGTTATGCCCCGGAAAAGATTCCCTACGCTATCGAACGCTATCAGAATGAAACCCGCCGCTTGTACGAGGTATTGAATACCCGGCTCAAAGACCACGAGTACCTTGCCGACGAGTACTCCATCGCCGACATCGCAACCTGGCCCTGGGTCAAGGGCTACGAATGGGCGGGTCTGGATCTGGACGGTCTCGACCACCTGCAACGCTGGATCGACGCAATCGCGCAACGCCCGGCAGTGCAACGCGGCCTGGATGTGCCCCAAAAGGTGGAAGTAGACGATAAGGAACAAGCCGAGAAAGTGAAAAACGTGGCCTCGAACATGTTGATCTAGAAATCGATCATCAATGAGCCCCGGCAGGGACGGCAAAGCCGGCCCTGCCGTAACCGCCGCTTGGAATGCGCTGAGAAAGAGAGCCTCCCGGCCATTTTGAAAGCAGCCGGCATCGACCCCGATAACGTTTGACCCGATCGAAACCCCGGGGCCAGTGACCCTCCTCACCAAAAGGCCGACGGCGGAGCGTCTCCACAATTCCTCCACGATTTCATCAAATATGAACGGCAAACTTCCCTTTGTCGGGCACATGTCCGGTACTTGCCTTACAGGGGGATGACATGGTTTCTTTTACTTCTTTCTTCAACTCGCGCAAAACCGTTGCCGCCAATCCCGGCGTCGATAAGCCGCTGACACTCCAGGTACTGTTCCGCGGTGACCGGGATCTGGAGACAAAACACCTGCAAAAGTCCTTGCGCACCTATCACCGCGCCACACGTTCCGCGGTTTGCAAGGAACACCAGGTCGCCGACCCAACCGTAAATACGGACTGCCTGGTGGGTTGGCAGAAACATGTCATTCGCCTGATCGGTTACAACGCGCCGGTTCCGGCCGATGCGGTGCGGCGTTGCGCACGTCCTTTCTTCAAGTCGGAAGAGGTCAAGAAAACTCTCACCCGCCATCGTCGCCACCTGCGCTTGTACTATGTGGGTTACGACACCAACCCCTTCGAGCAGTATGTGGCCATGGCGGTTTTAGGCGCGGTCCTGGCCGATTTCGGCGCCGAGGTGATTATGAATCATTCGGCTTGCACCGCCTTCCCCGTTTCCTACCTGACCGGCAATAAAACCCATACCGATAAAATGACCTGGCTGCGTTCCATGCCGCTGCCCGCGCTGTATTGCGGCCTGGTGAAATACGCAGGCGGCCACACGCCCGGCATCTGGATGCGTACCCACGGCGCCTACAAGCTGGGTCTGACCGATATCGCCGTGGTGGCATCGCGTCACCAGGAGAAATTCCACTTCGATCTCATCAACAGCGTCTTGACGCACCAGTTGGTCACCGGCCGCTCCCTGGAGCCCGGCATTACCCACCGAGTGGGCCGCTACATCACCCTGCGGCTGCGGGAACCCGATCGACATGAAGCGTTTTTACGAAGTAAGAACCAAGTATACGTGGCTGAAATTGTGGCCTGAGCTTATGGGTTTTAGTCCGGTTACGTATTGCAGCACCTTTTTGGGATTTCACCACGACTCATAGGTATTGGGTCCCTGACCCCAATGCAAGTGAGATGGATGGTGCCAATGAAAATTTGGATGATTGTAATTGCACTTCTATCCATGGGACTTTCTACCCTGCCGGTCTCCGCGAATTCCCCCGTCACGGAAGAACTGCAGTCCCTGGATAAGAAGGAAAGAAAGAAGAAAAAGAAGAAAAAGAAGGGCGAAGAGACAAAGGCCGATGCCGAGAAGGCGACCACGGAAAAGCCCAAGACCGATAAAGAGAAAAAACCCAAAAAGAAGCCGGATAAAGATGCGATCAAGCCCTACGAAGAAGTGATCACCGAGGAAGCCAAAACCGACGAGGGCATTTTCAAGGTGCACCGCATCAAGAACAAACTTTTCTACGAGATTCCCGCTGCCGAACTGGGTACGGAATTCGTTTTAGTCAATCGCATTGCCCGCACCACCAACGGCGTCGGCTACGGCGGCCAGAAGTTGCGCACGCGCGTGGTCAAGTGGGAGCGCCACGACAAAAAGGTATTGCTGAAGAATTGCGACTACAGCGTGGTGGCCGATCCCGACAAGCCCATTTATAAAGCGGTCGAAGCGGCGCGCAACGAAACCATTCTGGGCGCCTTCCCCATCAAGGCGCTGGGTCCCGATGATGCACCGGTCGTCGATGTGACCGAATTGTATACCACCGACATCTACGAAATGAGCGCCAAATCCCGGCTCCAGGCCACGCGGATGGACAAAAAGCGCAGCTTTGTGGAAGACGCGTTATCCTTCCCCACCAATATCGAAATCCGTGCGACGCACACCTATATCAAGAACCCTCCGCCCCCGGGCCGCAGACCCTCCACCAGCCCCTTCGCGCGTTTCTTCCGCGGCATGAATCCAGGCTCGGCGTCCGTATTGATGCACTACAGTATGGTCAAGCTGCCCGAGGAACCCATGATGCCGCGCCTGTTCGACGATCGCGTGGGTTATTTCAGCCACAGCACCGTGGACTTCGGCCGCGATGTGCACAAAGCCGAACGCCGCACCTTCATCGCCCGCTGGCGCCTGGAAAAGAAAGACCCCGACGCCGAACTCTCCGAACCGGTGAAGCCGATCGTTTACTACCTGGACCCGGCCACGCCCAAGAAGTGGATTCCTTATATGAAGCGCGGCGTGGAGAAGTGGCAGGAAGCCTTTGAAACCGCCGGTTTCAAGAACGCTATCATCTGTAAAGAAGCGCCTACCCCCGAGGAAGATCCCGAGTGGCATCCCGAGGATGCGCGCTATTCCGTGATTCGCTGGTTGCCCTCTACCATCGAAAACGCGTCCGGCCCCCACGTGGCCGACCCGCGCACCGGCGAGATTCTGGAATCGGATATCCAGTACTACCACAACGTCCAGAACCTGTTGCGCAGTTGGTACATGATGCAGGTCGGTCCCCTGGACCCCCGCGCTCAGCAACTGCCTTTCCCCGACGACCTGATGGGCGAGCTGATTGAATACGTCTGCGCCCACGAGGTGGGTCACACCCTGGGCCTTCCGCACAATATGAAGGCCAGTTCCCAGTACCCGCTGGAAAAAATTCGCGATCCCGAATGGGTGAAGAAGATGTACCACACGCCCACACTGATGGACTACTCCCGTTTCAACTATGTAGTGCAGCCTGGTGACGGCGTACCCGTCAACACCTTGATTCCCGGTATCGGTCCCTATGACAAATGGTCCATCATGTGGGGTTACAAGCCCATTCCCGGCGCCACTACACCCGACGAGGAAAAGGCCACCCTGGACGAATGGGCCCGTCAGCAGGACGACACGCCCTGGCTGCGTTTCTCCACGGACGGTCCCTGGGGCCTGGATCCCGGTGATCAGACCGAAGCCGTGGGCGATGCCGATGCGGTGAAGGCTACCGGACTGGCCATGGCCAACCTGGATCGCGTTTCCAACATGCTTTTGAAGGCAGCCACCACTGAAGGCGAGAACTGGGACGATCTGGAAGAGCTGTACGGTCGCCTGGTAGGCCAGTGGGGTCGTGTGCTGCGTCACGTGGTGCCCATCGTGGGCGGCATGGACACGCGCCAGTTACACGGCGGCCAGGAGGGTGTTCGCTTCAAAACCGTGAGTAAAGAACGGCAGGAAGAAGCGGTGGCTTTCTTGAACGAAAACGCTTTCAAAACGCCCGAATTCCTGATCAAACCGGAAATCCTGCGTCGTATCGAAGCCACCGGCGCCCTGAGCCGCATTTCCAGCCAGCAGCGTTTCGTTCTGTTCGGCCTGGTTTCCAACAGTCGCTTGGAGCGCATGGTGGAACAGGTAGCCATGGACGGCGACACGGCATACGCTCCGGTGGAGTTCCTCTCCACCCTGCGCAAGAGCCTGTGGAGTGAGTTGAACGACGGTTCCGTGAAGATCGACGCATACCGTCGCAACCTGCAGCGCGCCTACCTTCAGGTGATGGACACCAACCTGGGCCGCGCCGCCGCAGGCAGCGATGTACGCGCACTGCTGCGCGGTGAGATGATCAATCTGGACCGCATGCTGAAGCGCGCCATGGCCAAAACCGGTGACGACATCACCCGTTATCACCTGCGCGATGCCCGCAACCGCGTCGAACTGGCCATGAACCCGGACAAGAAAGGCGCAAGAAGCGGCTCTTCTTCCCGGAATACTTGGGTGGAGGAAGCCGAAGCCCTTTGGTCCAGACCTCCCGAACACTCCTGCTGGATGGATTTCAGCTACATTCCCGAGGACGAACAGCAGTAATCCGAACCGGGAACGGAACATGAAAAACCCCAAGCCGTCGCCGGACGGCTTGGGGTTTTCTTTTTTCCGGTATTCACTTCAGGGTAACTTACCCTTTGTACTGAAACTGTTACGGAAACAACACCTTGTAGCGCGTCTCCAGGTATTCCGCCAACACCTCGTGCGGGGCCAACTCGCGATTGTAGATCTTGAACTCGTCGAATCGGCCGTCCCAGTAACGCGAGTTTCCGACGGATGAGGCGCCGATTTTGTTGGTCTGGGAGGCATCGCCGGGATCGACCAGTGCACTCTTGCGGGCGATCAAGGCGCCGTCCAAATAGATGCTGCCCCGGCTACCGTTCATGGTTACCACCAAATGGTGCCATTGTTGGTCATTTGGATAGGTTCCCACCGGGGTGCTGACGTGATTGTTAACCGTGGGTTGGTAGGTACGGAAGGAAATGAGACCTGCCTCCGCGGGATCAGTCCGGTCTGTAATGTAGAGGCGATAACCGCTCGCGCTGCTCCCTTCAAAGTTGCAAACGAAGTCGTAAGCGGAATAAGCCTGACCCAGCACGGTGTCCAGCTTCACCCAGGTGGAGATGGTCAGTTGGGTCACGCCGTCAGTAACGGTGGGGTGAAGTCCCATGTCCAGGTAATCACCCGCGCCGTTCAAATCGATCGCCCGGCCGTCGATCCCCGGAGAAAAAACCGGAGAACCGCCCGCGCTCAAGTCAACCCCTGCCGGGGAATTGTCGTTCAGGGTGTCCTCAAAGGACCAGGCGCCCTGGAGATTCTGGGTCGAGGGTTCGGTCATCACGACATAGTCGGGGCTGCCGGAGGCATAGAGGGCGAAGACCTCGTCGGCAGCCAACGACCGATCGTAAAAACGCAGCTGGTCCAGCGCGCCGTCCCAGAAATAAGAATTGCCGCTATTGAAGGCGCCGATCAGCGCGGGTCCCGCGGTATCGCCCGGATCGTGGGTCATATTATCGGTTCGGTAGACTTCAATGCCGTCGACATAGATGACTGCCGTTGCGGCATCCTTGGTGAAAGCGAGATGGTGCCAGTCGTTATCGGTCGGATAGGTGCCGTGATTGCTGTAGGCGCCCTTGATCACCCCGGCGTTGTAGGCTTCCCAACGCAATCGGGCCTGGACGGTGTTGCTGTTACTGTCGACGCCCAGCCAGAAGCCGTTGCCGTTGTTGATGGTGGCGAGAATGGCATAGCGGTTTTGCGCGGTTGTCAGGATTGCATCCAAACGGGCCCAGACACTGACCGTGTATCGGCTGATACCGCCGGTCAGCAGGGGATCGCTGCCCAGGGACACGTAGTCGTCGACGCCGTCCATATCGAGGGCCTGGCCGAGAACACCGGTCGTGAAACCGGGACCGTTGACATCGATTCCGTCCAGGGCGTTCCCGGATGCGTCGGTGAGGTCGCCGTCAAATGCCCAGTAAGCGGTCAGGTCGGCCGCATGAACGGAAATTCGGCCGTGGGTGTGGGTCACGTTGGGCGAACCGGCGCCCGGTGTCACCGATAGGGTTAGATCGCTGTGACCGGCGGCCAGGGCATTACCGGTAAGGTTGACCAACACGCCTTCTCCGCTGAGCGGGCTCGGGCCGGTGGCGTCAAGGATGAGGCGGCCGGACGTAGTGGTGTCGGCGATGACGGTCCAGCCGTCGCTCAGGGTTGCGGTCAGGTCGGCGTTTTCCAGGCGGACGACATAGGGATCGAAATCCACTTGCACGCGCCATTCGGTCAAACCTGCATCGGTGGTGTCATCGATGGTTACCGGTATGCTGAAAGCCGACCAGGAAACGGCGCTCGCGGTCGCGGGGGCGCTGACGCGATAGGTGTTTTCCACGGTCAGGTTGAAGGCAAGCGTCGCTTCCTTGGGCGGCGACCCGTTGTCGACGGCCTTGATTTGGAGGGTATAGACGCCCTTGTCCGTAAAGCCGGGTTGAATGTTCAGCGTGCCGGTACCGTTGTCGTGATCGGTCAGCGAAGCGAAGGTCGGCAGGTTGACGGCCTGTAAAACAATCGCATGGCCTTCGGAATCGGTTGCGGAGACGGGCAGGGACAATGTCGCGTTTTCCGCTGCCGTCTGGTTGGCGATCGCTGAGAAGACAGGCGCCTGGTTGTAATGGATGATGTCGATATCTACCACGGCGGGCGCGCTGAGACGGTTGCCGTCGTGCACCTGGTAGGTGAAGCTGTCGGTTTCGGCCGTACCGCCGTCATGCACATAACTGAAGGTACCATCCGCGTTCAGAAGGAAGGAACTCGCGTGCAAGGGTCCTTCGAGCAGGAGCACGGTCAGCGGATCGTTGTCGGGATCGCTGTCGTTGTTCAACACGGTGTTGTTCAAGTTCAGCAACAGGTCGATAGTGGAACCGGCAGGACCGGCCATGCTGTCATTCACCGCGACCGGAGCGCCGTTCCAACCGTCCCGGCCCCTAACCGCCATGTATTCGGTCCACATCTCGTGATGCTCCAACACCCGGGTGTAGATTTTCACCCGATCGAGGTTCCCGTTCCAGGGATCGCCGCTAGTTCGGTCGACGCCCAACGCAAGACCGTAGACAGCATCCGCCGGCATGGGGGCGTCGGTGACCTCCGAATGAAGGGCGCCGTCCAGGTACAAGCGGGTCCGGCCGTTCTTCATGGTGAAGCCCACGTGGTGCCGGCCCCGGTCGTTGGGATAGAGGTTGGCGGAACGGGCGATGGTGTGCGTGGTCCCGTTGTAGATTCTCAGGCAAAGCCGGCCCGCGGTGGGCCCGACGGCATCTTCCACATAGAAGGAGAAGCCCGCCCCGGAGCCGTGATCGCCGGCAATCACGTGTTTATCGGGACCGCCGCCCAGGACCGTATTCAGTTTGACCCAAGCGGAGAAACTGAGCCGGTCGACGTTTTGGGTTACACCGGGGATGCTTGCCCGGTCGAAGCGATCGCCCGTGTCGTGGATGCGCGCGGACATTCCGTCGCGTCCCGGTTCATAGGTGGGAGAACCCCCCACGGTTAGATGACGGTTTCTCCCGCTGCTGTCAAACGCGTTGCCCTCGAAGTCCCATTGCGCTGCCAGATCGACAGTAACGGGTTCGGCAGGAATCTTACGGCCGGTCTCGTAATGAACATACTCGGCGAAGATCTCGTTGAAGGTCGGGGCGCCGGTGTGAAAGCGCACACTGTCCAGGCCGCCGTGCCAAAACCGGTCGGCGCCGCCGTAACCCGCACCGATCGCCTGAGCATCGTTCGATACGCCGGGGCCGAGCGCCCATTCGGCCTGGTAGAACATATAGCCGTCCAGGTAGTAAAAATGAGTCGTACCCTCTCGCACCATGGCCAGGTGGCGCCAGGAGCCCTGTACGTCATAGGGCAAGGCGGTTTGGTGGCGCATGGTCATTCCGTTGTTCACACCGTCGAAACGCAGGACCGTGGAACCGTCGATCAGGTCCGCCAGGCCGAAGATATAGCCGTTGGTTGCGTTGCCGTGGGAGAAGAGGGCGAAGGTAGAATCCACCCCGTCGGCCGGAGCGTCCAAGCGAACCCAGCCGGAAACCGCGAAGTCACCGCCGTTATGGTTGAGCTGCGAACGGTAGCCGAGGGCAATCCAATCGCCGTCACCGTCCAGTTCAGCCGCGCCGTCAACCTTGCCGCGCCCAAAGCTGACATCTCCCTGGGGAAAAGCAACTACCCAGTTGGGGGAAGTCTCATCACCGTCCACGTCCAAAGGCCAATGCGCCGCAATGCCGGGCACTTCTACATACTGGCGCACGCCGCTGAGACTATTGCAACGCGGGGCCGTCTGATTGACGTGGAAATTACTGATCTCCATATAGGTGGACCCGTTGGTCAGGGCGACGCCCGTCAAGGTGAGGAGCTTGCCCGAACCGGTCAGGTCCGTCGCTCCGGACGCCTCGATTCTGAGGATGCCCGGTCCCTGGCTGACGGCGTTGACCGTCCAGCCCGCCGTGATCGAATCGGTGAGGTCGACCCCGTTCAAATCGAGGATACCCGGGTCGTAGGTGATGTCGAAGCTGAATGAACCGATGCCCAGGTTGGTGGTGCTGTCGATGTAGAATTTGGGACTGACGGGACTCCATGCCGTAGCTCCAAAGGACGGAAACAACCTGATTTTGGGGCAGACGGTCGTATCGATATGGAAGGTTTTCTGGTCGCTCGCGCCGTGAATGTCGGTAACGGTGACGGTGACGGCATAGCTGCCGTAATCGGCCGCGACCGGGGATAAAACCAGGACAGCCGTACCGTCGCCGTTGTCGGTCAGGCCGGCGAATGCGGGCAGGCCGACCGCGTTGAAAACCAGGGCATCGCCGTCATCGTCAAAAGCGGTCAAGGGAACCTTGACGGTTTGGTTGGGCACGATGGTGCGATCGGAAATCGCGGCCAACAAGGGCGCCGCGTTATTGGTGTTTTCTACCAGAACCTTCGCGGTGCCCATGACCCAGAGCCCGCCGCTGTCTTTGGCCAGGAAGCCGAAGCTGTCGTAACCGAAGAATCCCGGGTCGGGTCTGTAGGAGAGTCTGTTGTTGACCACCGCTGCCCTTCCGTGGGCGGGATCGACGGCAAGGGTGTAGGTGTGCGTATCGCCCGCGTCAGGATCGGTTACCACCGGATCGAACTCGACCTCCTGGCCGCTTGCCGTGTTGATATCGGCGGTTGCGCTCGTGGGCGCTTGGTTGGTTCCGGTGGGCATGGGTAGGAAATGCGCCGCGTAATCGGTATTTGCGGCGGCGGCATCCCGATTGTCGAAAATTTGGATGTAGTGGTGATACTTGTTTTCGGCCTTGTCCCATTCTTTGATCTGCCTGGCGTTTTGGGGCAACAGCACCTTGCCGTCGCTGCGAACCACCTTCTCCAGGAACGAGCCGCCCAAACTCAGGTCCCAGGCTTTGAGGAAAATGAAGCCGGTAGTGCCGCCGGGTACCGTGATGGTGCTACCCTCGAATCCCGCGCTCGGGCCGGTCAGGTCTTGCACGGCGCTCTCGCTGCCGTCGCTCTCGTAGACCTTGGTTACGCCGTTGCTGACGCCCACCATATCGCGAAGCCGGTCGCGGCCCGGCAGGTCCACCATCACCTCGCCCAACAGGGTATGGCTTTCAGCGGCGCCGGCCAACTGCGCGGCCAGGGGCGTTCCATTGCCGTCCAATGCCGTGAAATCGGCGCTGAAACTATCCACTTCACCGGTATCGTTTGCGCTCATAATCCAGCAGGCCGTCTTGGCCCGGCTGGGAGGGATGTCACCGAAATGCAAAAGAAAACTGTTCGGGCCGGCCTGCTCGTTGACTTCGCTCCGGGAAATCGTGGTCGTCATGGGCTGACTCTGCGCATCGTCGGTCACAACCGATTGAGTGGAGGTAATGGCGACCTCCTCGGCATAGCCGCCGCCCTTGTTGTTCACGCGAACGGCCAACATGAAAGGATCGCCGGCAACGACGTCCGGGGGCAGGAAATAATCGATCTCCAGGGCATGGTCGGGCTTTACATAAATCCCGTCCATAACGGCCTCCTTCGATCCGCTCACGGAATCCAACGTGTAGTCCAACCGGGCGCCTACCCAGTAAAGCACTCCCTCCAAATTCTGACCGCCGGCGCCGTTAATGGGCGAAATCTGCCAGGTGACGACCGCGGTTTCCCCGGCGGCAATGGTTCCGTTTCCCTGGATGTCGGTGATGTTCTCCATGAGTGGGGTTCCCATGGTGAAGGGGGCGTCCGGGCCGCTGGGAGTGGAGGGACCCGAAACGACATCGCCGTTCTTGTCGGTAAATGACGGCACGATGCCGACCCCTTCGAGGCTGTAGACGGGATCGTTGTTGGTGATATGCATGACAGCCGTGAAACTGCCGTTCTCGTACACGGTATCTTCGACGATGCGCAGCCTGATTTCCAGGGGGTTGCAGGGAGTTTGCGCCGAAAGCCATGGAGTAAGGAGCCATACTGCCGAAAGGAGAGACAGAAGGCGGGTTCCAAGGGTGGGGATAAGCTTGGTCAGTGGTCCTGGATTGTTCATAGTACACTCCATGAAGGAAAGAAAATTGGGATTTGGGTTCCCTATGAGCGTCGGCTCTGCTGAACAACGCGGGAAACTCTTTTGGATGGGATCAAACTTTTTCCGGGCGATCCCGCGCACCTACCGAACGGCGAATTAAAAATTATTCAGTCTGACTCCGGAACCGCACCTGTCCGTTGCATAGAAAGCCGCGAACCTTCAGCAACTCCTGGTGGCCGGGCACGCGCACGTCGCGAGCGATGCGAATGCGCGGCACATCCCGTGGGAACGGCGGGAGGACCTTGGCATGAAAAAGCTCGGGCCACATGCGCACCGGGCAACTGGTGTAGATGCGATCGAACGCGCCGTGGGTCTCCCACCAGCGGCATAGCCGTTCGTTGGTCTCGATGAGATGGTCGCGGGCGTTTTGCAGGCGCAGGCGCGATCCGTAACGGGACTTGCCGCGCGTTTTGAGATAGGTGGTCTGGGACCGGCCCTTGCCGCGCGTCACATACTTTTTGATCACCTTGTGTACCAGCAATTCGTCCTCACGCCACAATCCCATACTGGTCGCGCCGGCCTGAATGAGGATGATCAATTGCAGACCGATGGGTCGGGCCAGCCTCTCTAAATAGGCTTCCGGCGTCGGGGTATCCTCGGAGACAGGCAACAGGGGCGGCGGCACGAACTCCACGGGTTCTTCGGCATCGGGCAGGGAGACGAAGGTGCGTCCCTCGGGACCGGGCGAAAGCGGTAACAGACCGCGCAGGACATCGGCGGCTTCGGTCCAATAGAAGAATTGTGGTGATTGCGCCGCCATACGAGCCTCCCCGCGAGCGGATATGGTACCGAAAAGAAAGCCGCTTGGGAACGGCCTTCCTATGGACATTCGCAATCCAAGCCCGAGACCGGACAGGGAACTTGACGTCTACCGGTCCATTTGTGGATAACTTGCTGTCACTGGATTGTCAGGTTGATCGTTGGTCCATTACCGGTCTCGTTCTTGGGAATGGGAACGGACGTCATACCGAACACGGCGTCGTTCCCGGTCGTCGGGATTGTCGTTTCGAAAAACACAACACCTGTCCCGGGAATCGGTCCGGCTGAGGCGAAAGAAGTGGTTCCGCTGCCGAAATGATGACCATCCGAATATCCAAACCCACCTCCAATCCCGAGAATCGGTCTCCACGGGGATTCATTTGACAACTTCGGCCCGAGTTTCGAGGTATGGGGATTCCTTCCTTACGGGTCCTTTACCCTAAAAACAACCGGAGGCGACGTTTGGTTGGGCTGTTTTCCGAGGAAAATATCCCTCGGAGGTTCGAAGAGTGGAACCATTCCCGGGCATAGAACCACCTCGCGCTGTTACAACCGGCGCCATTCCCGGGAATCATACTACCTCCGGCGTCGCCAGGTGGTCCCATTCCCGGACGAAGGACCGGCAGACCCGGATTAGGAGGGTTCATTTAGCGGCAAAGTTGATGAAACTTGGCTGACAAGCCTTACCAACACCCGAAAAGGATGTTTTTTGCTTAAAAACAAACAAACTTAGATAAAAAGCCCTTTCCAACCGACGCACAGTCCTCGACATGAGAGAAACAACTCATGCCCGGCCCCTTGAGTACAAACGTATCCCAGGCGCCCGCAAGCCGAGAATCGCCCTCCGGGCGAGGCGAAGCGGAAAACCCCGGGCGCGCGCATCCTGCGTGCTCTTTCCCGGGTTGAGCATGCTTTTCCGGTTTGATTTCAATACCTTGAGAACAATGCGCCTCGTCTCGCCCTCCAGGCGAGGCGAAGCGTATCTTGTGTTTGGGTCTGTAAGTCGTTTTTGATCAGAACCAAGCACCTACTCATCCCACGAAGAGCACGCAGGATGCATGCGCCGTTAGCGCTGCGTTCAGCGCTGTTAATTATAACGACACAAACTTAGCTCACACTACCGCATTCTAGATGAGACAATTTCTACCGGGGTCACACTTGGAGAAGGGAGACCGTGGCGGGTCAACGCCATGTGCCGGCACTGAACCGGTCCGAACCGATTGGATCCCGGCACGCGTGCGCCTGCCCCTCCGGTCCGATCCCGTCGGTTCCCCGCAACTTCCTGAGAACAAGGAGCAAAGTATGTTCGAGAAGCGAATCGCAGTACTAACTGCTATTTTCATCTTATCCTGGATCGGGCTGTTCGCTCAAGAGGGTCCCGTGGCACGGGTTACCATCGAGACGGACCACTTGATCATTGAACCCGTGGGTGAGTTTGAATCCTATACGGTCAAACTCTACGGGCCCATTTGCCGTGTCGAGACCCGGTTCGGCCGGGAGACCGGCTTCGTCGAGTTGTTCGACAAAAAAGGAAAACCATTCGAGGACGGTCTCTGGAATTACGAGATCACCGCCACGCCGATCTGGTCCCGCCAGGAACTGGAAACCATCACTACCGCCAGGATAAAGGACGATTACAAGACCCTGGCCGTGATGTTGCCGAAGGCGGGTTCCCTCACGCAAACCGGCTCTTTCAGCATTTTGGAAGGCGTCACCGTGGACCAGAGCCTGATCGAGAAAACAGCCGGTGAAAACCGGGGCAAAGCTCTTCGGGATTTTGTCATCAACGATGACCTGATCGTAGACGGCAGCGCCTGCATCGGCTTCGACTGTGTCAACGGCGAAAGCTTCGGCTTCGACACCATCCGCCTTAAGGAAAACAATCTGCGCATCAAGTTCGACGATACCTCCGTGGCCGCGTCCTACCCGCGCAACGACTGGCAACTTACCGCCAACGCCTCTGCCAACGGCGGCGCCAGTAAGTTCTCCATCGACGATATTTCCGGCGGTCGGACTCCCTTCACGGTGGAAGCCGGCGCGCCTTCTCATTCGCTCTATGTGGATGACGGCGGTCGCATCGGTATCCGCACCTCCACGCCGTCCGTCGAAATCCACGCGGTCGACGGCGATACGCCCACGTTGCGTCTGGAACAGAACGGTTCCTCCGGCTTCGCGCCCCAAACCTGGGACGTGGCCGGCAACGAAACCAGCTTTTTCATTCGCGACACCACCAACGGCAGTACTCTGCCCTTCCGCATTCGCCCCGGCGCAAGCAGTAATGTGTTGATGATCGACGGTGATGACCAGGTAGGCATCAACTCGGGCACCAATCCCTCCTCTACCCTACAGGTCTCCAATACCATCGGTGACAACACCTTGCACGTCACTTCCGCCAACCAGGATACCGTGGTGCACATCGAGGAAACGAATGCGAGCGGCACTACCGATCCCATGCTCAAGATGTCCAACAATTCGTCCGTCATCATTTCAACGGTCAACAACAGCACCGGCCAAACCTGGAACTTCTTGAACGGCAGCGCCGGTTTCCGCATCGATGACACCATCGGCGGTCCCGAGGT
The DNA here is from genome assembly GCA_030066195.1 of Acidobacteriota bacterium. Taxonomy (GTDB): domain Bacteria; phylum Acidobacteriota; class Holophagae; order Acanthopleuribacterales; family Acanthopleuribacteraceae; genus JASJCB01. The sequence goes on from JASJCB010000063.1 coordinate 21,213, forward strand.
CGACATCAAGAACAACGGTGATATCCGTTTCGGCCAGAACAACGGCGACTTCCTGCTCATCGACCGCACCACCAACGGCGGTCACGTAACCATTTCCAATAACCTCACGGTCAACGGCACCTTCAGCAACCCTTCCGATGTAAACCTGAAGGAAGAGTTCGAAGTGGTGGATACCAGCGAGGTTTTGGACAAACTGACCGACCTTCCCATCACCACCTGGCGCTATAAGCGCGATGAGAGCGATATTCGCCACATGGGTGTGACGGCCCAGGATTTCTACGACGCCTTCGGCCTGGGTCAAAGCGACAAGTACCTGACCTCCATCGATCCCGACGGTGTGGCGATGGCCGCCATCCAGGGCTTGAACAACAAGGTCGAAGACAAGATCAGCCAAAAGGACGAGGAAATCGCCCGGCTGAAAGAAAAGAACCGGAAGCTCGAAGACCGCCTGGCGGCCTTGGAGAAACTGGTCAACACCCTGGCTGAACAAGACGCCGATCAGTAGACGGCTCGTTCAACCCCAACCTCACGGAACGGGGCGGCTTGCGAGTCGCCCCGTTTCTATAAGAAGCGGTTTTACCTGTTTATCTCACGGCTCCTGACCACGACTCAGGTCGATATTGAGACCTCGAAGAGGCGACTCCAAAAAGAAATCGACCAGATGCAGCTTCGTCGATTGTGAGCGGTACTCCTCGTTGGAGAGAACTACCGCGGCAGTTCTAGGGAACCCGTCCTTGGCATCTTTCACATGCCATTTGGTTTGTGTCATCTCCATAATAAGCACCTACCGAGCCACATCATCTCTCTGGGGTTAGTTGCTCCTTCACATTATAGATTATATACCAGGAAAAGCCGTGACCGATGATCGAAACCGCCGCAAGCTCTACTGAAAACAGTCAGCCAGGATTCCCAGAACCGAAGTATTATCCGGCCAGGACCTGAGTAACACACTTGTCGATTGGCAAAGGCAACCCCCGGGCCCCTTCAACTGGACCTGGTCGATCCACCAGCCCTGAGCGCCTTGGAAGTTATCGCAGCCCAGGCGCCAGCGGAATAGGACGGACTGCCCGTCCATTTCCGACAAATCTACCTTGGAGCGGATGAACCCGTTGGAATTTCCGTTCCAGGCATCGCGTTGAGCCAGGGGGTTGGAGGAAATATTCAAGCGGACCGTGTAGGGACCCTCGGTAATGCGATCGGGGTTGTCGGGTACCGCGCCGCCGTCACCGCTGAGAATATCGAACCAGGTTGCGCCGCCGTCGGTGGAGTATTCCAGTACGCCGCCGTCCCAGTTGGGTTCGGTATCGTAGCGGTGCCAAAACTCCAGGACCGTGGGACCGCTGATGTCGAATAATTCTGTCAGCACCAGTGATTGGTCCTTGCGAATGCCGTCGTTGGCGCAGAACCAACTGGTGCCGTAGGTCTCGGTGCCCTCGGTGGTTTGGAACCAGGTCGGCGTGCCCAGGTCGGTGGGTCCGGTCAATGTGATCCAATTAGCCGTTCCGGATTCATGATCGTCAAAGAACAAAAGGGGCTTGGGACCCCGCACCGATACGGCAGTTGTCACGGTATTCGCCTCTTCGATACCGCCGCCGGGCCCGTCACCCGGTGCACCGATGTCCTCGGCGCGCACAAGGTAATACCAGTTCTCGTTGAGCCGCACATCATAATCGGTCCAGGACGTATGCGGCCAACCCGAGCGCACCATATTTTCGGGGCCCGGCACAAAGTCGGGGACGTCGCCGCGATAGATATTGTAGTGTGGTCGGGTACCGCAAGAACCTGTTGCCGGTTGCCAACGAAGAAGGACACTGCAAGAGAAAAAGCCGCCGAACGGTATGATGGTCAGCGGGTCGAATTGCGGCGCCAGGCGGCAGATACCGGTAGCGGTTACCGCGGCGCATTCACTGAGCACCGAGAAACAGTTCTGGTCCGCATCGAAGGCCCGAACGATGTAGGCATAGGATGTTCCGCCCGACACATCGGTATCGCTGAAGGCAGTCCCGGCGATATCTTCGGCAATCAGGATGAAATTTTCGGCGGGGCAGGCGGTTGCGTCCGCGCGATAAACATTGTAGGTATCGGCTCCAGTGGAGGGATTCCAGGAGAGATCGATTCGGTTGTCGCCGCCCGCGACCGCGACAAGACCCTCGGGCGCCAAGATCGGTGGATCGCAACCGCAGGAGTCGAATTTAAAGGTAGCGATACGAGTAGACCAGAAGCTGTCCGCGTTGTACATGCCGGTGAACCAGAAGGTGCAATCGTCAACGGGGTCTATGCTCATGGAGGAATAATCGCCGTAGCGGTTGGAGCCGTTGGCCGCGCTGCCGTCAATCAAGGTGTACTCTCCCTGGGGCAGGAGACCCGGGGGGTCATCGTCCAACCGGCCCGTGTACCGTAGGCCGGGAAAAACATCGGTCCCGTCGGTTACATTGTAACCCAAGGCTATATTGCCGTCCTTGTCCATGGCAAGGGCGCCCATCCAGCGGTTGACATCGTCGGGTGAGAAAGTGCCTTCCTGATTAAGGGACCAACCGCTGCCCCTAACAGCCGGGTTGCGCCGCAGTTCGAACCAGCGGATACCGCCGGTGTCGTTACCGTCTACATCGGTGACCAGGTTGCCCAGCAAGACCTCGTGACTGCCGAAGTTGCGATAGGAAAGCCGCCACATAATGACCTCGCGTAAGGGGTCCAGCGTAGTCCCCGAACCCGGCTGCGGGAAACAGTTGAAAGAGACGGCGCCGCACAGGGTGGAGTCGAACTCGGCAACGGGAATGGAATCGGTAAGAGTCAAGACGCTTTCCGCGGGATTCGCCCAATCGATATCGAATTGAAAAACCTCCAGGAAATCGGCGTCGGGGTTGTTGCCGCCCGGGTTGTGGAGTTCGTCGTCGCGATGCCGCATCAAAAGACCCGGGCTGCCGGGGGGCGGCGCGGTAAGGCCGTCCAGATCTGCCGGGGTTGCGGCCTGGAAATTGAAACCGGCCATGGGGGGAAGGGCGGTGAAGACCACGGGCACGGGATCTCCCGCCAACATGGCCTCGCGGTTGAAGGCATAGACCCGGGGTAGGAACTCATTGGTGGTCAGGTAATAGGCATCGGGCCAGACACCGTATTTGGGATAGTCCGGAAAATCCACGCCGTTGAAGGTGTAGGCATACCAGCCGCCGGTGATCGGGTCCGAGGTTTGCGACACATAGATGCAAAGGCCGTTGCTGCTCGAGGAAAACTCGGTCAACAGCCAGCGTTGCGCGTGTTGATCATAAAGAACGATGGGATCGCCGAACCCGCTGCTGCAAGGCGCATCGGGATTCAGGGAATCCAGCACGAAGGGGCCGGCTGCAATGCTGCCGTCGGCTTTATTGAAGACGGAATACACGGTGCCGGAAGAGCTGTTCGTTGCTTGAATGAAATAGTTCACGCCCACATCACCCACGGTATCGGGCGGGTTGACGGAGGTGAAGGGAATGCCCGCGATATCGAGCTTCGGAGAGCCGAAACCCAGGTCGATGGAACCGGCAGCGCCTCGTCGGTCCCTCAAGGGATCGGGTCGCGAGGGTTCGGGAACGTCGACACCGCGATTGCCGTGACGCACGCGGGGCACTTCCATGAGGGCCATGCCGGGTCGCCAGGGCTGAGGCTTGGGTAATTCGCGCAAGTCTACATCCAGGAAATAGGGATACGAAGTTTCCGAGACAGTCGAAGGCAGTAAGGCCATGCCGGGTAAAAAAGGACAGAGCAGGATAATGCCGAATGAAAACCTTGAAAACATGGTCACGGTCACAACCTCCAAACATCGAGCCCTTGCATCCCTATCGAACACCATGTGTAATTACCTGAATGAACAGGGCATTGTTTTCATTCTGGGCCGGCGAACCTCGTGCCGCAACCCTATATTCATCAACGATCTATGATTGTGAGACATGTCATCGGTAAATGCGGCGCGCCTCGGCTGGGTTTCGTCCCCCGTGATCAGGAAAAACCGGCAAGTCGCCGGCCCTGATTTTGCTTCAGCGTTCGGGTAGAGCCGTTTGGCGCAAGGCTTTGGAGGTACACCATGTTTGACCGTATTTTAATTCCCGTGGACTTTTCGGCGGGCAATCGCGACAGCATCGCCCAGGCGGCGCGATTGGCCCATGCCGAAACATCGGTAACCCTGATCCACATCATTCAAATGATCGATCACCTGGAGGATGACGAAGATGAGGGTTTTTACAGCAGGTTAAGAGAGATGGCCGACCGAAAGATGGAAAGCCTGCTCAAATACGGACGTGAACTGGGCCTGAACCTGAGCCATACGGTACTTGTGGGTAAACGGACAACCGGAATTTTGACCTACGCCCGGGAACACGATATTTCCATCATCGTGCTCAATTCGCGGCCCATGGACTGGACCCAGCCGCTGGAAGGCTTCGGCGGCACCAGCCACGCGGTGGCGGTTTACGCGCACTGCCCGGTCTTCCTGATCAAATAAGCCGCTGGGGAGACTTCCCCAGCTTGTGCCATATTCCGCTCCATGGAATGATCCGGGATGTCAACGGGGTCGACAGGTGAAAGTCTGGTATGATGATTTCGGAGGCTATGAAATGCAACCGATCCCTGTCGGTATCAGTGACTTCAAAAAGTTAAGAGAGGCCGATTTCGCCTTTGTGGATAAGTCGATGCTAATTGCCGATATCCTCCGTAGCGGGGCGGAAGTGACGCTTCTCCCTCGGCCGAGGAGATTCGGAAAGACGCTGAACCTGTCCATGCTGCGCTACTTTCTGGATCATCGCAATGAAACCAGGAACGCCTCCCTTTTCGAAGGTTTGCAAGTCACGGCCCACCCGGATGTCATGAAACACCAGGGTCGGTACCCTGTTGTATTCGTTACTTTTAAAGACATCAAGTATTCAGAATTCAAACATTGTGAAAGTGCGATCGCTAAAACCTTGGGCCATCTTTTCCTCGATCATCGAGAGGTCATCACTCGGGCCGACCCGAAAGGCGTAGTTAAAAAGTCAACCGAAGCAATCATGGACGGCACCGCCGATTTCGTCGATCTTTCCGATGCTCTGGGCTTACTGACTAAATTAATCGAAGAAGGAACCGGCAAAAAGCCGATCGTCTTGTTCGATGAGTACGACGCACCCATTCACGCCGGCTACCGGCACGGGTACTATGATCGGATCATCGAATTCATGCGCAACTTGCTGAGCGGGGCCTTCAAGGACAATCCACATCTGAAAACGGGGGTGGTGACCGGTATTCTCAGGGTCTCCAAGGAATCCATCTTCTCCGGTTTCAATAATGCGGATGTACAGACCATCTTGGACAATTCCTATGCCCGTTATTTCGGTTTTACAGAGGACGAGGTCAGCGCATTCCTGGCCCGCAGAGGTCTCGCCGACCGCGAGGAGGAGGTTCGCACCTGGTACAATGGTTATCGGTTCGGGGGGCAGATCATATATAACCCCTGGTCCATCATGAAAATGGCCGCCAATCCCGAGGCCCCGCTCCAACCGTATTGGGTCAACACCAGTGACAATCGATTGATCCAAAGTCTGATTACCGATGAGCGCGCCGTCCGCCGGGAAGACCTGGAAAAGCTGTTGCGAGGCGAACTTCTGGCCAAGGTATTGGATGTGGATATCGTCATGAATAAAATGACGGCCAAAGCCGTTTGGTCCATGCTCACTTTGAGCGGCTACCTGAAAACGGAAACCCTGGTCATCGACGAGGGCCGTTTTAAAAGCGAGCTGACCATCCCCAATAAAGAGGTCAGGCTTTTTTATGAGGAGTCGGTACGAACCTGGGTCGACGAACAATCGGGCCCGCAAGGCTTCTCCCCCTTGATCGAAGCGCTGCTCGCACAGGATATGGATCGCCTGGCCGTCATTTTTGCCGAGGTTGTCAAAAGCGTATTGAGCTACCATGACACTGCCGGCAACGAACCGGAGCGCGTCTACCATGCATTCATGTTGGGCCTTTTGGTCGCTTTGCGCGGAAGATACCGGGTCGTATCCAACCGGGAATCCGGTTTCGGTCGCTATGACATCATCATGATCCCGGAGGACGAGCGGCACACCGGTATTGTCTTCGAGTTCAAGCGTGTCGAAGAAAAACCACCGAAGGAAACCGCGAAAGAAGCACTGCAACAGATCATCGAACGAGAGTACGCTGTCGAATTACAAGCGGCGGGCATTCAATCCATTCGTGCCGTGGGTATTGCCGTGGACGGCAAAAAAACTGAAATCTGCAGCGCTCTTTTGTCGCCCTGAGATATCGTTATTCAAAAAGCGAAGCCCGGCAGCTCTCAAAAAAGATGACCCCTGGAGCCGGTGGTTTTCGGTTGTCCAGCAGGAGCGGGTTCTTCCCAAGCCCGCCTCGAATAGAATACGAGGAGTATTACCCCATGAAATCTTTTTTCGCTAAATCCGCGCTCTTGATCGCCTGTGCCGGCATTATTGCCGGCGGTTATGTTCAGGCTTTCGGCAACACTCAGCGTCAGCAGTGCCTGGCCGATTGCGACGAGGAATACGACATCTGCCTGGTTCAAACCGGCGGCGCTGCCTTCTGTGACCTCTCTTACAACATGTGCCGTCAGGGCTGCTTCCTGTTGGTCCCCTAAATCCGCGCCCATCACCCAAATCACCAAAGGAGGGCCCGGCTTCGGTCGGGCTCTTTCCTTTCAGTTCTCCAAGTCCGCCACGAATTTATAGCCTACCGTGGGCACCGTTTGGATGATGCGGTTGGTGTTCTGGTCCCCAAGTTTGCGGCGGATGCGCGCAATGTGGGTGTCGATGGTGCGGGTGGTAGCGTCCGAGCGATAGCCCCAGACCGCGCCCAACACCTCGCCTTTCTCGATAGCTTGCTTGGGTCGTTGGATCAGGTACTTCAACAACAGGAATTCTTTTTGGCTGAAGTGGATCTCCTCGTCCGCCTTTTTGATCGTAAAGTTGTCGAAGTCGACCTCGATGTCCTGGAAGCGCACCGAGGTTTTGCCCGCCTGTTCCGCGCGGTTCCGTCGCAGCAGCGCCTTGACCCTGGCCAGAAACTCCCCTAACCCAAAGGGTTTGGTGAGGTAGTCATCGGCGCCCATCTCGAAACCGATGACCTTGTCCATCTCGGTCGACTTGGCGGTCAGCATCATGATGGGCACGTTGGTATTCACCCCGCGTATCTTCTTCAGCAAAGTCAGGCCGTCAATGCCCGGCATCATGATGTCCAGGATGATCAGGTCGAAATCACCGTCCTCCGCCGCGTCCCAGCCGTCAGGACCGTTGGCCGCCTCGGTAACATCGTAACCTTCGAACTCCAGGTTGTGGACCAGCGAGAAACGCAGGTCCTGTTCGTCTTCAACAAGCAGTATCTTTGTCATAACGTGTCCATTATGGAGAAGTTGCGAGGGCAGGTCAAATAATCCGTTGCGCCTGATCCGGTCGGTTCATGGAAAGCAAAGGCGGTTGCTCACTTTTCTGAGCGTCCATGAAGTCCGCCTTGGAAGTGATGCCGCGCCATGCCTCGCTGATGATGACCTGGGCAATGGCGCCACCCAAGGTTTCGCCCGGTCCCAACAACACCAGGTGATCCGGGTTGTATTCTCGAATCGCCACTCGCACCGAGGTCGAGAAATCATACGGCTCCACGACCTGGTGTACCAGGGTATAGTCGCGCAGAGCCGCCGCATCGGTTCGATGTGGATGCCAGATGCGGCCGGTGCCGTCGATGGTCGGGATCTTGGGTTGACCCCAGGCCGTATTGTTCAGCAGATAGACCGCTCGGTCCGAGGTATCCCGCATCAAATGCGTATGGAATGCGCTATGCCTGGCCAATTGAAACGGATACTCGTTGGCGCCCAGTTTGACGCCGGGCAGTTCGGCCAGCAGATCCTTGACGCCCGTTTCGGTTCCGGCCAGGATGATTAAACCGCCCAAGCGGATGGATAAGCCCACCCAGTGATCGGGGCCGCGCGCGCGAATTTTCTCCACCACCGCGTCCACCTCTTCCAACCGCGCCGCATCGAAGCGCCACTCTTCATCCACCAACGGGTAAATTACCTGCCCGCCGATGATATTGTCCTTTTGGAAATGGCCCATGGCCTCGATCAACTGGAACGCGTAATTCAAGTCCAGGGCGCCGCCCGCGTAAAGCGCGATATACCAGCCCATGGAATTGCCCAGTGTCGCCACGATGTCGTGACGCTCATCGATCATGGCAAGGTCGGCCGCCGCGCAGGTGAAGATCAACGAGGATGCGTTCTCGCCCGGCAGATGCAGACGGGGATGGTAACTCGACGCGTTGTCCAGTTCACTGATGGTGGTACGGCCCATGCGCGCCCGCTGCGCATCGACGACCTCGGCCAAACCCGCGCGTTTTCCGGCGAGGGGGTGATCGGCAAATCGTTTCAGGTAACCCAATTCGGTACGATTGTAGCTGCCCCGGCCCGGGGCGATGACAACCAGCCTGGCCATATCAGGACCTCCGCTTGACGGCTTCGTAAATTGACTGCCGCGAGGGCAGCACGCATTCCCAGGCCGAGCCCAGGGGGATATAGGTATCGTGCCCTGTCACCCTGGAAACGTGCGGACAATCGTCCTCAAGGTTTTCGGTGAGAATGGTGGCGATCTGCTCCGAAAGCGACGCCGTTTGACGACATTCGTCCACAATGACCACCGACTTGCGACCTCGCGCGGCATCCACAATGGCCGCGTCGTTCAGCGGTGTCAGAAAGCGTAACTCCAGAACGCCGGTACGAATGCCTTCCTGTTCCAGGTCGGCGCAGGCCTGCCGGCTAAGGTAATAGCCGTTGGCGTAGCTGATCACCAGCGTCTCGGCGTCGGGGTCGCCGTGATAGTGGGTCTCGCCGAAGGGCATGGTCTCGTCGGGATGCGGGTATTCGAAACTCCAGTCACCCTTATCCACCAGATCCTTGGTCATATAGAGTGCAATCGGTTCGATGAACACCACCACCCGACCCTCGCGATGGGCCAGGTGGACACAGGTCCGCATCAGGCGCACGGCGTCGGGTCCGTTGGAGGCGGTGACCATGATGATACCGGGAATCTCGCGCAACGATGAGAAGGAGTTGTCATTGTGGAAGTGGCCGCCGAACCCGCGCTGATAGGCAAACCCCGCGATGCGCACCACCATGGGATTGGCAAACTGTTTGTTGCTGAAGAACTGCATGGAGCAGGCTTCGCCGCGCAACTGGTCGATCGCGTTGTGCAGGTAGGCAAGGTACTGAACTTCCGGTATGGGCAGCAAACCGGCGTGACCGGCGCCCATGGCCAAACCCAGAATGGTGGTTTCGTCCAATAAGGTATTGAACACGCGACCCACGCCGAACTTTTCATAGAGGTCGGCGGTCACGTGGTAGACGCCGCCCTTCTTGGCCACGTCCTCGCCGAATAGAGCCATGCCGGGATAGCGGAAGGCAAGATCTTGCAGACACCAGTTGAGGTGCTGAGCCAGGTGGCGGGGTCGCTGCTCCTCGGGCGGGCGTTCTTTCCATAGTTCCTCTCTGCGGCGGGCGAGCAGTTCCGGTTCCCAATTCTCCGGCGGCGCGTGCTCCTCCGACAAAGTCAAGGAAGTCATTACGGATTCCGGGGTTTGATGGAGGGGACGACGGGCAGCCTCGGCGCCGGCGGCGCGAACCTGAGCGGCCATGCCGTCGTACATGGCCAGAACCTCGTCGGGCGAGAGAATGCCGTGTTCGATCAGGCGAACCGCGGTGCGCAACAGGGGGTCGCGCGCCTCGGTGGCTTCGATCTCTTCTTTGGTATGATAAGTGGTTTCTACATCGGAGCCGGCGTGGCCCAGCAGGCGTACAGTCTTTAAATGCAGGAAGACGGGGCGGCGACGAGTACGGCAATAATCGATTGCGGTCTTTACCTGGGCATAGCCCTTGGTGAAATCCAGGCCGTCGGCTCGAAAATACTTCATGCCGGCGCGGTTGGCGTAGTTGGACTCGATCCACTCGCTGGGCGTGTGCACCGAGATGCCGATGCCGTTGTCCTCGCACACGAACACCACCGGCATGGGCAGATGCTGAAAAGCGCACCAACAGGCCGCGTTGATGCCGCTGAGAGCGGTAGCGTGATTCACCGAGGCGTCGCCGAACGAACACAAGACGATGGTGTCGTCGGGTAGGGGAGAGCCCTTGTCGTTCATGATCTTGCGCCGGTCCATGAAAAAGGCGGTACCCATGGCCTTGGGCAGGTGCGAGGCAATCGTAGAGGTCTGCGGCGGGATGTTCAGAGCCTTGCTGCCCCAAACCTTGTGACGACCGCCGGAAATGGGGTCCTCGGTCGAGGCGCAAAAGCTGAGACAGGTATCGAAAATCGGTGTTTGACCCGGCACCTGGCGGGCGCGGGCAAAATAGAAGCCGCCGCTTCGGTAATGCAGAAATGCGGTATCGGTAGGCCGCGAGAGCATGCCCACCATGGCGTTGCCCTCGTGACCGGACGAGCCGATGGTGTAATAGGACTTGCCGTCCGCTTTCAATTCGCGGGCAACGAAATCGATCCAACGACTGGAAAGCTGGCACTCGAACAATTCCACGGCATCAGCCCGCGAAAGCGGCGCCCCTTCCCAAGCCGGTTCCGCGGCTTTTCCCGGGATGATTTCGAAATAGCCGCGCATGGATGCAATGGTGTCGCGAAAGCGCTTATCCACAAACTGTACTCGACTGACAGCCATGGTTTTCCTCCCCGGCAGCGATTAAACCGGCACATTGTAGCACCGACCCCTGGGGAATGCGAGAAGGAGTGTTTACGACCCGAGGCAATCGCATTATTCATGCGTTTCGATATAACCCTGGATGTTGGGTTGAAAATTTTAAACACTCCCGGGCAGAAAAGAAGAATATCAGATGCGGTTGTCGAGAAGCCTGGACTCTCTAAAGGGCGGAGAAGCAAGAAATCTGAAGGAAGAAGGGTTGCGCATCCCAACACGCCTGAGATCGGCTCGTGCCGTTGTGCGCAACTTCGTCAACAGGAAAGGTAAATTAAAACTCGATGCGGGATATACCTGCTTCTTCCAATGGAATGAAAGGACCAACCTTATCACCGATATCGACAGAGAACAGCTTGGCCCAGATGAGATCATCGGGATCGATCGAGCCGTTTTGGTTACCGCCGAATTTAGGCTTGTCGAACAATGAGAGAGCAACCTTTGCATTTGGGGTCACGCCGTTCTGATCATGGATGCCGACCAGGACTTCAGCCGTTCCGTCTAAAGTCAGGTTCCGGTTGATGTCAAAAACAAGCGTTGCGCCGTTCTCGAGGCGGTAAATGTTCTCCATACCTCTTGAGGGATTGAAATTACCGCCGGATCCCGATTTGAACATCGGTTCCCCTACAGAGACTTGCACGCATTGACCAAACATGCACTCCATGCCCGTGGGGCAGCCGGTGATACAGCCGTCCATATCGGTGATGCAAGCGCCGTTTTGGCAGACTTGACCCGGCAGGCAGTTCATACAACCACCATCGTCAACCTCGCCCCGACCGCCGTCGCTGCCGCCGCCACCGTTGCTGCCGCCGGTTGAGGCTGTGACAATGTTTCCTTTGCTATCGTAAGTGCAAGGTTTGGATAGTACATGTGTCGATTTCGTAGCCATATTTATGGTAGGTATACTGACTTCAAAAGTAAACCCCTCAAGGACTTCGACGGTAATGCCCAGTGTTCCTGTGATTCTTTGGATCACATTTAAATTATACTTTCCCTCCGTTATGTAAGTCCCGGCAGGAAGATTTCCAACCTCACGCTCGATGGTGGCAGTCTTGGAGCCTTGGAGATTGTAACCATTTTGATTCCAAGAATATCCCTTAGTCGGAACCTTTACCTCAACTCTGGCCTCATAAAGAAACAACCTACGAAGCAAAATGCCCGTGACCCCCCCTGAGTGTTGTGAAGGGGTGCTCAGGTCCAGTTGTGTCGTACCGACAATAAAACCTTTGCCGTTTTTATGGCCGCAGGCCTGAGTCACGGACAAAGCAAAGGTGTGGGCGTCGTACCATTCATTAAAACCCTGAAATTTTTCCAGTACCGCCTCAACACCGCCGGTCCAGTCATGAAGAGTCAACCTGTGGGGGACGCTGGATTTGCCGGCCGCTTCATCCAACCGCGGGGTTTCCTCCTGAAGCCTGGCATAAGCACTATTGAATTTGTAATAGCCGGGAATTATTTCCTCCAGGGTTAGACGGACTAAAGCCAGCTTTCCTTGTTCGGAAAATAGATCGAGGGTCTCGTGTGTCCAATTAATCAACTCCCGGTTGAAATCCAAATCGATATCACTGGTGATTCCATCTTCAAGATGTGCTCGTTCCATGCTTGCAACTTTGAGGTTGAAACGGCGATCAAAACCGGTCATGAATGCATGGTTGAGCATTGCGCGTTCGTTAAAGGGGAAGCCTAATTCCACCAGGCGCCGCATGTAAATATGACGTTTGTTCTTGTTTTCGGAATGGAATAGGGTTGCGGTTACTCGAAACAGTTCCTCGAACTTGATTAACTCCGGGCTTTTGCGTCCACTGATCCGAAAATTAACCAGAAAAGGTTGGTCCGCCGGAGGTTCTTCCAATAAAGAAGCAAACTTATCAGCTGTTTTCTTGTCGAGCTTGCGACCTTCGAAAAGGGACCGTTTGAATTTGAGCATGGCGGCGTCTATACGAGCGCTGCGATCAGGATCCAACCATGAGTCGATAGTTTCACCGTAATAAGATTCGGAGCCCGCGGTGACCGGCATGACCAGAATAAGCGAAAGGGCTAACACATGTTTGAGAAAATTCACCAAACACCTCTAAAATATATGGGGTATGTGATTGAAACAGCCGGGAAAGCCGGAATGTCTTCAATTAGCAACTGACTTTTCTGAATCTCAGGATTCCAAGGCCGTGCTGCAGCATAGCAGATGCTTCTTTTAAGAAAAACCTTTTTCTCTGAATAGAAGAATTTACACAGGCTCCTTTTCGACTATCGACGTGGTGTCAATCCTTGCGCATTTTGGCTTTCATGGCTGCCAGCTTTTCCCGGGCCCGTTCCTCTGCAGCGGCCGAATCCAGTCGGTCGAAATCTCTTTCCAGCGCGGCGATGTCCCGTTTTGATTGGGCGGCGCCTTGGGGCGGCGGCTGGGCGGGCGGCACGGCCGGATCGGGCTGATCCACATCCTGACGCATTTCCGACAGGTCGGCGCCCATTTGTTGTAGGGCGGCGCGCGCGGCCAGGACCTCTCGGTTCCGAGCCAGGTCGTTTTGCCTGGCGGTGAGGTCGTCCAAAATGGCCGCCAACTTGTCGATCCCAGCTCGCTCCTTTGCGACGGCTTCCAGCAACTCCTCGCGTCGGGCCGCATGGGCTTGCGATTGGGCCAGAGCCTCGCGAGCAAGGTCTTCGTGACCGCCTTCGCCGGCCTGGATACCGCGCTTGTCCCAACGTTCGCGAGACGCCAGTTCCAGATCGGCGTCCTTTTGCATTTGTTCGGCGACAGCCCGCATTCGGACGATGTCCTGCTGTAGTTCGGCCCGTAATTGCTCGTAGCCGTCCAGGGTGGCGTCGATATTGATTTCGGGCGTCTCAAATTCGTCCAAGATCCGGTGGACGCGGCTTTCGATGTGTTGAAACAGTTCGGCGATTCGGTTCATGGCTTCCTCCGGTCGGTCGGCTTGACGGCTGCCTATGATGATAACCCGATCGATCCGTCGGAGGATATGCACGCCTCGCTTTTTTTGAATTCAGGGCTTTAAAAATCCATCGATTTGGCGTTTCAAATCATCCAGTTGATCCCGGCTCAATTGTCTGACTAATGTTTCAATAATAACTTCCGGCGACAAATCGACCAGACGTTCCTCCGGCGGCAAAGCGGCCCGGAGTTCCTCCGGCGGCAAAGCGGCTCGGAGTTCCTCCGGCTGCATGCCCGCCAGGCGTTCCTCCGGCTGCATGCCCGCCAGGCGTTCCTCCGGCGGCATGCCCGCCAGAAGTTCCTCCGGCGGCATGCCCGCCAGGCGTTCTTCCGCGGTCAAACTATCAATTATTTCTTTTCTGTATTCGCGTTGGAAGTCTTCCAGGGTGTAGCTCATCTTGAGTCCCTCCAAGTTGTACTTTTCAAAGAGTTTGTCAATGACGGTACTTGCATCGGGATTTCGCCAATGGTAGTGCATTTGACCGTATGTTACCTTCTCGGCAATGCCGCTGAACAGGTTCCATACGGCGTTATTCCTGGTTTTCGGTAGTTCGCCCAACACGATTACGCGAATCTTGCCGATACCCCATTGTACCTCATAAACCCCTGTTTTGATTCGTTTCAGATCCACCTGGCCTGCCAGATCACTTGGGAACCGCGTCGCAACCGCGTAGAGACTGAAGTCATTGTAGGGGGTCAGCGGTTTGCCCAGTGATTTTCGGAAGTTGACGAAATGGCCGTGGAGTTCTTCCACGGCCCATCGATTCAACGGTTCGTTCATGGATTTGTAGGTCATCAAGTTATATTGAGACATGTTGTCCAACCCATCGGGCTCTTCGTAAAGGGGTTTGTTCTGCTCTTTGTAGATGACCAGAATGTCCAAAAGTTGTTTTTTCAACGACAAGTCCTTCTCCAACTCAACCTCATAACCGGTATCGGAGAAGAAGTCGGAAAAAACGAGGCCCAGCAGCCGGTGCCAATCAATCATGCGGCGTCTCCCTGGTAACGAGATTCAATTTTCAGCGCCAGGACCTCAAGGTAGCATGGTCTATTTGGAAAAGCCAGGGTTTATTGAATTTACTTAACCCGGGTTAATCATCAGACCGGGTCATCTCGATACTGAAAGCCTTACTTTGGTTGCCATGCCGGGCGAATGCCGGAACTCGCTCCTACAAGTCAGATCCCTAAGCAAACTTCAGCCGTAGCGGATTGTCATATAGAAAAAGTAAGTTGTACTTCTGATAGAGAAGGTGGTGCTTCCCCGGACGAGAGTTGTAGCTTCAACATGAAAATGTTCCGGTCGACCGGCTGAGGAGAACTCTTTCATGTTGAAAACGTCGTGGTCGACCGGCTGAGTAGGACCCTTTCACGTAAAAAACGTCGTGGTCGACCGGCAGAGTAGAACCATTTCATCTAGGAATCGTTATGGTCGGCCGACCGTGTAAAACCATTTCATGTAGAAATCGTTTCTGTCGGCCGGCCGAGTAGAGTCATTTCACCCTGTCGTTATTCGGATTTGAAAACGGTCGACCAGGCGCCGTCATGAAGGGTTGCTTGTTTGCCGTCCTTGGATAATTCCAGGTTGTAGGTTTTGCCGAAGATCAGGTCCACCAGTTCCAGTTTGTCCCCGGAGCCTGATTGCAGCATCCAGCCCGTGGGAAAGGGAATGGCGCTGCCGCCGATGCCCAGGCCCTCCTCGTGCCAGACATAGCGGAAGGTGAAGACACCTTTTTTGCCGTGCACGGACACAATGGTGTCGTTGGATTGGGGGATGCCGTCCCACCAGGCGGGAATGGTTCCGTAAACTTTCGCTTTTTTAACCTTGCCCGCCCTTTTCAAGCCTTCTTTCAGGTAATTCATGCGGCGTTCCAAACGATCCGGCTCGGTCATTTTTGCCAGTTGGGTCTGTTCGCCCGCCAGCAATTCGTCAAGCAGTTCCCTGGCTTTGGCCGTACCCTTGACCATCTTTCCACGCAGGGTCTCGTCCGCGTCGACCGCACGGGCCAGCAATTGATCGCCGCTTGGCACAACCAGCATGCGGCCGTTCAACTGCCGCATTTCCAGGGAACCCGCCTTGCCCTTCCAGACGCCGGGTTTCAGTTTTTCCGTTGCGAATTTCGCGGCCTTGGGGACCGAAAAATCCTTATCGAAGAGGACCTTGGGGACCAGGGACTCCAGCATCCACTGATGAGGCATGTCGGTCCGCGTGTGGTTGATCGCGTAGAAGATCACGGTATCGCGGTCAGTGAAGCGGGTGTAGTTGGACGTGGCGCCCATGTCGTTGCCGCCATTGTGCTGAATGCAGCGACCGTATTCAGTTTCCGAGACCAGCCAGCCGTAGGCGTAGTCCCTTTTTTCCGGTGTGTACATCTTGCGTTTACTCGCCTGGTTGAAAAGCGCATCGCCGTCCAATGCGCGCGCCCAACGCAACATGTCGCCGGGCAGGGCCAGCATGCCGCCGTTGCCTTTCAGGCTCCAGTAGCAGTAATCCTTTTCCAGGGGGTGGCCGTTGTCCTTGCCGTCCAGATACTGGCGGCTGATGACCACGCCGTCCCATTTCGGCATGGTGTACCCGGTATACGACATGCCCGCCGGCTTGAACAGGCGCTCCTGCACAAAGGTTTCATAGGATTGTCCCGAAACCATTTCTACGATGGCGGCCAGCATGCTGTAACCCGCGTTGGAGTAGCGGTATTGCGAGCCGGGCTTGAAATTCAGCGGCGTGCTCATGGCTTCCTTCAGCATGCTCTCGCGGCTGCTTTTATTGTAGTCGCCCCGTCCGGTGTAGTTGGTGACGCCCGAGGTGTGCGTCAGCAGGTGATGCAGGGTGATCCCTTTTTTATCGTCGGGAACGGAGTCCAGGTATTTGCCGATGGTGTGCGCGGTATCCAGTTTGCCTTCCTGTGCCAGCAGCATCACGGCAGCGGCGGTAAACTGCTTGGTCACCGAGCCGATATCGAACGCGGTCCCGGGGCCGTTCTTCATGCCGGCCGCCTTGTTTGCATAGCCGTAGCCCTTGTTCAATATGACCTTGCCTTTCTGGGAAACCGCCACGGCGCCGGTGAAGCCCAGTGACTCCATCACCTGCATGTAGGCGTCCAAACGCCCGGCGTCGGGACCGCTGACGACCTCGGCATCCCTGATGACAGGCGCATCGGTAGCGAAGGTAAGGCTGAAAATAAGCGCACTGATCCCTATTGCAATTCGTTTCATTGCATCTCCTCCTATGGTCTTTGGTTTTAAGTGTCGGTTACCGTTGTTCCAAGAGCACGTTGCGATAGCGTTCGCGAAGCTCGGGATGAATGGTCCTTTCGATTTCCAACTCCAGGGCCTCGGGACCTTCTCGGTTCAAAATGCGATAAGCGCGTTGGATGTCGTAGACGTTGATCTCTCGGATGAACGTGGTGAGCAGGTTTTGGTATTGCGTCTTCGCCGGGCCCTTCAATGGACGTTCCCGGCCGTTTTCCTTCCAGGTTACCGAAACCTTGCCGAAGCGTCGCTTGAGCTCGGCCCGGTAGTGGACGCCGCCTTTTTCTTCTTCCATGATCAGGACGGCGCCCGGCGAGGCCCAGGTGACCTCGCTGTCGTCGTCGGCAAATTCGAAGAGGCCGTTGGCCAGGAAGCGATAAACCGCGCCGTTGCCTTGAATGAGCGCATCGGCCCGGATGTTGAAACGTTTGTGGTCGCTGGTCAGGATGTTTACGGAGGTGCGGGTGCCGTCGTCGCTGTCCGGTTGTTTGAACGCCGGCAGCATCAGACCGAAGGCAATGGGGATCAGCAGCAACAGGGCCCGAATGTATAGAGGAAGACCGCGAAAGGTGCGCTTCTCCGGTTTCAGAATAGCCTGTACACGACCGGCCAGGCCGCTTTTGGTCTCCGCCATGCCCGCCATGGCAGGGCTTTGCGGGGTTTGGATCCAGCGCGCTACCTCGGCCAGGCACTCTGCCAGATGAATGGGGCTGTGCAGGTGAGTGACGGCCAGATGATCGCAAATCAGCTCGGCATTGTCCCGGAAGCGGTTGCGAAGCACGCCGATCATGGGGTTGAAGAAGAACACGGCTTCCAGAACGGCCCAAAAGGCCAGCCACTCCGGGTCGCGCCGTATTTGATGCGCCATCTCGTGGCCCAGCAGGGCGCGTAGGCGATCGTCCGAAAGCGTGAGCGCGCGTTCCGGCACCAGGATGGTTCCGCCGGCCAGGGCCAGGGGACCTTCCAAACCGTCAACGGCTAGGACCCGCAAGCGGCGACGGCAGCCGGCTTGGGTCGTCAATGCGCGCAACAGGCCGCTGAGGCGTTCATCCACGAGGCCCCTGGTTCGCGGCAGACGGTGCAGCCGCCACAGTGACAGTGACATTTGGATCAGGCGGACGGCGGCGACCAGGGTCCAAGCGAAGGCGATCCAGGCGAAGAAGGACCAACTCGCGATGACCTCTTCCCCTATCCTTTCGACCAGTACCACGCCGGTCGGCGGTTGCGTTGCCGGTGCGGCGGTAGCCAGGGCGCCGGGTTGGGCAAATGCGGCGGGCATGTCCAGCGTGAAGCCCGTGGTGAACCACATGGCGAGCGATGCGGAAACGGGCGTTGACCAGAGGACGGCCTTCCACAGGAAATCCCTGGCCGGAAACGCGGTCAGGCGTTTTTCCAGAACCATCGCCAAAAGCCCGAAGAGCAACAGGTGCAACGTGTAATTGGCGGTCCAATAGAGAAACGGCACGGAGATAATCATGTTCAAGACTCCCGGCGGTTGCGAGCTTCGTCGATCATTCGTTGAATGTTTTCCAGGTCACCGGGCGCCATTTCCTCGGATCGTAGGAGGTGGCTGACCAGGTTGACGCGATCGCCGCCGAAAAGCCGTTTGACCAGGTCCTTGACCCCGGCGCGGACCACCTCGTCCTCGGCAACCAGGGCGCGATAGAAATATTGGCGCCCCTCGCCGCGATGGGTGACGATACCGCGTTTCTCCAGGCGTGAAAGTGTGGTGGACACGGTGGTGTAGGCTTGGGGTCTTTCGGTTTGCAAGGCCTCGTGTACCTGGGCGGCGCTGGCTTCGCCCTTCTGCCAGAGGACGCGCATAACGGCCATTTGCGGTTCGCTGAGTGCGTGACGTGTTTCCATGTACGATTCCTCTCAAGTATCAACGACACCTGTAGTACTACGGGTGTAGTTTATGTCATGTTGCATGTCGATGCAAGTTTTTCTACATGCTACTTGCGCCTGCAAGCCGGGCGGTTTGCCGCTATAATGAGGTAAGCTGTCAGCACCTAAACGGTTGGAGGCGCCATGGACTGGAAACATTTGCGTATCGATCCGAAGCGATTGACGAATCGTATCGAGGCCCTGGGTCGGGTGGGTTCGCTCCCAGGCGGCGGGGTGTGCCGCCTCGCCCTGACCGACGAGGACAAGGCGGGCAGGGACCTTGTCGTTTCCTGGATGGAGACGCTGGGTCTGGCCGTCAGCGTGGACCGCATCGGCAATATCTTCGGCATGCGACCGGGTAAGCAGGACGGCCCGCCCGTGGCTACCGGGTCCCACATCGACACCGTACGCACCGGCGGTTATTACGACGGCAACCTGGGCGTGTTGGCCGGCCTGGAAGTTGCCGCCGTCCTGAAAGATGCCGGATTGCAAACCGAACACGGCTTCTGCGTAGGCGTGTTCACCAATGAAGAAGGCGCGCGTTTTCAGCCGGACATGATGGGCAGCATGTGCTTTCAGGGCGGCTTGCCCCTGGAAAAGGCGCTTGCCACCGTGGGGATTGACGGCTTGAGCGTGGGCGAGGAACTGAACCGCATCGGCTACGCCGGCAACCGGGAGGTGGGTTTCCCCCTGAAAGCGTTTTTGGAATTACACGTGGAGCAGGGCCCCCTCTTAGAGCAGGAAAACACCCGCATCGGCTGCGTCACCGGCGTGCAAGGCATCTCCTGGCAGGAGGTCACCATCGAGGGCGTGTCCAATCACGCGGGCACCACGCCCATGCGGCTGCGTACGGATGCCGGTTATGCCGCGTCCGCCGTCGCCGTGGGCGTGCGCCGGATTGCCCGCGAGATGGGGGGTGACCAGGTGGGCACGGTCGGTTCCATAAAGCTGTATCCCGACCTGATCAATGTGGTTGCCAACAAGGCGACCATGACCATCGACCTGCGCAATACCGATGAGGCTCTGCTTCAGGAAGCGGAACAGCGCGCCCGCGAGTTACTGGCCCGTGTCGCCGAGGAGGAAGGCGTGTCCATAAAAACCCGCGAACTTGCCCGTTTCGAACCCGCCGTTTTCGATCCGGTCATGATCGACCTGGTGGAGACAACCACTCGGGAACTGGGTTTCAGCAATCGCCGCATGCCCGCCGGCGCCGGTCACGATGCCGGTTTGATCACCCTGAATTATCCCACGGCCATGATCTTCACTCCATCGGTGGGCGGGATCAGCCATAATATCGAGGAATATACGGAACCGGAAGATATCGAGGCGGGCGCCAACGTGTTGTTGCAAGCCCTGCTGAAGTTGTTGATGAAGCCATGAGCACCACCCTGATCAAAAACGCCCGTATCGTAACGGGCGACGGCCGAACCCCGCCCTTCCCCGGCAATCTGTTGTTGGACGGGGACCGAATCGCGGCCGTAGGTGAGGTCGCAAGTTCAGACATGAAAACCGCGGATCGGGTCATCGACGCCGAAGGGAAGATGACGGCGCCCGGCTTTATCGACACCCACAACCACGGCGCGCTGGGCGGCACGCAAATCGGCCCCGCCGGCGTGCCCTTTGCCTGCGAACTGGCTCTGCGCGCCGGGGTCACCAAACGCATCTGCGGTGTGGACGGCTTCTCGCCCGCGCCGATTGCGCCCATGGACCGAGCCGCCTATGCCGAGCAGCTGCGCCCCTTGGACGGCTGGGTGGGCGAGCACTGGCCCTGGTCCACCATGCCCGAATTCTACGCCTGGCATCGCGGCAAATCGATCACCGACATGGGCGTTTACCTGGGCCACAGCACCGTGCGCCGCGCCGTGTTGGGGAACGCGCCGCGCAAAGCAGAGCTCAGCGAGTTGGAGGACATGGCCCGCCTGGTCCGTCGCGAGGCGCCGCATGTGCTCGGTTTCTCTACCGGTTTGATCTACCACCCGGCAGTCTTCAGCGACGGCGCCGAGATTGCGCACCTCCTGAGGGCATTCGCCGAGGTTGCGCCCGCCGCCCTGTTCCCTCACCTGCGTTCGGAAAGCGACATGATCCTACCGTCCCTGGCCGAGTGCCTGACCGCCTGCGTGGAGAGCGGCGCCGCCTACGGCAACGAACACAGCAAGATCGCCGGTGAAAAAAACTACGACAAGATCGGCGCCCTGGAAGACATGCTGGCCGACGGCGCCGCATCGGTGCGTTGCATGGCCAATATGTACCCCTACACCGCCGGCAGCACCACGGGCGACGCAATCTTTCCACCCGAGTTCAGGGCGGGTTCGCGTGAGGACTTCCGTAAGGCGCTGACGGACCCGGACAGCCGCCGCGCCATATACCGGAAGATTCGATCCGACACGACCGGCTGGGACAACTTCATCTACTTCTGCGGCGGCTTGAGCGGCATTCGCATCGCCGGCGCGGCAAAGGAAACCAGTTACCTCGGCCGTAATCTGGCTGATGTAGCCCGAGATGCGGGCGCGCCCGATCCCGATTCCGAGGCGGCCATGAACGCGGTTTGCGATTTCTTCCTGCGCAACGATTTGGACATCACCATCATCGCGTTTTACGGTTCGGAGTTGGTGATGGAACGCCTGTTCCGCCGGGACGACATGGCCATATGCACCGACGGCCTGATGCCGGGACCGGGTCAGAAACCCCACCCGCGTTCGCTGGGTTCCTTTCCCAAGGCTCTGCGCATGGCCCGTGAGTTGGAAATACCGGCGGAAAAAATGATCTATCGTATGAGCACTTTACCCACGACGTTTTTGGGGCTGGAAGATCCCAGCTTGCGGGAGGGCGCGGATGCCTCATTGGTATTGTTCGATTGGGAGAACGTGGCGGAGTGCAACGACTATGACGAACCCCTGATTCATCCCCGGGGCATTGACAAGGTATGGGTCCATGGTGAACTGGTCTTGGATGAAGGCTTGATCCTTCCTCCGAAAATCTATCCCGGTCGTATTCTACAGCGGCACAATCATAGGAGCTTGTGATGACGGCATTATTGATCGAAGGCGGTTTCATCGCTACCCTGGGCGAAACCAACCGGGTTCTGAAAGATCACACGATTGTGGTAGAGGGCGACACCATCCAGGCGATCGTGCCCTCCGATACCGTAACCAAATCGCCCGGTCAGCGGGTTGTGGATGCGCACGGCAAGGTAGTTATGCCGGGTTTCATCAATGCCCACACCCATTTCTACTCGGCCTTCGCCACCGGCCTGTCCAAGGCTGAATTCTCCAGGGACTTTCACGATGTGCTGAAGCATCTGTGGTGGCGGCTGGACAAGCAGTTGACCCTGGAGGATACCTATATCAGCGCCATGCTGGGTTGTATTGACGCCGTCAAACACGGCGCCACCACCGTTTTCGATCATCATGCAAGCCCGCATGCCGTCACCGGCTCCCTGGCTCAAGTTGCCCGAGCCGTCACGGAAACCGGTATCCGCGCCTCGTTGTGTTATGAGGTTTCCGATCGGGACGGACCCGAGATTGCCGAGGCGGGAATTCAAGAGAATGTGGATTTCCTGAGCAACGGCGCCGCTCATGACCGGCTGCACGGCATGTTCGGCCTGCACGCATCGTTTACCGTGGGCGCGGAGACCATGAAACGCGCCGTCGAAGCAGCCGCCGGGCTGAACGCGGGTTTTCATATCCATGCCGCCGAAGATACCATCGATCAGGTCGTCACCATCAACGAGCATCGCGCCAATGTGATCGTCCGCTTGAACGAGGCCGGGGTTCTGGGTCCGCAAACCATCTGTGCTCATTGTGTCTATATCAACAACGAGGAAATGGGCCTGCTGCACGATTCCAAGACGATTGTCGCTCACCTGCCGCAGTCCAATATGAACAACGGGGTGGGCGCCCTTTCCTTTCTCAAGCTGTATGACGCGGGCCTACAGATCTGCCTGGGCACGGACGCCATGACGGCTGATATGCGCCATGAACTGCGAACGGGGATTTTCCTGCACCGTTGCGAGCACCACCATCCGAATCGGGCTTTCGATGAGATGACCACGGTATTGCTCCGCAACAACGCAGCCGTTGCCTCCCGTTTCTGGAAGCGGGACATCGGCGTCCTGGCCCCCGGAGCGGCGGCCGATCTCATCGTGGTGGACTACGATCCGCCCACCCCGATGAATGAGGAGAGTTTCTTGGGGCACCTGGTCTTCGGAATGCACCACGCCCCGGTAGACACCACCGTCTGCGCGGGTAGGGTGCTGATGCAGAACCGGCAATTGATCGGCATCGACGAGCGGGCCGTCAAAGCAAGAGCCAGGGAACTGTCGGCAGCGCTCTGGGAACGGTTTTGAGCGCCTCCCGTAACGGCCCGATCAGGGTACGCGCCGCGGGCGTTTACCAGGCCTTTCAGGCCGTTTTCGGGTTCCTGTTCTATACCTTTGCCACCCTCAACCTTCTCTACCATCACACCGTGGTCGGGATGGACCCGTTGCAGATGGTGCTGGTGGGCACGGCCTTGGAGTTGGGCGTTTTAATCTTCGAAGTGCCGACCGGGGTGGTGGCCGATGTCTACAGTCGCCGTCTTTCCACCGCGCTGGGTTGCTGTATCATCGGCCTGGGATTCCTGATGGAAGGCCTCTTTCCCTCGTTTGCCATGATCCTGGTTGCCAACCTGGTTTGGGGCGGCGGCTACACCTTCATCAGCGGGGCCTTCGAGGCCTGGCTCGCCGACGAATTGACCGCGGAAGGTCGTCAGAAAATGTTGGCGTCCACCCTGTTGCGCGGCGGGCAATGGCGTCAGGTCGGTTCCCTGCTGGGCATCGGCGCGAGTACGCTGCTGGTCGCCTGGGGCAACCTGCAAACGCCGCTGATCTTCGCGGGCTGCTGTTTTATCGTCCTGGGACCGCTCATGCGGCTGCTCATGACGGAAAGGGGTTTCCGGCCGCTCCCCGGCGAAGATCGTCGAACCTGGAAAGCCATGACCGGAACTCTGAAAGCGGGACTCCAAGCCGCTCGGCGTCGGCCGGTTTTGTGGCGGGTGCTGTCCATCTCCTTGTTCTTCGGCATGTTCAGCGAGGCTTTCGATCGCCTGTGGGTGGTGCATCTGCGGCAAAACTTCCATCTGCCCCAGGTCCCCGGCGTCGGCGAGATCTTCTGGTTCAGCCTGGCCCACGGGGTCAGCCTGGTGTTGGGTATCGCGGTTACCCAAGGGGTCAAGCTTTTGGACGTGGACAAGGAGCGCGTTCAGGTTCGCGCCCTGCTGATCTTTACCCTGTGTCTGGGGCTGGGCGCGGTGGTCTTCGGACAAGCCGGGAACCTGGTCACCGCCCTGGTTTGTTTCTGGTTGGTTTCCGCCCTGAGCACCTGCTTGGAGCCGTTGACCTCGGCCTGGATGAACAGCCACATCCCCTCATCCGTACGCGCCACGGTCTTGTCTTTGAACGGCCAGGCGAATGCACTGGGACAAGTGACCGGAGGGCCGGGGTTGGGCGCCGTGGGCCGCGCCGTTTCGGTACGAGCCGCGCTCACCGTCGCCGGTATCTTTCTCCTACCCGCCCTGGCTTTATACTTAAGCGTCCCCCGGGTCGATGACGAGGAACCGGAGGGAGAACAGGGCTCCGGGGAAACCGAACCCCCGTCGATCGGGCCTTAAAAGCAATCCTTGTAGGAGGTCAAAACTGCCGAAGGCCGTTGTCTCGACAAGAAGGCGGCATCTCTGCGTCATTTTCCGCCGCATTTTCATTTCACAACCTGAAGAATGTAGATATAGCAAGGCTTGCGCTGATATATCAATTTGACTCGAATGCCTATGTGCAATGTTGCACATAGGCAACTTACTCAGTGGGAAGCCTATGTGCAACGTTGCACATAGGCGACTTACTCAGTGGGAAGGCCATGGACAGTATTGCACATAGGCTCCCTACTCAGTGGGAAGGCTATGGACAGTACTGCACATGGGCTCCCTACTCAG
>JASJCB010000064.1 GCA_030066195.1 Acidobacteriota bacterium
TATCAAATATGGACCAAGCCGCGACGAACCGTCTCCGGCAACTTTCGAAGCAATCCCGACGATATGCGGATTATCCGGCCGAAGTCCCAATCGCCGCCACCCGAGGGCTGAATGGTCTCATCGCCTGCTCCCTCCCTGATCCGAGGTGTCAAGCTCCCCTAATTCAGAAGTGGATGCGACAAGATCACGGACATCTCCATGGAGGGTTCCCACAAAGGTGGGAGTTGGGGAAGCTGGTGTCACGCGTTATTCAGCGTTTCAGTTAAGCATCCCCAACTCCGGAGGCGCCGGTAACCAACGGCGAAACCCTATCAGCGGCCCTACTTAATGTTGTTGCTCACTTCAGTAGCGTAGCGCTTTGCCAAAGCACTGGAACGCCCACCCCCGACGGGTGCGGTAGCAATACAGACTTGTCGTATAATGACATAGCCATTATCGGGGATCGGCACCGCGGGTGGATCGGTGAAGGGTTTAAACTCTCCATTGCGATTAAGTTGCGTAAAATTTTCATCAAAAATATAATATTGAAATACGCGCTGAGGCTGGCTGGTTAAACTATCTTCTAAAACCCAGGTTCCGCCGGGCAGGTGGCCCCCTTTCTTGGGTCCGCCTTTGTCATAGACCACGATAATCTTGTTTATGTCGGAAGGCGGTGAGGGGGCTGTAGGTGTATAGGCAAAACCGAGGACACCGGGAACACCTCCACCAGCGACTTTGATAGTTGCAGCGGCCATTAAATCCTGAACCGTGCTGCCATCGAAATCCACAGTGACCGGGCCGGAGGTATTCGGCGAAGTGTTGGTGCCACTCCAGCCAAAGTACAGACCTACAACGCGAAAGTTGACATTTTTTGGCATTTTGATCTCCTTATACAAGACGAGCGCTTTTTAGCACTTCTAAGTTGGAAGGCTGTTTTTTAATGCGGTTGTGGTTGTGGAGCGCCGAGTATAGCATTAGCCGGCCACTATGACAATCTAATTTATGATTCCTCTTGAATTGGTGACCGGGCGCGACCTCGACCGGAAATGTGGCAGAGATACCGTATCAAGACTTGATCAAAGCTTCTGGACGTGGTCGAACAAAAAGTAAAACGAACATGTTTTTCATTTCTGCAAGGGCCTGGTTAAGACAGATCTGATATTCGTTGCGTGTCGTCATGCTTAATTCGTCTACATTACCGTCGGGTCCCAGCGTCGATGCCGTCGTCAGCATCTACACAAAGGAAATTACCGATCCTGATCTTTTCGAAGGCCTGAATGCCGGCGAATATGATCAATTCGGCTCTCGAAACGAAGTAAATGTTGCGGGTGAAAACCCCCGGTCAGGTAAGAATTTCCCAGTTTTGGCGGAAATCTGTTCCACCGCACTGTAAAAAAGCTTGAACCGGGCATCAGGCTTTCACCAGACCGGCCGATAAGCAATAGGGAACATGGGGTTTGGATTTCTCCCATATGGAGCCATCATTGACTTCCAGGGATAACTTACGGCAAGCAGTCGCCCCGTGGAGGAGCCTGCCGGGGTCACCGGCCGCTTTGCGGCTGATCATCATTACCGCTCTGCTGACGGCCGGGGTTTGTTCTGCCTCGGGTCCCACGCAGATGAGTATTCGTCTGGCCGGGCTCAACGTCGGCGATGATCTTTCCCACAACGATGTCCGATGCCTTATCCAAGACCGCAACGGCTTCATCTGGATGGGCTCCCGGGAAGGCCTGAACCGCTACGACGGCTATAATTTCAAGACCATACGGCATGATCCCGACAATCTCCACAGTCTCCCGGACAATTTCGTGCGGGCCCTCTTGGAAACCGGCGACGGCCGTATTTGGATCGGTACCGCCGCGGGTCTGTGCGCCTTGGATCCCTCTACCGGTAACTTGACCAACTATCCCGTTCAGAGGGAAAACGCGCAACAAGTGGATGTGCAAACCCTCTTGGAGGACCGCGCGGGCCGGTTGTGGATGGGGACCAACGGTACCGGGTTGTTCTGTCTTGACCTGAAGAAGAATCAATGGATTGCCCCCGGCGATCTACCTCCAATCGACCATGAGAATATTCGCTCCATTTTGCAGGACAGCAGCGGTAATCTCTGGTTCGGCACCGGCGGCGGCGGATTGTATCGCTACAGTCCCGAAACCGGAGACCTGGAGCATTTCCGGCAGACCTTTCGTCAGGAAAAAAGCATCAGCCACGACTTCATCCTCACCCTCTGCGAAACTCGCGACGGCTATCTCTGGGCGGGTACCTACGGCGGCGGCCTGAACCGCTATCATCCCGAAACCGGCGAGTTCAAACGCTACAAAAGCCGGCGCGACCGCCCGGATCGACCCGGTCACAATGTCATTTGGTGCCTGAGGGAGGACCGCGAGGGGCGCTTGTGGGTCGGCACCTACGGCGGTGGTTTGAATATCTACGATGCCGACACCGGAATCTTTCGCCGCTTCCGGCACAATGCCGACGATCCCAAGAGTCTGGCCGCCGATAACGTATGGTCGTTGCTGGAAGACGAAACGGGTCAAATTTGGATCGGCACCAGCGGCGGTTTGAGCCGCTACGATCCGGGCCGCGATCGCTTCGGCCATCATTATCGCGATCCCAACCAGGTCAACAGCCTCAGCGATAACTACGTGCGCGCCATTTATGAAACCAGGGCGGGGCAGTTGTGGATCGGCACCAACGACGGCCTGAACCTGTGGGACGAGGAGCACCTGGGCTACCGTGTATTCAACTCGGATGCCGAAGACCCCGAATCCCTGAGCCATGATCAAATCTGGAGCATTTCCGAGGACGGTCTGGGTTACCTTTGGGTAGGCACCTCCAGCGGGCTGAACCGGTTCGATCCCTTCACCGGTACCTTCAAACGCTATTATCGCGATATAGCAGATCATGACAGTCTGAGCCACGACACCATCACGGCGCTCAGCCGGGACGCCGCGGGCCGCTTATGGGCCGGAACTTACGGCGGCGGCCTGAATCGTTATGAGGAAGACAGCGACCGTTTCTTCCGCTATCGATATGACCAGGAAAACCAACACAGCCTGAGCCATAATGTAGTCAGCATCATTTATCTCGACACCGAGGAACGTCTATGGGTGGGCACGCTGGGCGGCGGACTGAACGAATATATTCCGGGCTCCGGCAGTTTTGTACGCTACGGTTGGGATCGCAATAAAAGCGAAAGCCTGAACAGCGACGAAATACTGGCGCTGCACCGCGACAGTCGGGGAATCTTGTGGATTGGAACGCGCAATCGCGGGCTTTATCGGTTTGAACCCGGCGCGCCCGGCGAAGCGGGCTCCTACACCGGGTTCGAATTGGAGAAATCCATAGCGCGAGATACCATCTACGCGATTTTGGAAGATAGCCGCGGTCATTTGTGGCTGAGTTCCGATGAGGGCTTGTGCCGCATCGATCCGCTGACCGGAAAGGGACGAGACTTTCGTTCCCACGAGGGCTTGCAAGGCGATCAGTTCAACGGCGGCGCCGGCGTGCATGGTCGCGACGGCATGCTTTACTTCGGCGGCCCCAACGGTTTCAATGCCTTCAAAGGCGCCGGCATTCGTCTGGACCCCATACCGCCCAAGGTGCGCATTACCGATTTCCTGCTGTTCAACCAATCGGTACCCTTGCAATCGGTCGATCCCGAATCTCCCCTGACCCGGCCGATCACCGCCACTGAAAAACTGGTGCTGGAATATCATCAATCCGTCGTTGCCTTTGAGTTCGCCGCCCTGCATTTCGCCTCGCCCGAACACAACACCTACGCCTTCAAACTGGACGGGGTGAACAAGGATTGGGTGGAAACCGATGCCGAGAAGCGATTCGCCTATTACAACCTGGATTCGGGTTCCTATACCTTCCGCGTGAAGGGCGCCAACAAGGACGGCGTCTGGAGCACGACGGACACCACGTTGGATATCCGAGTGAAGCCGCCGCCTTGGAAGACCTGGTGGGCTTACTCCCTGTACGCTCTCGCCCTCTCGTTCGTCTTTTTGCAAAGCCTGCGCCTGACCAGGGAACGCCGTCAGGCTGAACAGGACCGCAATATTGCCGACCAGGAACGCTTGACGACCCGGCGTCTGCGACAGTTGGATAAATTGAAAGACCAGTTCCTGGCCAATACCTCCCACGAGTTGCGCACACCTTTGAACGGGATCATCGGCCTCACCGAATCGATTATCGAAACCACCGATGATCTGGATCCGCGCGTAGCGGCCAACCTGGAGATGGTGGTGGCCAGCGGACGCCGTCTGGCCAATCTGGTCAACGATATTCTGGACTTCTCCAAACTACGTCATGAACAGCCCGAACTCCACCTGGTCCCCGTCAATCTGCGCAGGCAGGCCGAATTGGTGCTCACCATGTCCAGGCCGCTGGCGGGTGGCAAGGAACTGGAACTGGTCAACAGTATCGACGAAGATTTTCCACGTTCGTTGGTCGATGAAAACCGGCTGCAGCAGATCCTCTACAACCTCGTGGGGAACGCGGTCAAATTCACGGACAGCGGGAGAGTGGTCATCTCGGCTTGCGAGGAAGGGGAGCAATTACAGGTCCGAGTGGAAGATACCGGGATCGGGATTCCCGCGGATAAGCAGGACCGCATCTTCGAGTCCTTCGAGCAGGCCGACGGCTCTGCCGAACGCGCCCACGGCGGAACCGGTTTGGGTCTGGCCATTACCCGGCAGTTGGTGGAGCTGCACGGCGGGACCATCCAGGTTTACAGTACTCCCGGGAAAGGCAGCTGCTTCGTTTTCACCCTGCCGCGCGCCCCGCAACACGCGGAGGCCGTGGAAGCCCAAACCCGCGAACCCGAGCAGATCGCGGAAATCCAGCCCGGTGAGGTTCCGGTCACTCCGGCTGATGTTCAGGGCAATGCGCATATCATGTTGATCGACGACGAGCCCATCAATCGCCAGGTGCTGGTTAATCACCTGGCGCCGCTGGGCTATCGCATCACGCAGACTTCATCCGGTCCGGAGGCCCTGACCGCGATAGAAAAAGACGAGTTCGACCTGGTGATTGTCGATGTCATGATGCCGCGCATGTCCGGTTACGAAGTATGCCGCGCTTTACGCGATCGTTTTCATCTGCACGAACTGCCCATCCTCTTCCTGACCGCGCGCAATCAACTGGCCGATCTGACCGCGGGTTTCGATGCGGGCGGCAATGATTATCTGACCAAGCCCGTGTCCAAGGCCGAACTGTTGACCCGCGTCAAAACACACTTACAGCTGCGCAATGTCAACCGCGACCTGGAAATCAAGGTCAAGGAACGCACACATGACCTGGAACAAAAGCGCGAAGAGGTTCTATACAACCAGCGGCAACTCTTCTCCCAGGAAAAAAGCGCGGCGCTGGGCACCCTGACCGCGGGGGTGGCGCATGAGATCAACAACCCCACCAACTTCGCCCACGGCAGCGTGCAGCTTTTGGAAACGGAGCTGAAGGATTTCAAGAAGTTCCTGCTGGAGTTGGCCTCCGACGAGGCCGAGGGCGAAGTGGTCGACGCCTTACAGATGCGCATGGAACCGCTGTTCGCCCACGTGCGCACGATTACGGACGGCACCAGGCGTATTCGCGATATCGTTCGCGACCTTCACGCCTTTTCCACCATGGAGGAGGGCCGCGAGACTCGCGTGGTTCTGGACAACCTGGTCAAGGCCACGCTGAACCTGGTCCAACCCAAGTTCAAGGACCGGATCCACTTCCGTACCAGGTACAGCCGGGAACCCTTGATCACCGTGGGTCGGCCGGCAGAGTTGTCGCAGGTCTTCCTACATCTTACCTTGAATGCCTGCCAGGCCGCGGAGGATCATGCGGCCGCCATGGGCAGCGGTTTCGAGGGTGTGGTTTCTGTTGGGACTCAGGTCATGGACGGACGCGGTATCATTACCTTTAAAGACAATGGCGGCGGCATTCCCGAAGAGGTGCGGCATCGCATTTTCGAGCCCTTCTTCACCACAAGGGATATTGGTGGGGGCGTAGGCTTGGGACTTTCGATTGCCTGGGGTATTATTGATCGTGCGGGTGGTCATATTCAGGTGTTGGAAACATCGAGTCGTGGAACGACATTCAAGGTGACCCTCCCTTTGCGAGGGGAGGCCTGACCGGTGCGGCGTATCCATGACACCCGGGGATCAATCTTTTTTCGATTTCTTCCGAAAAAAGTTGTGGGCAACGGCGTTGTGTATCGATTGAATGATTTCAAGGAGGCCCGGAGGATCGTGTCACGACTGGGTGGTTCGGCATTTCCCTTGTTGATTTTGGTCTTGTTGCGACCGCTGCCCGCGGCCGCCCAGGAACCCTATGTGCATTGGGATAAATTGGGGCTGGACCAGGGGCTCTCACAAAGCAATGTCTACGATATCGCCCAAGACGAACCCGGGTTCCTCTGGTTTGCCACCCAGGACGGCCTGAACCGCTATGACGGCAAACGCTTCCATGTCTATCGCCAGGACTATGAACAACCCAATTCGGTCGCCGGCAACTTCATCCCCGCCTTGGAGGTAGATCACCAGGGCCGCGTCTGGGCGGGAACCCGAAACGGGCTCAGCCGCTACAACCCCGCCGGCGATTCTTTCGACAACTTTCGCTTGGAAGAGGGCCTGCCGCATCTTCATCTCACGGCATTGCATCTGGATAACCGGGGTTTACTTTGGGTTGGGACCATCGCGGGTATCGCCGTTCAGGAAGGCTCGCGCTTCAAACAGCCGCCCGGAGTGGCGGGCCGATACCGCGGTCATGTGGTCGACCTTTTGACGGTGCAGGACGAGGTTTGGGTTGCTACCCAGGACCAGGGACTGCTGCGCATGCGCGGCGAGTCGGTCAAACGCTTTTCTTATGGTGGCGGACCCAACGACATCGGCGCCTTGATTGTTTTCCTGGAAAAAGACCGGCGCGGCAAGATTTGGGTCGGTACGGACGGCGCGGGTCTCTATCGCGTGGACCCTGAAAACGGTATCGAGGCGGTCTTCCGTCACGAACCCGACAACCCGATGAGCTTATCCGATAACAGGGTTACCGCTTTTCACAAGGAAGTGGACGGCAGGTTTTGGGTAGGAACGGAAGCCGGGCTCAGCTGTTTCGATCCCGAAACGAAGACGTTTACCAATCAGTATCACCGACCGGAAGATCCCAACAGCCTGGGCGCGGGTCGCAAGCGCAGCATTCTGGTCGATAAATCCGGTGTGCTTTGGGTGAGCACGGCCGGCTTCGGGCTCAGTTATTACGATCTCAGCAGACAACGCTTTCCCCATTTCAAACACGTACAGGGAGATCCGGACACGCTTGCCGACAACCAGGTGGCTGCAATCTTGGAAGATTCCAGGGGCGCGTTGTGGATCGGCCACCGCAAAGGTTTCAGCTATTTGGAAAAAGGCAGCGACCGGTTTGTCGATTACCTGCCCGAGCCCGATCGGCCCGGCGGGTTGAAGGCAACCGTGATCTCCAGTTTCTGGGAAGACGGCCCTGTGATGTGGATGGCTTCCGTGCGCAACGGCCTGGTTCGCTACGATCGAAACAACGAGCGTTTCGACCATTTCATTCCGCCGTTTGCGAACCCTCAAAAAAAAGGCGTCACCTTAATCTTTGACCTGATGGAGGATAGGAGCGGCAATCTCTGGGTCGGCGCCCACGCTACCGGTATGCTGATCTTCGACCGCCGCGCCCGCCGCTTTGTACATTTAACCGATCCCTTGGGGCTTTTGGAAAAAACCGGTTTGACCTTTCTTTATCAGGACAAGCAAGGCGTCATCTGGATCGGCACCAGTCGAGACGGCCTTTATCGGCGCGGTACGGACGGCAGCGGTAAAATATTCAACACGCGTGATAAAGGTCCCGACGTCATCTCGGGTGATCAGGTCATGGCTATTTTGGAAGACAGCCGGGGCCGTCTCTGGGTTGGACATAACTACGGCTTGGACCTGATGGATCGAGAGACCGGCAGTTTCATCCATTACGGCAGCGTGCAGGGCCTGGCCAACGAAACCATCTACGCCTTGCTGGAAGATCGAACCGGACATTTGTGGATGTCTACCAACGACGGCATTTCGCGCTTCAATCCCAATACCGATACCTTCACCAACTACAAGGTTTCCGACGGCCTGCAAAGCCGTGAGTTCAACAACGACGCCGTGGAACACCTGCGCGACGGACGCATGGCGTTCGGTGGCGTCAACGGCTTCAACCTGTTCGATCCAAGTGAGATCAAGCCGGATCTCAAGGGACCGCGCGTGGTCTTCAGCGAAATGCTGTTATTCAACAAACCGGTCAAACCCGCCCCCGACAGTTCACTCACCGAACCCATCGGGGTGGCCGAAGAGGTACGCCTGGCCCATCGCCAATCGGTCGTCTCCTTCGAGTTCGCCGCTCTGCACTTCGCCGATCCCGGTCGCAATACCTATGCTTATCGCATGGAAGGCTTGAACGAGAACTGGATCGAAACCGGGCCCGATCGCAACTTCGCAAGTTTTACCGGCTTACAGGCGGATACCTACACCCTGAGCGTCAAGGCCAAAAACAAGGACGGCGTCTGGGGCCCGGAAACTCCCTTGCGCGTGGTGGTCTATCCACCGCCCTGGCGAACCTGGTGGGCCTATTCCCTTTACGTTCTGGCTGTTTCCCTGCTGATTCTCGCTTATCTGCGCGCCCAGCAACGCAAACTGGAGTACGAACGGCATGCCGTCACCCGGCTCCAACAATTGGATCGTTTGAAAGACGAATTTCTGGCCAATACCACCCACGAGTTGCGCACCCCCCTGAACGGCATCATCGGCCTGGCCGAATCCATCCTCCAGAATACCGAGGATATGAGCGAGGAGAACAGTCGTGGTATTGCCACCATTGCCGCCGGCGGCCGACGCCTGAATGCCCTGGTCAGCGATATCCTGGATTTCTCCAGCCTCAAGGAAGGCAGCCTGAACCTTGTGCTGCGGCCGCTGGCTCTTCGACCCGTGGCTGAAGCCGTGTTGGAACTGGCCCGCCCCCTTCTCAGCGGCAAGGACATCGTCCTCAAAAACGCTGTTTCTGAAACCCTGCCCACCGTTCACGCCGACGAAAACCGCCTGACTCAAATTCTTTGGAACCTGGTCCACAACGCGGTCAAGTTCACCGAGGAAGGCCGCATTATCATCTCTGCCGAACCGTCCGGGGATCAAGTGATCCTCAGCGTCGCCGATACCGGTCCCGGAATCCCCGAATCCCAAAAGGAAAGTATCTTCGAATCCTTTCACCAAAGCGACGGCAGCATGATCCGAAGCCACGGCGGCACCGGCTTGGGCCTGGCTTTGACCGGCAAGTTGGTCGCACTCCACGACGGCGAAATCACCGTGGATTCGGAGTTTGGCAAAGGCTCCACCTTCAGCTTTAACCTGGCCGTCTCCAACGAGCCGCCCGCCAACAGTGAGATCGTGGATTACACCCGTCCGCTGAATGCACCCGTGGTGACGGGCGACCGCATGAAACCGGTCAAGGTGAAGGCCAAAACCAGTGCCCGATACCACATCCTGGTGGTCGATGACGAACGTATCAACCGGGTCGTGGTGACCAGCATGCTCAGTCGGGAAGATTACCGCATTACCGAGGCTTCCGGGGGTAAGGAAGCCCTGGCCGTAATCAAAAAAGAAGCCGTGGACCTGGTGCTGTTGGATATCATGATGCCCAAGATGTCGGGTTATGACGTCTGCCGCGAGATTCGTCGTCAATATGGCGCTTCCGAACTGCCGGTGCTTTTTCTTACCGCCCGTGAACGTCTGGCCGACATCACCATGGGTTTTGAAAGCGGCTGTAATGACTACCTTACGAAACCCGTGGCCCGCGAGGAATTACTTGCCCGCGTCAAGCTGCACTTGGATCTGCTGGACCTGCAACGGGCCCTGGAAGACAAGGTCAAGGAACGCACGGAAGAACTCGAGGAAAAGAACCGCGAACTGAAGAGTCGTTACCAGGAACTGGAAGCGCTTGAAGAAATCGCCCGCACCATCAACGCGGAGATGGAGTTCTCCCAACTATTGCACACCATTCTAGAACTGGCTTTGGAACTGATTCCCGGGGTGCAACGCGCTTCCTTCATCTTCTTCGATCACAACGAGAAGAAAATGCAGGTGGTTGAGTCGGTAGGCCGGGAAAAAGAAGTACTGATGGGTGAGGAACAGGAAATCGCCGGCCGGGTGAGTGAATGGTACCGCACATCTACCGAGGTCGCTGAGGGCGTCATGGTGGTCAAACAGGGACTCGCCCGGGAGCATCCATGGAAACCGGAGGCCCGTATTGCCTTGCCGCTACCGTTGGAGCGTCGTATGAGCGCCATGGTCATCCTGGATAACCTGGAGGACGAAGCGGCCTTTACCGAGGTGGAAGCGGGTAAGCTGAGCCGATTCCGCGAACATGCCTTCACCGCCGTCTTGAAGGGCAAGGTCATCAGCGACCTGGTAGACACCCAACGCGGCCTTGTGGAAGAGGCCCACCAGGCGGGCATGGCCGAAATTGCCGCCAGCGTGATGCACAATGTGGGCAACAATCTCAACAGCATCAAAACGTCGATCCATGTTATCCAAGAAGCCTTCCACGATAAAAAACAGTTGGAACTGCTGGACCGCCTGTCGCGTCTGCTGGACCAGGAGAGCGATCAATTGGGCGCCTTCTTCAGCCGGGACCCGCGCGCCGAACACGTGCCCAGGGCGCTCTCCAAAATTTCCCACGATTTGACCAAGGTCTGGGATCTGTTCCGCACCGAGGGCGAGCGCCTGGTGAACCAGGTACACGGCATGACCCGCGTGCTGCGGGAGCAACACCAATACGCCGGACTGCGCGGACGCATGGCCGAAATCTGCGATCTCAACACCCTGGTAGAGGACGCCGTTCGCCGCGAGGCCTACCTGATTCGCGAGGTGGGCATTCATATCAAAACGGAATTACCGAGTATTCCCCCGCTTCGCTTGGAACGCGGTAAATGCCTGCGGGTATTGCTCTTTCTGCTGAGAAACGCCAGGGAGGCCATCGAGGAGCGCGGCAATACGGCCGAGGGCAAGATCATCCTGACCACCCGTCGCGCGTCCGGCCAATTGGTGTTGGAAATCAGAGACAACGGCGCGGGCATCGAACGAGAAAACAGGGAACGCGTCTTCGCCCAGGGTTTCACCACGAAAAAGGACCACCAGGGACTGGGTCTGCACTACGCCGCCAACGTCATGAAGGATCACCACGGCACCATATCGGTCCACAGCCGAGGTTCCGATCGCGGCGCGGCGGTTACCCTGAAATTCCCCACCGAAGGCTTCGTGGAATCAAACTGAGGAAAAGCATGAAGCGCACATCCCTTCCCCGGCAACCGCTTAGCCCGGGAGTCTCGCGAGATCGATTGAAAATCGGATGCTACGAGAGAAGTGGGATTGCGTTTTTTAAAGTGCTGCCCCTAACCTTTCCCTCGCTGATTGCATCTCCTCCTCGGGTTTCGGTTCGGTAACGAAAACCTCGGTGACGCGAACCGTTTCGGAAATCCGGGCCCGGGAGGTCGATACGGCCGGCTGTCTGCCGTCGGTGCTGCATTGGAAGCTGAAGAGTGCAAGACAGATTATGAATAGAGCCTGAGCTTTCATGAGTCGTCCCTTTCGTGCACGATCGAGAAAGCGAGCGCGGGTCGGAAGCGGCAACCCGCGCTCGCGGCCGATTATCCTATTAAAAATCGTATTTCACACCAAGGCGGCCCCACGTCTTGTACTGTTCAAATTGGATCGGGAAACGCACATCGCCCTCGTAAAAGATATATTTCTCATTATTGAGGTTGATCAGCTCTAAAAAGACCCGCCAACGATCCAGGCGGTAGGAGGCGCTCAGGTCCCACTG
Organism: Acidobacteriota bacterium; assembly: GCA_030066195.1. GTDB lineage: Bacteria > Acidobacteriota > Holophagae > Acanthopleuribacterales > Acanthopleuribacteraceae > JASJCB01. The sequence continues at coordinate 11,839 of JASJCB010000064.1, forward strand.
GAGTTGCTCGTCCAGGTAGATGTCCTCCTCTGGGTCGCCGCCCACCTCGGTGATGTATTCGCCGTGGTAGTTGCCGGAAACCCGAATCGAGAACCCGCTTTTCTCATAGATCAGGGCGAGATTCCCCGTCTCTTCCGACTGCCCCGGCAGCGTGATGTCACGCCCGGGCAAGCTTGCCTCCGAATCGGTCCAGGTGTAGTTCAGATAGAGACCCAGGCCGTTGAACGGCGCGGGCAGCCGCGTGAAGTTCTTCTGAAAGGCGAACTCGATGCCCCGGAGCCGGGCGTCATCACCATTGAGCGGCGTGGTCACCTCGTACTCCGTCCCATCGATTACCTCGTCTACGTTGAAGATGTAGATGTAGTCGGTCATGTCCTTGTAAAAGAAACCGACCTGAAAGATGCCGACATCGTTGTAGTAGTGCTCATAGCTCAGGTCCAGGTTCCAGGAATCGGTAATCTCGATATCGGGGTTGCCGCGCTCGATCTCTTCGTCCTCTTCCAGGATCAGCCGGTAGGGAACCTGATCATAGACAGATGCCCGGCCATAAGTGCGAGTGAGGGCCGCGCGCAGCCGGTCATTGTCAGAAAAGCGGTAGCCGGCGTGGAGCATAGGCATCAAGATGTCGTCGTCCTTGTCGCCCCTGACCGGGTTCCTGGCGGCGAAATCGCCCTCCTCGTCAAAGAGGATCTCATAGCCGGTGTAGTCGGCCGAGATCTGCTCGTAACGGAGCCCGGACAGAAGGGTCCAGGCATCGCCGATCTCGATCACGGCCATGAAGTAGGCCGCGGTCAGGTCTTCAGTGATCTCGTAGTCGGCGGCTTCCTCCTCGAAATCCTGCTCACTCTCATCGAGCAGACCTACCAGCCTGTCGACTTGAGAACTGCCCTGAAACGGACCCATCTCGTAACGGTCGTCGAGAAAGTCGTCCCGGTTGTAATCGGGATTGATGAAATCGGTCAGGAACAGGTCGCCCTCATCCAGACCGAGCTCGAAGACATCGACATCGCGCATCTTTTCCTTGGAGCGCCGCTTGATGCCGGTCTTGTACTGAATCGAGCGCCTACCTTGTGAGGAGGACCATGAATAGTCGAGCCTGACGGCATCATGCCGATCCCTGGTGAAGTTGTCCTCGCGGACCACCTCGTCGAAGAGGAATTGGCCGATGTCCTGGTTCCGGGGATTGGGCCGGATGTTGTAGCCGTCGAAGCCGCCGCTCTCGAAATTGGGTGCGAAGACCACGTCTTCTTGCAAAAAGACGGAATCGAAGCGGTCAGGCATCCTCTCGCGAGCATAAGAGGTCGACAACGACCATGTCAGCAGGCCCGGTCCCGTATAGCTCTCACCGCGCAATTGCAGGATGGAGATATCCTGGGATTCGAAGCGGTCCTTGAGCTCACGTTCGAGCTCGCCGTCACTGATCTTGTGTCTCAAACGGTGGCGAAGCTCCTGATCGTCGAACTGGGTATGGGAGTAGGAGAGCTCGTGGCGCGTGCGCTCATTCGAGGCGTAGTCCAAGGCGAGGTGGGCCCCGTTGCGTTTGCGGTTGACCACGTAGTCGCGCTGTTCCAGTTCCTCAGGCAAGCCGTCGTCGTAGTCGACCTCGTAGTTATGGGTGGCGCGCTCGTTGTCTTCGAAGCTGTAAGTGGCGCTGATGCCGAGCTTGTCATTGCTAAAGCGGCGGCCGAAGTAGAAATCGCCGCCGACAAAACCTTCTTCGGAAAGGTTATTGTAGCCATAGTCCAGACCCAGTGACAGGCGGCGCTCATAAGGCGCTTTCTTCAACCTCATGTCGATCGCACCGCCGATGGCGTCGCCGTCCATATCCGGCGTGATCGCCTTCGTGACCTCGATAGCCTCGAGCATGTCGAGAGGAATCACGTCAAGCGCCACGGTGCGCAGATCACCCTCGGGCGCCGGCAACGCCAGACCGTTCATCGTCGTCTTATTCAGACGCGCCTCGGTGCCGCGGATCTGGACATAGCGGCCCTCACCCTGGTCGCGATCGATATTGACGCCCGGAACGCGTGCTGTCGCTTCGGCGGCATTGCTGTCGGGGAAGCTGCCGATCTGGTCGGAAGCGACGATATTCTTGATGTTGATCGCAAGCTTCTGTTCCTCGAGCGCCCGGGCCTGACCCTCGCGAATCGAGCCGTTGACTACAAGCGCGTAATCGGCGACCACGATGCCCATGGAAATGTCTTTTGTGTTCAGGCCGTCGGCGACTGTCGTTTCCACGGTTCGGGTCTCGAACGCCCGGTGCTCGGCCTTGATGGACACCTTGCCGAAGGCTACGCCGTTGAAGACATAACGGCCCCGGCTGTCGCTCAATACGCGCTGACCGGATTCGGTCAGGGTCAAGACCACCCCGGCGACGGGTTGGCCGTCATCGCCGGTTACACGTCCGCGCAAGACGCCGGTTTCTCGAGCAAGCAGGGGCAGCGAGAGAAGGCAGACAACAGCGGAACTCAAAAGCGCTGGACGCAAGAACATAATCCCACCTCGATGGACGGATAGACCGCATACGGCGGTCGCCAAGCTTTATCGTCACGTCGAGAGGTAGTCGTTAGCCCGTCGGGGTTTCCGCGCGCTCCTCCTCAGGCGAACCACTTTGGCGTCAGGCAGATGCCCTGAAAAGAAATATTCCGGTGTTAAGAAAGCGAAAATCGCGTTCACGCTCATTGCCCGTGGATGCTCCCTGTTAAAGCCGAAAGCGGCCGGACCGGCGAATCGATATTGTTGTGCAGGTCGGCCGCGCTTCAGTTATTCTACCGGTGTATATTTCTACTCAAGCGTAAACATCATTCTTGCGAAAAGATACTGGTGAGGGAGGGTTCATGGTCTCTCCCCCGGCAGTTCAACGCATTGGCAACAGGTTGCAGTGATGAACACCAGTCCTCTCCACATGACGATCCTCTCATTTCCAGCGATGCGGAGTTGCTGTTTTTCCGAGGTCCCGGCGTGGCTGTCTTCCTCTTCCTTCGAAAAAGAATAGCTGACGGGTTAATGCGTGTCCTCGCTCTGCCCAAATGGCTTTGCCTTTTCTGGAGCGGGTGGGTCCTGTTCGGACAGACACCGAATCTTCATTTCGAGAGTCTGAGCAGCGCCGACAGAACAACCCCCAACACCGTACGCTCCATCATCCAAGACCGCCGGGGATTCATGTGGATCGGCACGGAGGAAGGTCTTTTCAAATACGACGGTTACGAGTTCACCCGCTATAAAACGGATTTCACCAAACCCTCCTCGCTGCCCAACGACTATATCTACAAAATCGTCGAGGACTCGGAGGGCAAGCTCTGGATCAGCACCAAGTACGGTGGGCTGATTCATTTCGATCCCGATACGGAGAACAGCCGTCAATACGCTCATGATCCTGACGATCCCGCCGGCCTGATCGATAACCGCGTGCCCGTGGTATTTCTGGACAGCTCAGGCAATGTCTGGGCCGGTACCGACAGCGGTCTGGATGAGTTGGTGCCCGAGAGCAACACCTTCAACCACTACCTTCACGATTCTGATCGGTCGGGCTCGGCAAGGAACAGGATCAGGGCCATTTTCGAAGATCGGGTAGGCGTGCTGTGGATCGGAACCAGGGAAAACGGCCTTTCCGGTTTCGATCGCGAAAAAGGGACCTTCACCCATTTCAGATATCGCCGGGGTGACCCTGATAGTCTGCCCAGCAATTATGTGCCGGCTATTCTCGAGGACCATTTGGGTGAACTCTGGGTTGGTACCGAGAAGGGGCTGGGCCGGTTGAATCGGGAAACGGGGATTTTCAGAGCTGTCGGCTACCGTCTGGGCAATAACGAGATCAAGGCCCTTTGCGAAGATCGCAGGGGGAGACTGTGGGTCGGCTCCTACGACGGCACTATCAGCCGCTATATCAGGGAAACCGATACCTTCATCAGCTATCGGGACGAAGGTGCCGAGATCGATAACCTGGGCCTTACCTCGCTTTACGAAGATCACTCGGGGATGCTCTGGGCGGGCAGTAAGTACGGCGGATTGAGCAAGGTCAAAGCCGGCAACCTTCCCTTCCGGCAGATCAGCCAGGGGGAAGACAGAGCAGCCGGTCCCACTGGTGATCATGTAACGGCCATTTGTGAAGGAAGGGACGGGGTGCTCTGGATCGCCACCAAATCAGGCGGTTTGAGTAGGCTGGGGCTCGATGGGACTTTTACCCATTTCCAGCACCGGCCCGATGATCCGAACAGCCTGAGCGAAAACCAGCTGACGTCACTCCACGAAGATGGCAACGGCAACCTTTGGATCGGCACCAACGAGATGGGGCTCAATCGATTGAACGCGGGCGAACGGCGCATTGAGCGCATCAGCTATCACCCCGCGAACCCGGAAAAAGGCTTGTATGACAAACATGTCAAATTTGTACATGGGGATAGGGACGGTGTGCTTTGGGTGGGGACAAGACATGCCGTCCACCGCCACAACCGTGAAGACAACAGCTTCACGGCCTATATCAGCCAGGAAAAAACAAGGGGCAGGGCTTCCTATGACAGCCTCAGAACCATCAGCGAAGATAGTGACGGTGTGTTCTGGATCGGCAAGGATAGCGGTTTGGCCCTGTTCGACAGCAAGCGTGGCCGGTGGGCCGCCTACACTACCCCGGCCTACCCGGAGGGACTTCCGATCAAGGGCGTCCTGACGCTTTATCGAGATGGGTACGGGCTTTTATGGGTGGGCACCCGCAACGGCTTGTATCGATTGGATCGCCGAACGGAAGCACTCACGGGCTACAACGAAGAGGATGGTCTCTCGAGCAACCAGATTGCCGGTATCCTCCAAGATGATCAAGAAAATCTTTGGATTTCTACCTTCAAAGGGATCTCGAAATACCACCGCGAATCAGAAACATTTATCAACTACAGCACTGAGCAGGGTCTTTTGAACCGACAGTTGGAGGTCGGCGCGATTGCCCGCAGAAGCAATGGTGATATGTTGTTCGGCGGCCTGCTCGGTATCGATGTATTTCGGCCCGAAGAGATCGAAGAGGACATTAGCATCCCACCCATTGCGTTCACCGCCTTCAAAAAATTCGGAGCGCGCCAACGCCTCGCACCCTACCTGGAGCTCAGCCACCGTGACCGGTTCTTGGAGTTTGAATTCTCGGTACTGGATTTCAAGAATCCGGCGAAGAACCAATATGCCTACCAGATGGAGGGTTTCGACCCCGAGTGGATCTATAGCGGTTCCGATCGCCGGGCCGTCTTTACCAACCTGGATCCGGGTAACTATACCCTCAGGGTCAAGGGTACCAACAGCAGAGGGATTTGGAGCGAGGAGGCGCCCTCGATCAGGATCAGGATCAGACCCCCCTTTTGGCAGACCTGGTGGTTCCGCGTGTTCGCCGCTACCGCCCTGGTCTCCCTTATCATCAGTGTCCATTGGATGATCACGGTCCCAATCCGCAACCGCAACCAGGCGCTAAAGGAAGTCAATGTCCGCCTGAACCAACAGATCACCGCGCGCGAGCAGGCCGAGGAAAAGACCCAACAGCTCAACAGGGAGCTCGAAGAAAGGGTGCAACAGCGCACGGCCGAGCTGGAATCAGCTCATGAAGAGCTGTTGGAAAAGGCCCACCAGGAAGGCATGGCACAAATTGCCACCTCTGTCCTTCACAATGTGGGGAATGTGCTCAACTCGGTGCTCACCTCCGGGCACCTGATCCAAAGATCCCTGGAAATGTCCAAGCTGGATGTGCTCTTGAGAGCTTTCAAGCTTTCCATAGACCACCTGGACCCGATCTTTCTCGCCACCGATCCCAAGGGAAAAAAGTTGGTTTCCTTCGCGGCCACACTCGAGCAGCGCATGCTCAAGGAAAACCGCGCCATTGGGGACAATACGCAACGGTTGATGACCAAGATCGAGTCCATCAGGGATATTGTCATGGCCCAGCAGAAATACGCGAGCTACGATTTTGCAACTGAAGAGCTCTCGCTCCAGGAAGTGGTGGAAGATGCCCTGAAAATCCAAGACCTGGCGCTGTTTCGCCACAATATCCAGGTCGAGAAACTCTTCCAAAGCGTACCCAAAGTTCTCGGCAAGAAGTCGAGCCTGGTGCATGTCATCATCAACCTGTTGAAAAATGCCAAGGAATCTATCGAGGAGAACGGGTCGGAGCAAAAAAAGCTGACCATCTTGATCAACAAGGACGAGAGCCATACTTACCTGAAAGTGGCCGACAGCGGGCTGGGAATCGAGCCGGAGAACCTGGAGAAAATCTTCAGCTATGGATTCACCACCAAGAAAAACGGCCACGGCTTCGGTCTCCACAGTTGCGCCAATGCCGTGACGGAAATGCGCGGCTCCATGTGGGCCGAGAGCAAGGGGCTCGGCAAGGGAGCGACCCTCTGCCTGAAATTCCCTATTACCGGATCAGAATAGGCTTATTTTTTCCGGTCGTGCAATGATGTAGGAGCGAGAATTTGAGCCGCCGCCGGAAAATAACGGCTTGAACGCGGCCGCGTGCACGGGACATCCGGTTCTCATGGGCCGGAAACCAAAGCCGACAGCCCGGTGGTCCGCCCAAGAGTTCGGAGCTGAACGGGAAACCTTTTTCGAGACGGAAGGTGATTGCCGGCGAGTTCTTGCCGACGGCGCCTGTTGAGCGATCACCCTCCCGGTACCCAAAGGGTCTCGCGAGACTCCTCGCCTAAGCCCGTTTTATGACTCGTTCCCGCTAGACCGGGCGAGAACAAAAAAGGGCTCCCGATGACGGGAGCCCTTCGGCAGTTTATCTGTTTTCTGCTTTGGTCGTCCTGTGAGTAGGTTCCCTATCCAAGTTGCAACTTGCAAGGGAAGGGGAAGGTTTGCCGTCGTTATTCGGAGGGCGTGAAGGCTTCAGCTGAAATGCTGAGGGGTGCGAAGAATACGTTCTTCTGCAAATCGGATAAGTCGATGGTGGTGTTGCGGGCAATAACCTTGGCCAGAGTCTGACCTTTAACCCATTCAAGCTCGCTCAAGGATAGATTGATCTCGTACCAGTAGCGGTCACCGTCGCGCAGACGGCCGAACTGATCGGCAAGCGCTTTGGCCATGGTGGGACCGATAGACGACTTGACCGTGAAGGATTCCTCGGTGATGAAGCCGACCCAGGAGTCAAGCCTGTTCACGTCGCCCTGGTAGGCGGTGTAAAGCCTCTCTACCGTTTTCTCATCATTGGTCAGGTCCTTGAAATCTGTGATCGGATCGAGGTCGTAAGTTTTGCGGAAGGCGTTGAAGACGTCCAGACCGTGATCGCGACCCCGTTGGATATTCAAGGAGGGCAGATCGAAACCGCCCGCGCCCGGGGGGCCGAACAGGAAGTTACGCACTTCATCGATCACCAGGTTATCGATCTCCTGGCAACGCTGTTTTGCAGCGCCGCGGAGCAGAGGTTCCAAACCGCCGTTGTCGATCAATTCCCAAGGGTCGAAGAAGGCGTCAGCAAGGCTCAGGTCTCCTATCGAAGAACCGTCGGGGTTCAGCCGTTTCAGAGTGGAAGACAGCATGGAGTGGCCGAGGCGGTATGCCGCGGTGGAGAAATGGTTGTTGATGCCCGGATTGGCGTTGGGATTGTAGCCGTAGTAGCGGTCCAGGGTCCGCAGGCGGCCGTAGCTTTCGCCGTAGGTGGCGGTACTGAAATGGCCGCCCATCAACGCCGGCAGGAACTCCCTGTAGGTGATGTGCTGCATCTGGGCAATCACCAACTGACGGGCTTCCTGATAGATGTATTCGTCGAGGGAGATCCGTTCGGCTTCCGCCGATTCAGCGGTCGACAAATCGCTGAGGATCTGGTCACAGAGGCGGTTGTGCTCGCGCACCCACAGGGTATGCATGGCGGTCAGCAACACGTTCTCATTGGCGCGAATGTCGCCGGCAACAAAGAAATCGCTGCTGCTGTCCGGGGCATTGGGTTGGGTGCCGTCGTTCCAAGGTAACAGGTCGCCCAGCAACCAGTGGGACTGCACCATGAGTTTTCCATGATATCCGGTCCGCAACCATTTCGCCCGGTCATAGTCGGAACCGTAGACATTGGATGCATCGATCCAGGCGGTGATATCGTTGATTTGTTGACGAGGGCCGATACTGTAGGGAGATTCCGAGTGATGGGACCGGTTCAACGGAATAATTTGCACGCCGGTGCAAAAGGGATCGAAGAAGGGGTCGCAGTGGGGTACGGGAATATTGAAAGGTTCCGGCGGATCGCCGGGTTCGGTCAAGTCGAGGTCGTGATCGAGGAATTGCCCCCACAGCCAGGCGATGTCGGAAAGCCTGACGGTGCTGAGGACGGAACTGTCTTGAGCAATGACCAGATTACTGATGTATCGGGCGCCGGGCCGCAGTGGTCCCGACGGTTCGCTGATGCCGTCGGCATAAGCGGAGGGCACGCGACGCAACAGTTCTTCACCGGCGGAACCCCATTCGGGATTGTTCACATTGTTACCGGTGCCGTCGATGGTTTGATAGGTTTGAGCAACCGAAAAGAGTGTTGAAAAGGCAAAGATAGCCATAAAAAGAAAAAGAGAACGTAACATAATTTCTATCTCCTTAATACACTGGACGCGCCGGGGGCGGCTCTGCCAGGGATAGAGTAGTCAAGATTGGATGGGCGGCAGGCCCTCCCTTAAGAGGGGCCAATTGTGAGGGGCACAGAGGAAGGTTTCAACACGCTGCTTGGAAATTTGGAAAAGCTATATATCGATTGAATTATGGTGTGTATTACGGCACGGGCTAAGCAGCAAAACCGAGCCGACGACCATGTTTAGTAAAGCCAAAGGAATTATACCAAAGATAGGGCTTAGCCGGCTACACTGTTTAAGGCTCTCTCGCAGATTTCTTTCTTTATGGGTGATTATTCACACCAAACGAGGATTTCTTCTTTTCACTGTTAACATTTTTTACCGCTTCCTGTCCGTCCCAAAAAGCAGTTAAACTTACGTCGAGCCGGCTTGAAACGGGCACGCGACTGCATCACAGGACCCGTTGTATCGGTCGACATACAAACCCAATCGCCTGACTCCAGGGGCCGCCGGGTCCTGCTACTCGTCGTCTTCTTCCGCTTCGGCCAGGCGGTCTAGAATGAGACCGTGGAAGTTGTCTTTTTCAGCGCCGAAGAAATGCCAACCCAGATGCGATTGACAGCGACGGCAGCAGGCAACCCGCCACAAATAACCGGGAAACCAGGAGAACTCCTGACTGGACTCGCCCACATCGGCGCATCCCGGCGCCTGGCTGAAACAGCCGATGCCGTAAACGATGCCGTAGGGGTTGAAGAACCGGTGTTCATGGCTGCCGCGTTTGGTAATCCGCGCGGTTTCCTCTGTAATAGGAGCAATGCAGGAGGCACAGACCAGGACCTTGCGTCTGTGGGTCAACTCGTCCAAGTCGATGCTGACATCACTGGATGGTGAGTCCTTACGCTCTTTCTCGAAAAACAAAAGTGGCAACGGCAGGTTCATGGCAAACGACATGGCGTAACCTCTCAATAGCATTTTAACAGGAAAAGCCGCCGCTGACCCGATTCACTTCCCGGCGGCTTGTGAAAATCTCACGCAATGCTTCGTCGAGGAGGCCGGGGGCGGCCCGGGTGTTTGCGATGCTCGTGCTACAATGCTGTTTATGCACGGCTGTGGCCGGCGGGGGCCTTCTCTATGAGCGATCACTGGGCGGAAGTGAATGAGATTCTCGAACAAGCCGAGAAACAACCGCGTGACCGGCAGCAAGATTTCATTCGCACAGCATGTCACGGCAACAAAACCCTGAGCGATCAGGTCTTGCTGCTGTTGGACCGGCCCGACGACGATGACGCTCCTGACCGCCGGATCGGCCCCTATCGCCTGCAAGAAGAACTTGGCCGCGGCGGCATGAGCAGAGTCTACCTGGCCGAGCGCAAGGGAGACGGATATTCGCAACAGGTCGCCGTGAAGGTGCTGGACCGGGTCATCCATTCACCGGATTTCCTGGAGCGGTTCCAACGGGAGAGCCGCATTCTGGCCGGTTTCGATCATCCCTTCATCGCCCGCCTGACCGACAGCGGGATGACCGACGACGGTCGCGCCTATATGGTCATGGATTATGTGGACGGCCTGCCGGTCACCCGTTGGTGTGATGAACGGCGGTATACGGTACCCCAACGCCTGCGCCTCTTTCAAAAGATTTGTCGAGCGGTGGACGCGGCCCACGCCAACCTGGTCATTCACCGCGATATCAAGCCCGATAACATCCTGGTCACCGAGGACGGAACGCCCAAGCTGCTGGATTTCGGCATCGCGGTCAGCCTTGAATCGAACGAACCGACATCACCCGATGCACCGACCACGACCCTGCTGCTGACACCGGAATATGCAAGCCCCGAACAACTGACCGGGCAGGGCTCCACAACCAGTATGGATATCTACGCCTTGGGGAACCTGCTGTTCGAACTGCTGGTGGGACACCGGCCGTTCTTCGAGCCGGGTGATCATATCCTGGCTCAAACCCGCAAGATTCTCGACCAGGAACCGCCGCTGCCCAGTCGATGCGTCCAGGATACGGCAAGAGCCGCCGATCGCGGCACGCTGCCTGAAAGGCTGAAGGCCCTCTTGCGCGGCGATTTGGATACCATTGTCACCAAGGCCCTGGCCAAGTCCCCCAAAAACCGTTACGTCTCGGTTCGACGACTGAGTGACGATATCGACCGCTACCTGCGCGGCTTCCCCATCGAGGCTCGTTCCGGGAATCCCATCTATAACCTGAACCGGTTTGCCAGACGACACGGCCTCCACCTTACCATGACCGCCTTTGCCCTTACCCTGGCGGCAATCTTCCTGGCCGTGACCATCCAACGCACCGATCGCATCCGCGAGGAACGGGACCATGCCGAACGCGAACGCCGGGTCGCCGAGCAGATTACCGCTTTTCTGAAGGACATGCTCCTGGAGGCCGATCCCGACCGGAAAGCCGCCGTTGAATTCAGCATGACGCCGCTCCTGGAGACCGCCCGCATCCGCGCCCAAGAGGCGCCGATCGACGATCCCATGGTGCGCGCCGAACTGCTGTCCATGGTCGCCGGTCTGACCTATCGCTTCGGCGGTGTCGACACCGCGCTGGAATCCGTGTCTCGCTCACTTACCCTGCGTGAACAATTGCAAGCGTCGCACCACCCGGATGTCTTGCAAGACCGCCTCTTATTGGCGCGCTGCTACGATGACCTGGGCCGCGATGACGAAGCTTCAGCCCTGTTGCGCGAAGGCATTCACTACACACCGAGCGGTCGCTTGAAGGCCCACTATCACTATTACCTGGCCGTTCATTTACAGCTAAATGCCTTCCAGGAGGCCGAACACCACTATTGCACCGCGCTTGATTTGATGGAGGGCTTGCCCCGCGAGGATCGCCTCGCCCATGACTATCTGTTGACGGATTACGCCGGCGGTCTGATTCGGAACGAACGCTATGACGACGCACTTACCGTTCTCAACCGGGCCCTGGTCGTCAACCGGGAACTCTACGGACCTGACAGCCCGCGCACCATGAACATCTACGGCCTGCTGGGTAATATCCATTTCGAACGCTTGCAACACCGACGCGCCGAAGAGTACCTCCGGAAATCCATCCAGATCGGTGAACGACTCCTGGGCGTCCATATGCTCCTTGGCTCACAATACGGCAGTCTGGGCAATATCTACATGGCCACGGGCCGCTATGATAAGGCAATCGAGCAGAAAAAGAAAATGGTGATCCTTGTCGAAAACGCCTTTCAAAACCAAGGCGTCCAGGCTATCTATGCCCACGCCAACCTGTCCGCCGCCTACCTCAATAAGGGTGATGCCGTGGCCGGGCTTATATCGGCGAAAAAGGCCGTCGAAATCGGCGAGAAAAACGGGCAGAGCCGCTCTCCCAACTTTGCCATGGTCCACATCCTGCTGGCCGGCAGTTACTTGAACAACGGGATCATAGAACCGGTCGAAGAACAGATTCAAAAAGCCCTGGCTTTGAATGCTCCTTTCGAACAGGACGATGACCGGCGGCTGAGGGTGGGGCAAGTGCACTTGGAGGTGGCCTTCCTCTACTTGGATATGGAACAGTACGATAAGGCGGCGTATCATAACCGCCGTGCTCGCGAGACCATCGGCAGGCCCGACCTCGTCAACGCGCGCAACGATTTCCGTCTCAAGCTCCAAGAAGCTCGCCTGATGATCGCCGAAAACCGCCTGCCGCCCGCCGCGGCTCTGCTGGAGGGGGTCTTGGAGGAAAGCCGGAGCGGGATAATTAACGAAGCCCCGCTGTTGCAGCCTTTGACCTACCTGTCCCTCTGCCGCCTCCGCATGAACCAAGTCGATGAGGCTATGCAACTGGTCGATCGCGCCGTGGAAATCGGTAACCGCCTCTACCCACCTGATCATTTCAGATGGCAAAAAACCCTGGAAGTTTGGGCAGAAGTTCTGGATGCCGCGGATCAACATACCAAGGCCGAGGCGGTAAGAACACGCCTGGCCGCTTTGAAAGAGCGCTGAGGATCAGGAAACCGAAACGGTACGACTTTCCTCGGCGTTTTGCCTGCCGACGGTCGTTCGTTTTTCCAAAATCATGCGCATGCCGAAGCGCGGCCTCAAGGTGACCATGGCCTGCGGCTTGACCACATGGCCGGGATACAGCCGGCAACGCCACTGCCTGCCCAGCATCGCCGTCAGCAAAATGCCCTCCATCCAGGCGAAGCGCTCGCCGATACACTGGCGCACGCCGGCGCCGAAGGGGAAGTAGGCGCCCTTGTGCGGCTGCCAACCGTTGTCCCAGCGTTCCGGCCGAAAAGCCAGGGGCTCTTCGTACCAACGCGGGTCGCGGTGGGCAATCCATTGCGAAACGAACAACAGGGTGCCCTTGGGAATATGAACGTCGCCCAGTTGGATATCCTCGGTACTGGTGCGACTGGTGGACCAGGCGGGCGGATACAGGCGCATGCTTTCGGCGAACACCTGACGCGTGTAGGGCAGCCGCTCCAAATCGTCCGTGGTCGGCGTGTGACCGTCGCCCAAGACCGCGTCGACTTCCTCGTGAAAGCGCGCCTCGGCCTCGGGGTTTTGACTGAGCAGGTACCAGGTCCAGGTGGCGGCGTTGGCCGTGGTCTCGTGGCCGGCCATGATCATGGTGACTACCTCATTGCGCAATTCCTCATCGGAAAGCCGTCCGTTGTCGTCGTCATCCCGGGCGGCCATCAGGGCTTGCAACAAGTCGCCGCCGCGAGCGCCGCCCTCACGCCGTTCCCGGATCAAATCGGCCACCATGCGGTCCAATTCCGCACGGCCCTTTTTAAACCGTCGATGCGTAGGCGTGGGCAGTTTATGCAGCCAACGGGTGATGGGATTGAAGCCCTGGCGCCAATGCTGTATGCCGGATTCCAAACCCTCGTCCACCACGTGCACAATGTGGTCGTTGATGCTGCTGCCCATCAAGGCCCGGCAGACGATGCGCAGGGTAAGCCGCATCATCTCGCGGGACATATCGATCTCGGCGCCGTCCCGCCAGGAGTTGCTGAGCAGATCCACTTCCTCGGTGATGTGGCGGTCATAAGCGGCCAGGTTTTTTTTGGAAAACGAAGGCTGGGAAAGACGACGCAAGCGCTTGTGATCTTCATGCTCGGCGACCAACAGACTGTTGCCCAACAGGGGTTCCAAACGTTTGGTGCCGCGACCCTTGATCATGCTTTTGTGCTGCGTGACCATGACCTCGCGGATCATGTCGGGATGCACCACCAACACGCCGGGAATGCCGCCGAACTGGATGGATACCAGATCGCCGTATTCTCGGGCGCACCGTTCGAAAAATTTGAGCGGATTGCGCATGAACTCGCGAATATTACCCAAAACGGGCAGGCCCGGCGGCCCGGGAAGCTTCGTGGACTGCATAACATCCTCCCAGGATGAATCTCGATTCATTTTTACCTGAAAAACCACCCCGGCGCAAGGGGATGCTTCAAGAGGTGCGGCGGGCCGTGAAAGGAGGGGGGATACCCTTTGCGGCCGAATTGTAGCGTGCCTCACATTTTTGTTGTGACAACGACTACATTTTCCCCAAACGATGCCGAAGATGCTTGATAAGAAGGCATCGATGTCCCATACTGAGAACATCCCCTGCTCATGAATCGATAACCTCATTATGTCAAAATATATATTGGATCACCCATTTGTTGCGCGCTTACGGAGCACGATATGTCTTACGCTTTGCCCCTTTACCTCGAAGCCTGGCTCGCTAATGAGACCCTGCCCCTGGTCAACGAGCCCGGCCTGGACGAACTTTTTCGGGCATTTGCCAAGGCCGCCGTTCCCTTGAGGCTTTGGAACCATCGAGCCCATTTGTTGGTGGCGCTGGCCGCGGTATCGCGCATGTCCGAGGACGACGCCCTGGACTGGTTGCGCCGCGGCATCAGACGCTATAACCGCATTCACGGCATCGAAGACCGACCGGGCGGCGGGTACCACGAAACTCTGACCCGCTTCTGGACCGCCATGGTCGCGGGCGCCCACCGCATCCTGGCCTGTTTAACCACGGCGGAACAAGCCTTCGCCATCCTCCAAGCCTTCGACAAAGACCTGCCCTCCACCTACTACAGCCGAGAACTCCTATTCTCCGACAGAGCCCGCAGAGAATGGGTCCTCCCTGACCGAAAACCCCTCTGTAACAAAGAGATCTTCCTATCGGGATTCGGCACGGCAGTACCCGCCGGCGCCTGAACTGCCCCACCGCTTATTACCGGCGTGACCTGATCCGAGACACCTTGCTTTTGCGTGACATGGAGAATCTCAGCGAGAAAGGACCGGTGCGAATAGCGGAGCTGATGAAGCTCAACAAGCCCCTATACCAAACCTATCCGAGATCAGGAGCAGGGGAAATATTGGATGCAATCGCCGAGACAACCCGAGGGTTCGGGGCAGATTGCCAGACACTCCTCGCGTGTGGATGCGCTGTAAATCCACGCGGGCCCATTCGGTTGCGGGTCAGGGAAACATTCGCAGCATTCAGCCCTCATACCCGGCGGATTGCTGATTCGCACGCAGGCGTAATAGTTCCAGCCATCGCAATCAAAAGCCGCAACGATTGACCATTGGCCGAAGCCCAGCAGCAATGCACCGGTCATTGTCAGGATGAGTATTATCCTCTTCATTTCCGATCTCCTTCGATTAATTTAAGTGATCGTTTTTTCACAGTGAGCTCCCTGCAGGGAAACAGAGTTGTGCGTTTGGGGCCACTGTGGTTCGATCCTTTGACTCAAATGAACTGATTCGGCATTCTTACAGGAATTTAATCCGATGTCAACAGCACATCATGTTTTGTTTTAAGTGATGATTCCATGAAGATATGATGGGATGGTTCAAACGCTGCTTTAGACGATATGATCCGTGGGGAAGCGCGCGGCGAGGCAACGAGACCGTCTCCACCTGATCACCGGGTTGCGGAAACATCTGCAGATGAATCACGACAGGGGTTCAACAGGAAAAGAGAGACTGACGCTCTTCGCCTGACCCATAACCTCTTTCTCTTGTTGGATGACCCACGGTTGTCATGACACTTGATTTTGCCCCATACCTTGTAACCGCACCCTTGTCAGAACTTCAAGCAGCCATTCGGTGCGAAATGGGTTACCATGACAATACCAACGCCTTGGAGTGCGTCCATGTCTCGCTTTTTCAACACATCAGGTCCCTGCCAACCCGAGAAGCACTACATGATTCCCGGTGCCGAGCGCTTTGATCTGGATCATGTGCGGGGCCTGATTGACAAAGAACGCTACTTCATTCTGCACGCCCCCCGCCAAACGGGTAAAACCACCCTCATGCGACACCTGGCCAGGACCATATTGGCGGAAGGTCGGTATGTGGCGCTGTATGTCAACATCGAGGCGGCACAACCCGCGCGCAACAATCTGGAGTTGGTTAATACCATTATTCTGAGCGAGATCAAACGAGCCGCGCTCTTATACCTGCCGGAGAAATACCGACCCAAGCCCGAACACGACGCGGTGGCTCCTGCCAATGGCCTGAGCGAGTTCCTGACCCATTGGTGCCTGGCGCTGCCCCTGCCGCTGGTCCTTTTCCTGGATGAGGTGGATGCCCTGATTGGCGACGGCCTGCTGTCGGTGCTACGCCAACTGCGCGCCGGTTACAACGACCGGCCCAAGGGCTACCCGCAATCCATCTGCCTGATGGGTCTGCGTGATGTTCGCGACTACCGCATCTTCTCGGAAAAAGACCAGAAGTACATCATCGGCGGTTCGGCCTTCAATATCAAAGAGAAGTCTTTGGTCATGGACAACTTTTCCCATGAGCAGGTGAACGCCCTGTTGCAACAGCATACCCAAGAAACGGGCCAGTCCTTTGCGCCGGACGCAATAGACCTGATCTACCAAAAGACCCATGGGCAGCCCTGGCTTGTCAACGCCCTGGCCCGCGAACTCTGTTTCGAAGCAACGTCCCCGGCGCAAGGTGGTGCCGTCACCGCCGCCCATGTGCGGGAAGCCGCCGAAGGTTTGATTCGCCGTCGCGACGTGCACTTGGATCAACTTTCGGACAAGCTGACGGAACCCCGTGTAGCCCGCGTGATTCAAGCTATTCTGCTCAGCGAAAGCGGACCGGCGGTGGATGCGCTGTCCAACGAAGATCGACAATACGTGGTGGATCTGGGTCTGGTGCGTCGCGGCAAGGACGGTTTGGAGATTGCCAACCCCATCTACCGCGAAGTGATTCCGCGTGAGCTGACGCGGGTGGATGAAGACTTCATGGGCCAGGACCCTTTGTGGTATCGCACGGACGAGGGCAGACTGGATATGGAGAAGATGTTGGGCGAGATGGTGCTGTATTATCGCCGACATCATGACCTGATCACCAAACGCAAAACCTACAACGAGGCCGCCCATCACCTTGTGTTCATGACCTGGCTGCACCGCATTGTCAACAGCGGCGGTTATATTGAACGCGAATACGCGGTGGGTTTGGGTCGGATGGACCTGCACATCACCTATGCCGATCAGCAGTTCGCCATTGAATTGAAGTTACTGAAAGGCAACGCAAAAGAAGAGGGGATGGAGCAACTGGCGGCGTATCTGGATCGTTTGGGGTTAGCGCAGGGTTATTTGGTGCTGTTTCAGCGTGGGGTGATCGAGGATTTGGATGCTGTTGGTCGGCGTGAACAGACTTGCTTACGGGGGAAGCGGATCGATATTTTGTATCTGTAGCTTTCTGAGAAGGACCTTGTCGGCTTTTTAGGTGTCAAACCTATTTGCTGAAGGCGGGTCCACACTTTCTAACTCCTCGGCTCCAGCTTGTATCGTGTAGTGAAAACCCCCAACACCAAATTTTGCTCTTAGCTTATTAAGAATCCGGCCTGTTTTGACAGGTGAGTCATGAGGGCCTTGGAAAAAAAAGTACTTTCCTTCATAACCGTATTCGAATTCTTCCTTACACAGAGACGAGTCTATGTTTGCGAACAGGAAAGCTATATTCCGATAGTCCTTATGCGGTCCAAAGCCTGCCGCGGCAGCAAAAGAAATTGCGCCTTCTATGAGCTTCACAGCTTTTTCCGGTTTCGCCGGCAGCATGGTTTCCCGGGAGGCACAATCCGCCAAGGTTTTTTGAAAGCCGGCAATCGTATCCGACTTAAACACACAGTTTTTAACCCCTAAGCAGTAGCTGTCGATGAGGATGAGCGCATACCCGAGAATTCCGGGTTCATTGACAGAAAATCGAGAAAAGGCAATGGTTCCAATGCCTCCTTCCATGATGTTATCTGAAATATAGCACTCATGGATCGGACCATTGGCGTATCGTTTGATCTCGATGAGCAAATCATCGATCTTGGATGTCTGAACTTTCTTTAGGCGGCTCTTTCGCTTTGCTTTCTTTGCGGCAAGCTTTTTCTGTCGTTTATTTTGTGATGTCGGCACGTCCCCCGTCCTCTTATCTCCCGGTATGATCACCATTCAAGCAGAAAAACGCCACACGGTTTCCGATATAAAACCCGGGGGCCGACGCCCCCGGAACCCGGCTAAGTCGTCGCCGCTCTTCCGGTAAGCCGCAAGGCTTACCTCTTCCCCGGCAACTTGCCGCTTGAAACCTGCATCTTGTTAAATCGTCAGGATTTCGCTTTCTTTGTCCTTGACCATCTTGTCCACACTGTCGGTGTGGTTGTTGGTGATCTTTTGGACCTCGTCCAGGCCGGTGTGCATCTCGTCCTGCGAGATTTCCTTGGCCTTTTCCTGTTTCTTGAGGGCGTCGTTGATATCGCGGCGAATGTTGCGAACAGCGGTTTTGGCGGCCTCGCCCAGCTTATGGGCTTCCTTGACGTATTCCTTACGGCGCTCCTCGGTGAGCGGCGGTATGGTGATACGAATCAGGGTGCCGTCGTTACCGGGGGTAAGACCCAGGTTGGCGGCCAGGATGGCTTTTTCGATCTCGCCGATCATGTGAGGCTCCCAGGGCTGGATGGTAATCATATTGGGTTCGGGATTCGCCATGCCCGCCACCTGGTTGATGGGCGTAGGGGTGCCGTAGTATTCCACTTTTACATTGTCGAAAATGTTCAGCGAGGCGCGACCGGTGCGTACCTTGGCCAATTCTCCTGCCAGTTTGTTGACGGCCTGGTCCATCCGCTTCTTCGCTTCATTATAATGATCGTCCAACATAGATTATTCCTCCACAATGGTGCCGATGGTTTCACCCATGACGGCTTTCAGGATGTTGCCCGGTTCTGTCATATTGAAAACCATGATCGGCATTTTGTTTTCCATACAAAGGCTGATGGCGGTGGTATCCATAACTTTGAGCTGCTTCTCGATCACGTTCATATAGGACGCCGTGTCTATCTTAACAGCATTGTCGTCGGTCATGGGGTCGGAAGTATAGATCCCGTCCACTTTGGTGGCCTTCATAATCACATCGGCGTCCACCTCGATGGCGCGCAGGGCGGCGGCCGTGTCGGTCGTGAAATAGGGATTGCCGGTCCCGGCGCCGAAAATGACGATACGCCCGTCTTCCAGGTGATGCATGGCCCGGTTGCGGGTATAGGGTTCGGCCACCACGCGCATTTCGATGGCGCTCATGACGCGGGCGGGAATCCCCGAGGCTTGCAAGGCGTCCAGCAGGGCCATGCTGTTGATGACGGTGGCCAGCATGCCCATATAGTCGGCATTGGCGCGATTCATACCTTTGACCGAGGCGGCAAAACCTCGAAAGATATTTCCTCCGCCGACCACAATGGCGATTTGCACCTTGCGGTCATGGATCTGCTTGACCTCGGCGGCTATTTTCGTGAGGGTTTCCGGGCAAATACCGTAACCTTGCTCACCCATCAAGGCCTCGCCGGAAAGTTTGAGCAAGATCCTTCTGTACTTGGGTTTTCCTTGGTCCACGATGACTCCTTGGAAGTAAGTAACGCCGACCATTCTAGACGAGTCATCAGGGTAGACACAAGTCACAATCCGGAGCAATCGCGCAAACCTTTTACGACCGGCCGAGAATGAAGACTCGCCCTTGCCGGTCTTTCCAAAGAAATGATCGCGACCCAGGCAGTTCTCGCACATCTGGTTTTGACGACGCCCTTCTCCCTCTTGTCCTGACGGGCAAATTCAACGCCGTATAATGAATCACGGCCGTGTTTTTCGGGCCTTGATCCAGGCGGAAACGACTGCCGAACGTCGGTGATGACTTCCGGTCTGGATGGCCAAACTGCCCACGCACATCAAAACTGTCGACTTTTCTTTCCAAAGCAAGATTCGTACTCGCCGAACAAGGGCATTTTCCCGCTCATAGTCTGCTCATCCGGCTTGTGGTAAGGTATATGAAAGGAGGCCGCTTATGAAGGTTTATGGTTTGACCGGCGGTATCGCCTCGGGCAAATCGGTCCTGGAACGCATGTTATCCGAATCATATCCGGTGATCGACGCCGATATCGTGTCTCGAGAAGTGGTGGCCCCCGGTTCCAGGGGTTTGGCTCGCGTTGCCGAAGTATTCGGTTCCAAGGTGCTTCAAGCGGACGGCAGCCTGGACCGGGCCGTCCTGCGCAACATCATTGCGCACAGTGAGGAAGATCAGCAGCGGTTGAACGGGATCCTGCATCCCCTGATCGGCAACGCCATCATGGCCACGCTGAACAAACTGGCCGAGGTGGGTCATGAGACGGCCTTCGTGAGCGCCGCGCTGATGTTGGAATCGGGTTCCTATAAACGCTACGACGGCGTCATCCTGGTTTGCTCGCCCGAGGAAACCCGCCTGGCCAGACTATTACAGCGGGACGACATGGACGAGACCTCCGCCAAAGCCCTTATGGCCAGGCAGATGCCGGACAGCGAGAAGCGAAAGCTGGCCACGGTGGTTATCGAGAATGACAGTGATTTCACAGAACTGCGAAAACGACTGGTCAAGGCATTGGTTTCCTTAGGCGTCAGCTAAGCGAATTCTTTCGGTTCTATTGATGCCGGCAATTCCAGGAGGCAGTCATGGAAATTGAACTCTCGCCACGACAGGCCCGATATATAGAAGATAAAATTTCGACCGGCGCCTGACAGCTTTCAGGACAATGCTTGAAGGACGGGCCGGCTTTCCGCCGGGAACAGCGGACCTTGTTCAGTTTTCGATTTCAAGTGCTCCATTCGGGCATAGGTGCTGATAATGGCAAGATCGCTTCGCCAAACGTTCATGATGGGGCTCCATTTCTGCTGAGGATTGTGGGGGAGACGGGCGTTGTTTAACACCGGCCTGCAATAACTAACGCGCCAAATCTTTGAGCTTGAGGTCACTATTTTTTTAAATTCATCATATCCATTTGTATCCCCCCTTTCACCGCTCCCGTAAAGAACTTGTAATATGTTCCGACAGGCGTGCATGGTAGACTGATCATGGAGACGAAGCGACGATGACCCTACCCACGATCAAAGTACTTTTATTGGATGACGATAAACAGGATTACATTCTGGTCAGTCGCATGCTGGACAAGGTGCCCGAGCGTCGCTTCCACGTGGATTGGGTTGCCACCTATGATGAGGCCTGTAAAGCCGTCGAAAAGGACGAGCACGACGCCTACCTGATCGATGTCATGCTGGGCACGCACAGCGGTGTCGATCTTCTGGAAGAGTCCCTGCGTAACGGGTTCAAGAAACCCATGATCATGCTGACCGCCCACGGCGACGTCCAACTGGATCTGAAAGTCATTCAAATGGGCGCCGCCGACTATGTGCCCAAGCGCGAACTGTCGCCGACCCTGCTGGGCCGCACCATCATCCACGCCATCGAGCGCAACCAGTTGATGGAGAAGCTCTATTACCAGGCCACTCACGACGAGGTGACCGGCCTCTACAATCGCAAGTTCATCCTGGAGCAATTGGCCTCCCTGATCAGCAGCGCCAAGCGCCACCAGTTTTCGCTGTCCTTCTGCCTGTGCGACCTGGACTATTTCAAGCAGATCAACGATGCGCACGGCCATCTGACGGGTGATCAGGTCTTGCACGAGTTCGGCCTGGTGCTCAGTCGCGGCGTGCGCGCGGAAGACCTGCCCGGACGCTACGGCGGCGACGAGTTCTGCATCGTCTTTCCCCACGCGACACCTGAGCAGGCCATGATCAGCGTGGAGCGCATTCGCCAACAAGTGGGCGAACTCAGCTTCAAGGCCGAATCGGGGGAAACCTTCCGCGCCACGGCCACTTTCGGCATCGCCGACATGGCGGAAGGTCGCGATACCCCCCGTGATCTCATCCTGGCCGCGGACAAGGCGCTTTTCAAGGCCAAGGAAGCGGGCAGAAACCGTTGCGTCGCCTTCAACCCGAACGCCGCCCGTTAGCGAGATCACTGTCAGGGCGGTACGAAACCGAGCTCTCGGCGTTTTTCCAACGATCCGGGATATGGTACGCGAAGGGCTGAAAATTCGTTGCAACAGAGAAGAAATCGACGATGGGGGAAGCCGTGAACCGTTGCATGACAAGGGGTTTAGGCATAGGGGAAAGGTTAGAAAAAAGTCAAAAAAAATATTTGACAGGTGAAACCCGCTCAAGTATCATTACGTCTCGTCGCCAGGAGGCGGCAGGAAAAAAGTGTGGGCCGTTAGCTCAGTTGGTAGAGCTCCTCCCTTTTAAGGAGGCTGTCGATGGTTCGAGTCCATCACGGCTCACCACTTTTTCCCGATTGTAGAAAAGAGTTACTCAGGCCCCCATCGTCTAGAGGCCTAGGACACCGCCCTTTCACGGCGGCGACAGGGGTTCAAATCCCCTTGGGGGTACCATTTAGCATGGCCTGCCCGCGAGGCAGGCCATTTTTCTACGATCGATATCTTCCTATGCCCCCATCGTCTAGAGGCCTAGGACACCGCCCTTTCACGGCGGCGACAGGGGTTCAAATCCCCTTGGGGGTACTTTAAAGCCCGCCCGTAAAGGGTGGGCTTTTTTGATTCAAGGGGCCGACATGGAAGGGGTCTGGGCTTTCGCCTTATCGGGATTGGTTTTCGGGCTCAGTTCCGGTGCGGCCCCGGGTCCCCTGCTCACCCTGACCATCTCCGAAACGGTACGTCACGGTCTAGCCGGCGGTTTACGCGTTGCCCTGGCTCCCATCCTGACCGACGGCCCCCTGATTCTGTTGACGCTTTTCCTGCTCACCCGGCTGGAGGGCATGGATACCACGCTTGGTTTGCTCTCCCTTGTCGGGGCCGGCTTCCTGTCATGGCTTGCCTGGGAAAGTTTCCGGGTCCAACCGAACGACGGCGATACACCGGAACGGCAGCCTCGCTCCCTGCTTCGCGGCGTGCTGACCAACCTGCTGAATCCCGCACCTTATATGTTCTGGGTCACGGTCGGTACGCCCACCCTGATCGAGGCGCACCGGGCGAGCTTGACGGCGGCGCTCGCCTATGTGTCCGCCTTCTTTATCTCGATCGTGCTGTCCAAAGCCGTGGTCGCCTTACTGACCGCCCGCTTTCGCGATTTTCTGCGCAGCCGCATATATTTGTGGTTGATGCGTTTCCTGGGTCTGACCCTGGCCGCGTTCGCCGTGGTCTTCCTCTATCGGGCGGCGCTTCTACTGGGTCTCTTGTCCTAGGTTTCTTCCGCGGGCCCCACGTCCCAGATGGGACGGACGTCAAATGTGACCGGCTTCTCCAAAACTTTGGGTTGCGGCAGCCTGGCCAGCTTGATCAGGAAGCGCTGCCAGCGGTTCAACTGTTCCGGTTTGGACTCCTCCTCGTCCATCAACTGCTTGATCTGGTCGATACGCTCCCGCGCGTAGGCCTCGCCTATGGACACGGCCTGTTCCAGCTGGGAAAAGTCGGCCCAGTGCAGGCCCTGCACGGGCGGTCGCCAGATGGCTTGCGCGCGCTCGCATTGAAGCTCGGCCAGCCTGATTTGGGCGGCCTTGTTGGCCTCGCTCAGCAGCGAGGAGCCGCGGCGCGTATTGATATCGGGCGCCGGATCGTCGGAGACATCCACCGCCAACACCTTGCGCGCGCCGAACGCCAACAGCGGATTGACCGGGATGCGGTTCATCCAACCGCCGTCCACATAAATGGTCTTACCCGAGCAGACCGGCGGGAACACACCGGGAATCGCGGCGGAAGCCATGACGGCCGAGCGCAGGAAACCGGCATCGAAAACAACCTCACGGGTATTGGTGAGGTCCAACCCGGTGGCAAAAAAAGGCATCTTGGTATTTTTGAAGGTGCGGTTGGGCACCAGGCTCGCGATCTCGTTGAGGTACTCCTCGTAACTGATGATGGCGCCGGTAATGTAAGAGCGGCCCAACATCAGGCCCTCGCTCAAGCGTTGGCGCAGGGTCGTCTTCTTTCCCTTGCTGTCGTCCTTCTGCCTACGCACCTTGCGCAGGTAGGCAAAGCGCACATGTACGAAGTGACTGCTGTTGATGTGATTGCGGAAGTCGCGAATCACCGCATCGGAATCGGGATGCAGGGCATAACAGGCGCCCACGATGGAGCCCATACTGGTGCCGCAAATGCCGGCGATGGGAATCTTCTCCTCCTCCAGCACCTTGAGAATGCCCAAATGAGCCAGGCCGCGGGCGGCCCCGCCTCCCAAGGCAATGAAGAGGCCGTTATGCCCGGCCAGCCGTAAATTGGTCTTGTCGTGTGTTGAGCTGTTTGGCGGCATCGCAGTTTCTCAATCCGATCATAATAATTACCAGAATGATCAGCAGGCCCAAGATCAGGGGGAAATTATAAGGCGACCGGCGTTCCGGTTTGGAGGTCGATTGGGTCAGTTCCCGGGAGAAGCGGTTGAACGCGTTCTGGAAACACAAGGGACAATAAATGCGGTTGCCGTAGCGTTCCACCAGTTCCGTGCCCAGGTCGGGAGATACAAAACGTGAATACTTCTCGAAAGTTCGTATATGTCTTTCACAGACAGGGTCGTCGCAAGCAAAACAGTTGAAATCACTGAAGGCGCAGTCCGGGCATTCCGTGTTGGGATTCCTGGTATCCGCCGGCGGCGGGCCCTCCGGCGGGACCGAGATGGGTTGCTTGATCTCCGCATGGCAGGCGGGGCAGTTATAAATGCGGAACAGGTGAGACAGGCCCGGAACATGTCGCACTTGAGTGGGTGTTTCGCAAAAAGGGCAGTCAGGTATTGTATCCATCGGCGGCGCCCGCTCCTCAAAAAGATCGGGCCAGGTTCTCGATTTCCTGTTGATTCATGCCCAATTGAATCAGGTGGGTGGTGGCGGCATCGGTGGACTTGTTGCCTTGCACGCAAATGCGCAGGCGTTCCTTCCAGGCTTCCAGCGCCTTCTTGCGATAGGTCTCTGATTGCTCGGGATACATCTCCATCTTGCGCTCGTAGAGATAACCCAGGTTATTGGCCGCGGCCGCGTTGGTATCATCCAACTCCAAGGCCCGCACATAGGCTTCCTCGGCATCGTCCAATTCGCCGCAGCATTCGTGGGCAATACCCAGATTGTTGCAAATCTCGGAATGATCGGGGTCGCACTCGTAGGCCTTCTTGGCCTGGAGGAGTTGGTTTTCGTGGTCCTCGCGTCCCTGATAGATCTTGGCCAGACCCAAGTTGGCCTGAGCCTCGAGGGGATCGACCTCCAAAGCCTTGGTGAAGTGCGCCTCGGCCTCTGTCTCGTTGTGGTTGTTCAATTCAAGGAAGCCCAGTTCCACCCAGGATTCCGACAATTGCGGGTCCAGTTCCAAAGAACGGCGGAACCGTTTCCTGGCCACTTCAAGGTGTTGTTGCTGTACCGCCAACTGGCCCAGGTTGAAATAAGCCAGGCTGAGTTCCGGCTCCAACTCGACGGCTGTTTGCAGGTGCTCCATGGCCCGGGAGGGCCGCTCTTCTTTAATCTGGATGTAGCCCAGGGCGTTGTGCACCTCGGCCTCGATCCGGCGCTCGGGCTTCAGCAGCAGCAACTTCTCCAACTCGGCGGCGGCCAGGCTGTACTGACCCATATCCATATAGGCTTCCGCGGGAATGAAGAGATTGCCGGGATCCTGGGGATTGATGAAGGTAGCCATGCCGAAATAACGCAGGGCCTGGGTGAAGTGCCCGCGTTCGATATAGATACTGCCCAGCGAGTGGCAGGCCCAGACGAAATTGGGCTCCAGTTGAAGGGCAAAGCGAAAACTGTTGACGGCCTGTTCGATCTTGCCCAAATCTTGCAGACAAAGACCCTTCAGGCGCACCATGCGTGCCGCGGGTCCGGGTCGATCGATGGCCTTGTCGCAATAGACGATACATTGTTCCATGTCCTGGCGGGTGTATTCCAACTGGGCTAGGATTTCAAAGGTCTGCCGGTCCAGATCTCGCTCGCCGTATTCGTCCAACAGAGCCATCAGGATATCCTCGGCTTCCTCATCCTGTTCCATGTAGTAATGTGTTAAGGCCAGGTTGCGTAGAATCCCCCGATCCTTGGGGTCGTTTTCCAACAACTCCTGTAATTCATTGAGTATTTCCTCGAGAATGTGGGCGGTATCCAAGCTGCTGGCAATAATCAGTTCGTAGTAGAGTCCGGCATGTGCGGGACTGCGTGTGAGGCCCTGACGAGCAACCCCGGCCGCTTCCCCGTGGTAAGAGCGGATATTGAGTCCGTAGCAGAGCTCGGCCGTGAGGTCCACATTATCGGGTTCGGCCCGATGTTTGTTGAAAAGATCTCTCATGGCATCATCATATTGGGAGACATCCATCCCTTACACCCCTTTTTACCCTTCCGTTCCATGGTTTAAAATGCTTCCGTGCTCATTGTACCATCAGCCGGCCCGTCGACCAAGTAGAGGTATCTCCCTTGATCTCCCTCGGGTATCCGACCTTGCAGAAAACTGCCCGCCCCTGAGTGCAACGTGAGATTTATGTACCCTAGTATGGTGATTTTGATCATTCTCATCCACTTTAAGAGTCGAAATACTATGTCTTACACATAGCACCATTCCCAATTTTTCCATCTCCTATCCAAGCCGTCGGGCGGTAATAAAAAAAACGATGCGGTGCGGTGCGCATAAAGGGCGTGATCGGGGGTGTCGAAAAGGCCGGGGGTGTTCTGAAAAAAGGGTTTGCGCCCCTAAAGCCGCGGCTTGCTTTATCCTAAAACTAGGACTAATAATACTTGATTCGAATTGAATTTTGCGTTTATGATGGTACTAATCATGGGCATGTGTGACATAAGTATGAAATGATGTCCGAGGTGAGGAGCAAGAAATGATGAATAAGGTATTGCTTGCTGATGATAGCGCAACTATCCAGAAACTGGTAGAGATGGCGCTCAGTGATTCCGATTTTGAATTGCTCGCGGTATCGGACGGCAAGCAAGCGGTAGATAAACTCGCTGAATTCCAACCCGACATCATCCTGGCCGACGCCATCATGCCCGCCCTCAATGGCTATGAAGTGTGTGAGCATGTCAAGTCTTCCGCGTTTCAGCACATCCCGGTCATCTTGCTGACCGGCCGCTTCCAACCTTACGACAAGGAACTGGCGGACAAGGTCGGCGTGGACGAGAAAATCGTCAAACCCTTCTCACAGGAACAACTGGTCTCGGTCATGCGCCGTCTTATCGATCAGGCAAGATCCACCGCCCCGGCGCCTCAGCCGGAACCCGAACCGGATGACGCGGCCGGCTTTTTCGATGAAGGCGCTACCATCCAAGCCAGTCCCGAGGAATTACGCGCAAGCCTGCAAGGTGCTCAGGCGGACCAGGTGGCCGCCCGGGCAGAAGTCCCCGACATCGGTGATTTCGCGTTGGACGAGGCCGACACCGACGAGCCCATGGAATTACACACCGAAGACCTGGAAGAACTGGAAGACGAGGAGTTGATTGAAACCACCGACGTCGACCATGCCACATTGCAAGACGACGAGTTGGAGGGCCTGGACGACGATGACCTGGATCTTTCCGATGCCGAAATGGCATCGCCCGACCAGATGGCGGAAACCCTGGATTTGCAAGACGTACACCAAATAGAAGCCAACATCACGCCGGACCTCGCGATCGATGAAGACACGGCCGACCTGGAAGCCGACGAATTGCAATTGGGCGAAGCCGAAGAACTGGGCGAGGACGATGAACTGCTCACCTCCGGTTTGGAGTTGGACGATTCACTGGACCTGTCCGATGATTCCCTGGATATGAGTGACGACTCCCTGGAAATGTCCGATGATTCACTGGATTTGAGCGATGACTCATTGGAAGAACTGGGCGATGAAGATTTTGCCACCTTGGATGATGAAGACACCCGCCCCGTTACCCCCGATCCCGAGGAAGACACCCAACCGGTGCTCGGTGACGACACCCAGCCCTCGCTCGAGGTGCCCGGCCCGATAGATCACCATGATGAACTGGTCCTGGACGATCATGCCGACACGACTTCGCTCGACGAGGAACCGGAACTTGACCTCGCCACCCTGCCCGGCAACGAATCGATTCCCGAACTTGGGGTGGATGAGCCCATGGAACTGCCGTCGCTGGAAACGGAAGAACCCGAACCCATCCACAGCGAGGCCGACACGGTCCAACTGAACCAGGAACAAATCGAGGGGTTCCGCGAGGTAAGCGAATCCGAAACGCTGAGCGAAGACGACTTCGACCTGGATCTGGGCGAGGAAGACACGGCCGCTACCGATTTTAATGTCGAAGAAGTCGACGAACCCCTGCTGCCCGAGGTCTCGGAGACAATCGAGCCGGAAGCGATCTCCCCGGAACCGGAGCCCGAACCGATTGCGTTGGAGCCGGCACTCGAACCGATCGCCGCGGAACCCGAAACCGGTTTCGCCATGCCCGATGTGGATGAGCCCATCCTGGAAGAAATCGGCGAAGATGAACCGGAGCCCCTGGTTTTAGAAAGCGACGACATGGACGTGCTGGAAGTTGAGGAAGACGAACCTGCCGCAAGCGGCGCAACCCCCGTCGCTCCCCCGTTGCACGAGGCGGTGGCAACCGCGGCCGGCGGTCCCCTCTCCCTGTCCGATGAACAGATGGACCAACTGGCCGAGAAGGTTGCCGCCAATTTGGTCAAGTCCGTCGGCTCCGATTACGTGCGCGAGGTCATCTGGCAGGTGGTTCCCGAACTGGCCGAGGCGATGATCAAGAAGCGTATCTATCAGCTGGAACGTTCCGTGGAAGATAACTAGACCATTCAAACGTTGAAATCGAGGTCCGTTTTGTTCAGGTATGCATCTATCATTCTCTGCCTTTTCGCTCTGCACGCGCCTTCCATGGACGACACCCTGGGTCGCGGGCGACAACGTGTCACCTTTCATTTCGGCTTTTTGGAAGGCGACACCTATTTCGATTACTTGGAAGAAGAGATCCCCGTGGACTTGGGCGGCGGTTTGTTGGACTATGAAACCGACTCCATCATTGCCGAATACCTGATGGGGTGGACCGACGACATGACCGTGGTCTTTCGCACCCAACACCTCAGCCGTTCACTGACCGCCGGGGACAGTCTTTCCAACAGCGGTATTTCCGGTTACTACCTGGGCCTGCGCCAGCGGCTCAACCGACGCGGCGGTACCGTTCGCTTTTTGGCAGAGACCGGCCTGCTGGTTAACGAAAAGGGCGACGATCTGCTGCCGCTGTCCACCAGCGGCACCGACTTCTTTGCTATCGCCTCCTACAACCAGGTCTTTCCCCGGGGCGGCGCTGTGGAGATGGACATCGGTTATCGCCTGCGCGGCGGCGGAGCCGCCGACGAAATGTTCGTGGATGCGGCTCTGCGCTTCAAAATGCGCCGCATCCTGGACGGAAAGCTCTTCTACCACACATTGGAAAGTCTCGAAGATGAAAAGGTGATCTACAGTTTCCTGGAGTATCCCAATGAGCGCGGCGAACAGCGCTTCGGACTGGAGCTAAGCCGTCGCCTTGGCAAGCGTTGGAATGTGGGCCTCGGCTATGAGTCCGTCTTCGGTGGTCGCAATACCTACAAAACTTCCGGTATGAGGCTTTCAATATCCTGGTGGATGTAATTTGAGCAAAGCTTTGCTTAACATTGTTTCACAAGAATTTTCCCTACTTCCGATCAAGTGTACCCCCAAAAATCCGATATAATTGCTTAAGGCACATCGTGCCGTACCCCTAGGAGATGGTCATGGCTGATAAAAGTAAAGATCCCGATGAAGCCAAAACCATACCGGATCAACTCTACAAGATCGCCGAAGAATCTGAAGGCGGCGCCTCGCGGGTCATGGACCAGGTCGAGATTTGTATCAATAACTTTGAGGAAATCAAGAATATCGCCAGTGAAATGATGGAGAAGGCCGCTCATTCACGAGACGGCAGCATGGACATGGATACCCTCATCGAAGAGTTCATGGAGAAAGCCGAGGATCTTCTCAATTACTCCGACAACGGCTTGGAGAACCTCGAAGGGATCATGGATCTGTACCAGTACCAGGATATCATCAGGCAGAAGTTGGAGAAGGTAGGACACCAGCTCATCGATGTCAGCGAATACATTCGTCAAAAGCTGGTTCCGGATGTTTCCAGCCTGGCTCATATCCCCCCGTCAGGTAAGGACATCCTGGATCGCGATCCCGATTTAATCGATTCGAAGACGGACGACGTGGAAAACATCATCGCCCAGTTCCTCAAGAACCGCGCGTAATAAAGCAAGCTGTCGGGGGCGCTACTTGTTCCCCTTCGCTTTCTTATCCACCCCGGCCGGTCTGTGCAGTTGGGCATACTGAATCAGTTCGCTGGTATAGTTGGGTCGTAAGCCCACCTCGCCCTTGTAGACGCGCAACAGTTCGCCGGCCTTACCGAACAGGTCCATGGCCGCCTGGATTTGGGCGTCGTTACGCAGCAAATGGCGGGTGGCCCACTCCTCGCTTTTTCTGCCGCCGGTGATCAGCAGGAACTGATGGGTCAACCGGTTCTTGATTGCCTCGTTTTCGGTGAACGGCCGATCGTCCTTCAACCAGCCTTTTGCTTGGACATAAGCCCGGAAATCGGCAACTACCCGCTCATCGGCCCGCCAGTCACGGTCTACCAAACCGTAGCGGTCCTGGTGATCGGTAGCGAAGTTGAAAAAGGCCGCGTGCTTGTAAGTCAGGTCCTTGATGATCTCGGGCGCCTTGTTTTCGGCGATATAGACGTCCGGGGTAATGCCGCGCACCTGATAGACTTTGCGTCCCTTGGTAGTTTCAAAGGTGGGAATACCCGAACGTTCGCCTCCGAAAAAGAAACTTTCGGACGATTCCGGGCTGTAGTAGGACTCCCAGGAATTGTAGTCGCCCTGAATATTGCGGCCGGAAGGGGTAAAGTAGCGGGAGGTGGTCAGAGCCAGTCCGCTGGTGCCGCCGGAAAGTGGAAAAACGCTTTGAACCAGACCCTTTCCCCATGAGTTGACGCCTACGATCAAAGCCCGGTCGTGATCCTGCAATGCCCCGGCGACGATTTCCGAGGCGGAGGCGCTACTGCGGTCGATCATCACGATCAGGGGAATTTGTTCGTGCGGCGACTTGCGTTCAGATGTGTATTCACGATTGGCGCTACGTAGTCGACCCTGGGTGGATACTACCAGCTTGCGGCCGGGAATGAACAGGCCGGTTACACCGATGGCCTGCGGCAACAGGCCGCCGGGATTACCGCGTAGATCCAAAACCATACGCTGCATGCCCGATCGTTCCAAAGCCGTGATCGCATCGCTCAGTTCTTGGGCGGCGGTTTCGCCGAAATCCTTCAGAGCCACGTATCCGATGGTTTCGTCCAGCATGAAACTGGTGCGCACGTTGTTGGTAGGAATCTCCTCGCGGGTCATGGTTACCTTCAGCGGCGCATCCAAGCCCGGGCGAGTCACGGTCACATCGAGGCTGCTACCCTCCCGGCCCCGCAGCAACCGGACCGCCTCGTTGACATTCATATTACCGGTTTCCACCTCATCGATGCCCACGATCACATCACCGGCGCGTAATCCGGCACGCGCCGCGGGAGCGCCTTCCAAGGCGGTGACTACCGTCAAGCGGCTGTTCTGATAACCCACGATCACGCCGATGCCGTAGAAGGCGCCGTGCTGATCTTCCTTCATGGTTTGGTAGCGGGCCTCGTTATAATAGTTCGAATGCGGGTCCAACTGACCCAACATGCCGCTGACGGCGCCTTCGATCATTTCTTCGCTTCCGATATCGGTGACCGCGTTTTCCTGAACGACCGTTAGGATCTCGGCAAGTGTATCCAATTGCTGGTAAACGTCTTCCGGTTTAGAACGTGGAGGGAACCAGGCAGAGAGCAACGCCACGGCAACGGTGAGACTGATGATTCTGGCCGCTTTCATATGCCCTCCTCGGGATATCGGCCCTTTTATTCTACTCAATTCCGGCCCGTTCAAAAACCACAAATCACTTCCGACCCGGCCGCTTACGCCCCCGATCGTCGATCGGACTGGTCATCCGCGCCTCTTTTGGGTATGATGATCCGCCGTACGGCATTGAAGGGGGCGCCATGACACAACAACAGCAACCATTAACCGACGAGCAACGCATCAAGCGCGCCAAACGCGGCTGTTTCATAGCGCTCATGCCCCTCTGGGTCGTTCTTTCCCTGGCCTTGATCCTCGGCGGTTTCTTCCTGGCGGGTAAGGTGGAGCGCGATGCCGCGGTGATAGAAGCCCATGTCAGCGACATTCTGGACATGAACTTGCCCGAGGGCTTCTACGCCTTCAGCAAAAACAGTTTTATGGGAACCGAGGCCATCTCCTTCTACCACAAGGATCACCTTCGCGAGGACGGTCGCACTACCAGCCTCATCTCCATTCAACGAGAACGCTCCTGGGGAGACCTCAGTGTGGAGGCTCTTACCCAAAAGGTTCTGCCCGTGTTGCAATCCAGGCTGGCGCGCCGCGAGTTCGAGGTTGAAGAGAAGGTAACGGAAAAGGTCAAGGTCGACGGGGAAACCCTCACCATCTACCGTTTTTCCGGCCGTCAGCTGATGGACGAGGAAGTCCTGAAGGCCACCACCTGCTTCCGCTTCGTGATGGGACCGCGAGGCCCCGTTCAGCTCCAGACCATGGGTCTGAACACCACCTTCCCCGCCGAGGACCAGGTGAAACTTCTGGCCGGCATCAAACCCAAAAAGCCTTAAGCCTTGCTTACAGCAAAAACATAATTCCATTGCCCTGACGCTTGGAAACGTGGATAGAATAGGGAGGAGGCGTGCGCCGTGGAACATTGCCGCCTGATTCCTGCCGGAGCAAATTTATGAAACCTCATTCCCCGGCATGTGAGCGCAACAGGGAACCCATTCTCGCCGTTTTGCGTCGCTTGCTGCAACCGGCCCGAAACGTTCTGGAAATCGGCAGCGGTACCGGACAACACGCCGTTTATTTTGCCGCCGACTTGCCTCACCTCACCTGGCATCCCAGCGATCTGCCGGTTCATCACGCCGGTATCCGGGCTTGGATTGACGACGGAGGACCGGCCAATGTCAAACAGCCCATCAGCTTGGACGTGGACCAGGAAGACTGGCCCCAAGGCCCCTTCGACGCCGTGTTCACCGCCAACACCCTGCATATCGTCTCCTGGCCGCGCGTCCAACGTCTTATTCGCGGCGCCGCATCGATCCTGCCGCCGGGCGGATCGCTCTGCGTGTACGGACCGTTCAACTATAACGGCCGCTTCACCAGTCAAAGCAATGCCGATTTCAATCAGTGGCTGCTGTACCGCGACCCCGACAGCGGTATTCGCGACATCGAGAAGGTAACCCGGGTTGCCGCCGAGGCCGGTTTGGCCTTGGTGGAGGATAACCCCATGCCCGCCAATAACCGCCTGCTTCACCTGCAAAAAGAAGGATCTTGAAGGAGAGACGTCATTTGAGTACTGTCGCATCCTTTCGCTGGCACACCGCCCTCGATGAACTACCCAAGGACGCCTGGAACGCACTCGCCGAACCCTTGGAATCCCCTTTTCTGGAGTGGGACTGGCTGGTCAACCTGGAGCGTAGCGACTGTCTTAATCCCGAGCAGGGCTGGCAACCCTGTCACCTGGCTTTGTCCACGGAGGACGGTCAGTTGCTGGCCGCCGCGCCGCTTTATGTCAAGGGTCATAGCTGGGGCGAGTTCGTCTTCGACCAGCAATGGGCCGAGGTCTCGCACCGTATCGGCATCCCCTACTACCCCAAACTGGTGGGCATGAGTCCGTTTACGCCCGCGATCGGCTACCGCTTCCTGGTGCGTCCCGAATTGAATGAAAGAGAAACCTGCGCCGCCATGATGAAAGCGATCGACGCCTTTTGTAAAGAGAACCAGATCGCCGGCTGTCATTTCCTGCACACCGATTCCGAATGGTGCAAGACCATGGAAACACTGGGTATGAAGCCCTGGCTGCACCACAGCCTGATCTGGAAGAACAACGGCTTTCAGGAGTTCGAGGACTATGTTGCGATGTTCAAGAGCAAACAGCGCAACAATATACGCCGCGAACGACGCAAGGCGGCCGAACACCTCATCTTCAAGGCCGTCCCCGGTGAAGAGGCCCCTGATCGTCTGTTCGGCCTGATGTACGATTTCTACGAACGTACCTGCCGCAAATTCTATAACTGGAGCCATTACCTGAACCGCGAGTTCTTTGCGGGATTGGCGCGTAAAATGCCGCACCGCACCTTGATGATCGCCGCCTATGAGAGAGACGGCGGTTCCGACCCGGTGGCCATATCCTTCCAGGTGCGCAAGGGCGGG
>JASJCB010000065.1 GCA_030066195.1 Acidobacteriota bacterium
GGAAGAGGTTTCTATGAGCGAGGGATTTGGCGTAACAAGCTCCCTCTGTGACCTCCGTGCCCTCTCTTCCTTATTCTTTCTTTTCCCCTGCAATAAAGAGACTTGTCCTTTTTACAAGAAGGCCCGGGTAATCGAGGATCGTATGTGCTTGAAAATCAATGAAGAGAGGACACAGAGGTCACAGAGGGGTCTTTCTGTTTTCATCAGATCTCCCATCCCTAAATCTTTTCTCTCCTCGGCTTGGGAAGAGGTTTCTATGAGCGAGGGATTTGGCGTAACAAGCTCCCTCTGTGACCTCCGTGCCCTCTCTTCCTTATTCTTTCTTTTCCCCTGCAATAAAGAGACTTGTCCTTTTTACAAGAGGCCCGGGTAAATAAAAATGATCCCGCTTGGGCTCGGCTTGCACCATGCCCCTTGAATACTGTTGTGGCGAGGGGGAACCATGTGTCGCGATGAATGGGATAAACACAAACGGATGGTCTGGGCCATGATCTTGAAAGAGGCCCCGGAGGACGATGCCCGCGATCTGCTCCAGGATATATGCCTGGCCTTTTGCAAACGGCTGCCCAAGCCGCCCCCCATTAAGGACAAACGCAAATTCCTGGCCCGGATCACGCGCAACAAGATCGTGGATTACATCAAAAAAAGAATACGGGAACGGGAGCACCTGGAACCAGTGGAAAGCTACGAGCAACTGCAAGCAGGCGCCCGCGATCCTGACGCCCGCATTGCCCTGGAACAACTCTTCCGGCGGGTAACGGACCTGAACGAACTGGAGAAACGCGTCTTGTCCTTGCGACATGGTTACGGACTCCAATACCCGGACATCGGCGAGGCTTTGGACATCACCGCGAACCACGCCCGGAAAATCAAAAATAAAGCCGCACAAAAGATCGAAGCGTTTTACGATAGAGAAGGTGGAGAGGCATGATGACCATATTGAATCGCGAAGAAATCGCCGAACTGTTGGAGGTACAAAGCCCGCAAGAGATTCGGCTGGAGCAGGCCGACCACCTGGACGAGGAAGGCTTGAGGTTTTTACAAGAACGGGAAGGCAACCCGGATATCGACGACATCCTGCGCGAAAGCGGCCGTTACAGCCGCGAGTTGTGGGAAAACGTGCCGGAGGTCCACTTCCCCGATGAAGAGGACGAAGCGCCCTCCCGGTGGGCCGCGTTGCTACGCTTCCGCGTGCCCGCCCCGGCGGCCGCCCTTGCCGTGGCCGCTGTATTGGCCGTTGCGCTCCTGGTGCTGCCCGTTACGGTCCGCGAGGCCGTGGTGGTTGGTGAAAAGAGCGGCGACTTCGGCAGGCGCACCCAAGTAGAAGGGGCGCAACAAGTAGATGATCAACTCTATGAAGCGCTCAAGCAACGGGGGCTCTTCTTCCTGGACCTGGCCGAGAAATCGGAACGGGAGAGTTTCGCCGCGCCCGAGGTGATCGCCGGTTATTACCTTGAAGCGTATAACGAGTTGAGCGAAGCCTATAAATTGAAGCAAAACCAGGACTTACTGAAACCCATCGGGCGGGCTCACCGCTGGATCCTGGAACAGGAGAATCGCCCGAAATAAAAAAAATCACCCGCTCCGGCCGTTTTTTCCGCTCGGGAGAGACCTATGGGGTAGAAGCGGTTAGCAAACGCTTCATCCGGAATCCCGAGCTCGGTTTCCTTCTGAAATCAAACCAGATATGATAAGGAGACCTGTTATGAAAAACTTGCTGAAACCCGCTGCCGCCCGACTGCGCAACCCCTTGACCCTACTGTCCCTGGCCGCTCTGGCCCAAATCGCCTGCAACGGCGAGGAAACACCCGGTCTCTTGTGGGCCGCGCACCTCCTGGCCGGCAACACGCCCGATCCCGGCTCCGAGAACATCGGCGACAGCGGCGGCGGCAGCGCGCCTCCCACGGGTGACGGCGACGACGACGGTGAGGGATCGTAACCCCCGCAATGCCGGGCTTCCCCGGGCGCCGGCCGCGCCGGAGCGTGCGGCAAGCGCCCGGGGAAATCCACTTTGCTTGGAGGAATCTGTGCTACTGTTATTGCCAAACCTCGCCTTCGAGACGTTGATGGATCAGAACCCCTCACAAATCAAGATCGATGCGCCCATTACCCAACTGCTGCAACAGTGGCGGCAGGGGGACGATGCCGCCCTCGCGCGCCTCACCCCCGTGGTCTATGACGAGCTCAACCGCCTGGCCGCCGCCTTCATGCGTAAGGAGCGCCGCAACCACACCTTGCGCACCGGCGACCTGGTGCACGAAGCCTTCCTGAGGCTGGTCAACGAGCGGGACCGCGATTTCGAGAGCCGCGCCCATTTCTTCGCGCTCTCGTCCAAGGTGATGAAGGATTTTCTCATCCAATACGCCCGCGCCCGCAAGGCCCAAAAACGCGGCGGCGGCGAACCGGTCCTTACGCTGGGACCCGCCGACCAACCCATGCAGGACGCCGCCGACGAACGCATCGAGTTCCTGGTCCACTCGCTCGACGCCCTGGCCAAACTGGACCAACGCGCCGCCCGGGCCTTGGAACTGCACTATTACGTGGGCATGAGCGTCGCCGAGATCGCCGAGGTGCTGGGTGTGGCGTCCGCTACCGTCAAGCGCGACATGGCGTCCGGCCGGAGTTGGCTCAAGACCCGTTACCGCGAGGGCCGCGTATGAGCCCGGAAGAATGGCGCCTGCTGCGCACCGTTTTCGAAGAAGGCCGCACCCTGGACGAAAAAGCCCGCGCCGCGCTGATTCAGGACAGGCTGGCCGACCGGCCCGAACTTCACACCGAGCTGCAAAACTGGTGGGCGTCGGAACAGGAGGAGGACCCCTTCGCCCCGGTGCGGGGCCTGGCGCGGGAGGTCACGCGGGGCGAGCGGGAGGAACCGCCGCCCGGCGACTTCCACAACTACGAGCGGCTGGAAAAAATAGGGCGCGGCGGCATGGGCGTGGTCTACAAGGCCCGTTACAAGACCCTGGATGCGGCGGTGGCCCTGAAGGTGCTGCCCCTGGGCAACTGCACGCCCCGTTCCATCGAGCGCTTCACCGACGAACAAGAGGCCCTGGCCCGGATCGATCACCCCAACGTGGCCCGGGTCTACGACTGCGGCGTGACGCCCGAAGGCCAGCCCTACTACACCATGGCCTTCATTACCGGCGGCACGATTACCGATTGGTGCGACCGCCGGCAACAGAACCTGGCGCAGCGGCTGATCCTGGTCCGTCAGATCTGCGACGGCCTGGCTCAGGCCCACGGCAAAGGCATTATTCACCGGGACGTGAACCCCAACAACGTACTGGTGGCGGAAAGCGAAACCGGCGCGCAGGCCCGGCTGATCGATTTCGGCGTGGCCCGTTTCCGCGACAGCCCGGGCCGCACCCAAACCGGCGCGGTGCTGGGCACGCCCGGCTATAT
Source organism: Acidobacteriota bacterium (assembly GCA_030066195.1). Classification (GTDB taxonomy): domain Bacteria; phylum Acidobacteriota; class Holophagae; order Acanthopleuribacterales; family Acanthopleuribacteraceae; genus JASJCB01. Next base: position 3,403 of record JASJCB010000065.1, read on the forward strand.
GGCGCCCGAGCAACTGGCCGGGGAACAGGGCGCGGTGGACGTGCGCACCGATGTCTACGGCGTGGGCGCGTTGCTCTATCACCTGTGCGCGGGCCGCCCGCCGGAACCCGCACCCCTGACCGGCAGCAGCGGCTCGTCCGAGTCTGTCTTCCGGCCCGTGCTGCCGCCCCAGGAAGCCCTGGACGCGTTGGGCGGCGGGGCGGAAAACGCGGCCCGTTCTCGCGGGATGACGCGCGCCGAATTGCGCGAGCGCCTGGCCGGCGAGGTGGGCTGGGTGATCAGCAAGGCGCTGGAGCCGGAGCCCCGGAACCGTTACCAGGACTGCCGCGCCCTGATGCGGGACCTGGACAACCTGTCGGCGGGACGACCCGTGGAGGCCGCGCCCACCGGCGGCTTCTACCGAATCGGGAAACTGGCCCGGTACCACCGCCGCGCCCTTGCGGCCGCCGGGACCGTGTTGCTCCTCCTGCTGCTGGTCATCGCCTTGATTTCGGCGGCGCTGATCCGGACCGAAAAGGCCGAGGCCGAGGCATTGGCGGCCCTAGACCAGGTGCGGGCGTTGAAGGATTTCAACCAGAGTGTCTTCTCGGAAGTGGACCCGGGCCGCGCCGGGCGCCTGGTCACCGGCTTTGAACTCCTGGAGCGGGCGGAAGCAAGGGCCGAACAGATCTATGCCGGTCAGCCCGAACTGGAAGCCGGTGTGTGCATGGCGCTCGGGGTCTCCTGGCGCGGATTGGGCCTCATGCGGCGAGCCGACCGGCAGTTTGCCAGGGCGCATCAGTTGTATTGCGGACTTTTGGGGGAGACGGCGGATGAAACGCTGGAGGCTTTGACACAAAAGTCCTACACGTCCTATATGCTGGGCAATTACAGGGATTCGGAGGCGGGTTACCGTTTCTGCAACCGGGCGTATAAGGCGCTGTACGGGCCGGATTCGAAACAGGTGCTGACTACCGGGAGCGGGCTGGCGCTGGCGCTGGCCGAATTGAACCGCCGTGACGAGGCCGTGGTGCTGCTGCGTCAAGCGGCCGACGGCCTGGCTGCCGCCGGGGCTGAACCGGCAAGGGTCCACGCGGCGCGTTACAACCTGACCCGCCTGCTCATCGAATCCGGCCGCCTGGACGAAGCCGGAGAACTTCAGGCCCTACAGGAGGCCGAGGCCCGACGTACCGGTAAACCCGATACACCCCGGGTCCTGCGCATCAGGCACCTGCGGGGCTATCTGGCGGAAAAGCAACGCGAGTGGGACGAGGCGGCCCGGATCTACGCGGACGTGCTGGCGGACCGGGACCGCGTGCTGGGCCGGTTCCATCCCGATACCCTGCTCACCCGCAACAACCTGGCCGTGGTGCAGAACGTGCGCAACCAACCGCAACGGGCCTTGGACCTGCTGCGCGAGGTCTTGGACGATCCGGCGCGGCCCGAGGGCGCCTCGGCGCTGCTGGTCTTGCGCCTCCGGCACAACCTGGGCGATACCCTGCTGCGCCTGCAACAAACCGCGGAGGCCGAAACGGTCCTGGAAGATGTCCTGGCCCGACGCCGCAATCTCCTGGGCCATAACAATCCCGGCACCCTGCGCACCGAATGGACCCTGGCCGAGGTATGGCAGCAGGCCGGTGACCAGGCAAAGGCCCGCGCCCGTTTCGAGGACATCCTGAACCGCGCCCACGAGAGCCTGGGAGAAAAACACCCGGATACGCTGATGTATGAAAGGGCATTGCAGTAATGCAAAGCGGCGGAGCATGGGATCGTGTGATTTAGTTGTACCTCGGAGGCAGACCGGCGATGTTTTTCCGGGTCTTGGCCGGTAACAACCCAAATTCCGAATTCGACAACTGAATACAGCTTTTTAGTCAGCACCTGCTGAAGAAGTACCTCATTTCTAAGTCTCATTCGTTGATGTTTGCTTCCTGGTGTCAAGGAATGTTCCCTGATTCCTCGATACTGAAAGTCGGGGAGCAAAGAATCAGTCCTCCTTCTTAGGGCACCGAAAGTTCAGGGTCAAAGAAATATTTTTTATTCTTTGCTCCCCGAAAAGTCCGGGTCAAGGAACCACAACTCTTTTCTTTCACATCACTTTTCAGTGCGCGAAGAACCAGTTTACATTCTTCGACCCTGACTTTTCCGGGTCGAGGAACCAGGCCTCATTCTTTGCTCCAGACTTTTCCGGGTCGAGGAATCAGAAAGGATTCTTCGATATAGCATTTATCGTAACAACTTAAAACAACCGGGGGCGCACGCATCTTTCAGCCGCTTGACAACATATGACAACGAGAGGCGGCCGGCGTCCGCTTCAAATCCCCCCTGCCTCGGCCGTCGCGATTCCCCTTGCAACGCGGCTCATGCTAGGATGAGGCGCCGAACAGGAGGTGCCCTGCATGGGAAGTAAACGCGTGTTGCCGGATCACCCGGCCAATCAGATTGCTGCCGGGAGGTGATCGAGAGACCCGCTTCGGCTCTCAAGGAGTTGCCGGGGAATAGTTTCTTACCCTTGTTTTGGCCCAAGCTTGATTTTGAGTATTGAATCCACCACAATAAAAAGTGAGGTGTGTTATGTCTGTAATGGCTCAAATCAAGGAATTATCCCCGACAGAAAAGCTTCAGCTTGTCTTCGATATTTGGGATGACCTCACTCAGAATAACGAATCGATCCCCATGCCCGATTGGCATCGAGATGAACTGGATGCCCTTAAAAAGCGATACGCCCACGAGCCCCAAGCGGGAGATTCCTGGCAAGAGGTTCGAAAAAGAGCACTTGCCGCTCTATGACTTATGAGGTCTTCTCCCTGCGCCGAAGGTGCTGAACAAATTAGCCCGGGGCAACGCCCCGGGTTGGGCGTAAAAAAAAGCCGATAGCCCTGAAGGGGCGCAACAAACCGTTAGTAATCAATTAGTTGTACGGTCTTTTGTCACGCCCTTTCAGGGCTCGATCTTGGTATATCCTCTTCCCGGGGCGTTGCCCCGGGCTAATTTGTTCAGCACCTTCAGCGCCACAAGCCGTTCAATCCCAGCGGCCGTTTAATTGGAAGGCGGCCCAATAGTAGGGGTGGGACACATCGACGCGTCGGTTCTCGCCTTGCTCGTCGATGAGAAGCACCGGTTCCTCGATGAAGGACAGTTGGGCCTTTCGCAATGCTTCGTCCTTGGCGTCGCCGGCCTTCAGGTTGGTGTAGAAGCGGGTCATCAATTCCGCGGTGGCCGCGTCCGAGACGGTCCATAGAGACGCCGACACGGAGCGGGCGCCCGCGTATTGGAAGGCGCGCTTCAGGCCCATCAGCCCTTCGCCGCCAAGCTCTTTGCCCAGGCCGCTCCCGCAGGCGGACAAGATCACCAGGTCGGCATTCAGGCGCACTTCCTCCAGGATTTCCCAGGCTTGGAGAATGCCGTTTTCCGTGCTTTCCGAAAACGTCTCGGGAATGGACAAAACCAGGGCAGAATCCAGGGGCGAGTTTTCGTTGAGGTAGGCATGACAGGCGAAGTGGATGAGGTCGGGCTCCGTACCCAACGACTTGGCTCGGGCCTCGTCGGCCCGCTCACCCAGGTAGACCCGGGCGTCTTTCCCATAAATGGCGGCAATGGCGTTGATTTCCCTTTCCGTGTGCGGCAGAGCGGTCAGGCTGTTGACCCGGAGCACGGAGCGCAAAGCGGAACCGGGCTGCCGAATCTGACCGGATGCCGGTCGGCAGCGGGGATAAACCGGATTCCCGAAAGCGGCGAGCTGTGAATGCCCGCGCCGTTCCATTTTGCCCAACTCCGCGTAAACCGTGGCCGAAACCACATGGCTCAGCGGTTTCCACTGGACCAGGTACCGGCCGGACCGATCGCGCAGCAGGTGGAAGGGCAGGGTCCAAAGCGAACCGTCCGCCACGATAACCAGGCGCTCCGCCGTTTCGATCTCGGCTCGGGCGGGTTCGATCAAATCGTCGAACAGGCGACGGCTGGTTCTCTGCAAAAGCGCGGCGGCTACCGCGTCGTCTCCCGGCTGTTTGTGGAAGTGGCCGCGCAGGTCGGTTACCTTGCCGCGAAAGTAGTCTTCTCCTTTTGGGATGCGAAACAGGCGCGGTTCCTGTTCGGACCTGATCACGAACAGGACGGTTTCCTCGGCCGTCACCGCGTAGGAGAGCAAAACCGTACCGGGTTCGAGCAACGCCGCTGCCCGTTCCGCGTTCAGGGGTTCCGGGTAGATCAAAGAAGCCAGGCGAGGTGAGGAGGATCGAATGCGCGTACTCACTTCCTCGTATTGGGCGCGTACCTGTCTCAGGCGGGCGCTCATTGCCTGCATCTCGGCCTGTCCGGCAGCCCGGGTCAGTTGCTGCTGGGTCATTTCGTAGAGACGGGCCAGGCGCTGCCGTTCCTCGATCAAGTCGCGATTTTGCGAACCGGGCACGATGTCGCGTTCCGCGAGCATGGCCAGGAAGGTTCGGGCCCGCGAGCGTTCCAGGGTGTAGAACGCCTCGGAGGGCCGGCTCAAATCGGCAAGCAGGAGCATCCGGTCATCATAGATCTTCTGGTGGCGGGCGCGGTAACCGGCTACCACCTCGGTCGATCCGCCCAGGCGTCCGATCTGTGTTTCCAAGGTGCCGACGGCACGCGCCAGCCGGGCTTCCGCCTCGTGTAAGTCTCCGAGTTCGCGGGCGAGCAGGCCGAGCTGATTGAGCACCCCGGCCATTTCCAAACCGTGGGGCGCAAGCTCTTCCCAAACGGCCAGGGCCCGGTTGAAATAACCTCGGGCGCGGTCCGGGTCACCGCGCTTCCAGGCGGCCCGGCCCAGGTGGCCCAGGCCGACCGCGAAGTTATAGCTGTTCGGGGCCAACTTCTCTTGAATGGTTAGGGCGCGGTTGAAATAGACCTCCGCTTCCGACCAATGGCCGCGTTTCCCGAGGATCTTACCCATGTTACCCAGGGTTACAGCCAGGATCAGGCTGTCGGGGGCCAGGCGTTCCCTGATAGCCAGGGCGCGTTCGTAATGGGACCGGGCCTCCTGAAGCCGGCCCATGTCCGCGTAGACTTGACCCAGGTTATCCAGACAGGCGGCTGCCGGGAGGCTGTCGGGCGCCAGTTTATGCGTGATTTCCGATGCGCGCCGGTACAGGTCATGAGCCTCTTCCAAACAGCCGCGAGTATGGGCTACCTGGGCCAGGTTATTGAGGCAGTTGGCCGACCCCATGCTCTCCGGGTTCAATTCCTGTTGCAGGTCATAGGCGGACTGATGATAATCTTCCGCTTTTTCCCAGGCGCCGCGCATGGCGGCGGTGACGCCCAGGTTCGTCCAGGCGTTGGCCAGGACCGCTTTATCGGTATCGTGTTGCTTTTGGATTTCCAGGGAGTCGAGGAAAGCTTGTTCGGCCTTTTTCAGATCGCCGCGCATGCCTGACAATACACCCATATTCATCAACAGGGCCGCCACGCCCATGCCCCGGGGCTCGAAGTCCCTTTCTATCTTCAGGGCTCGCTTGTAATAAGACTCCGCATCTTGCAGCACTCCCCGGTAATGGGCTGCCATACCCAAGGCGCCCAAGGTGCCCGCTATTTGTCGGCTGCCGGGCGCTTTTTTCCGCCAAATCTCCATGGCCCTTTCCAGATAGGTTACCGCTTCGCCCAAGGCGCCCTTTTGGATGAGGACATCACCCAAATGATCCAGGCTCTCGGCTGTTTCCAGGCTGCCCGGCGCCTGTTTTTCGCGCACCGCGAGGGCAGTCCGGCATGCAGACAGGGCCTCATCCAACTTGCCCTGATCCGACAACAATATAAACAGGGCATTTTGGCAATAAGCCGCCAGCAGGCTGTCGGCCTCGATCCCAATGCTGATGTCCACGGCTTGCTGCATGGTTTGCCGGGCCTGCTCCAGCTGTCCCTGGCGGCGGTAAACGCGGCCGGACTTGACCAGGATCAAGCACTGTAGGTCGGGTTCCGCCCCGTCCATGGCGTCCGCGTAGGCCTGCCGAGCAGCTTCCCATTGCCGTGCCTGGAGCAGGTGATCGCCCGTCATGATGGAGAGCCGGCGTGCAAGGGGTTCCGGCATTCTATCCGCGAGTTCTTCCAGGCGGGAAAGCCCTGCTTGAACGTCACCGGAATCGATCAACTCCTTGCCCGACTTATACAAAGCCAGTTGCTCGGGGCTCAGCCGCGGCCTGACCTCGGGTTTGGGAACACCGTCTATCAAGACGCTTTTCTTCCGGCCCGCGTGCTCCGCGTGTAGTATGAACGGGCCTCGCGGGGCCTGTTCGACGGCAAAGAGGAGCCAGTCACGGGGCGTTTCAAAAGAACCGCCGCTCTTGCCTTCGGCTCCCGCCGGGGACCGCTCCCAAGCGATGAGCACATCGCCGCTCACCAGGCCGGCCTCTTCCAAAATCCGGTCCGGCTCTTCTATCACGATGCCTCGGGTTTGTTCTTGAAAAGAAAGGCAGAACGAGAATAAAACAAGAGTCAGCATGACCCCTCCTTAACTCGTCACCCTCATAGATCATATACGTGACGTAGAGAGGAAGAGCCCTGCCTGCTTTTTCAAAAAGGGTGTTTTTTTGTCCTTGAAAATGATCTGAGAACTATGCCGGCCGACTTTCTTGAATTAATCGAAAAATATGCCAAACAGAACTGAAGAATCACCGTAGATTTTACCAGGGGTGAAGGCATTCACATCGCCGGAGATGAAAGAATGGACCAGATCAAGCTTCACCGATTGGCAAACCGTTTTCGCACGCACAACGATCACAATGCCTTCAGGGAGCTTTACAGTTGCTTCCACAAGCGGGTGTGGTTTCTTATCCACGCCCAGAATATACCCGAAATCCATGCCGATGATGTTTTCCAGGAAGTTTCCATAGGCCTGGCGCGCTACCTGGTGAAACAACCAAAAACGCCCGACAACCTGAAGGCCCTGGTCTACTCCATCACCAGGAACAAGATCACCGATTACTTCAGGCGGCGCAAGGAACAGGCTTCATTCAACGAGCTGGAAGAAACGATTTCCGACAAACGTCGCTGTCCCGCGCGTATCATGGAGAGCCGCGACGAATTCCACAAGCTGATGGCGGGTTGCGGGCTGAGCTCCAGCCAGCGTGAAACCCTGGTTCTTCACTACCTCATGGGCTACACGCTCAACGAAATTGCGGAGCTGACCCTGGTATCCCGAGATACCGCCAAGAGCAGGATCTACTACGGCAAAAAGGCGTTGACCGCCTATTTGCAGCGAGAGAGAGAACGGGTATGAATCAATTGAGAAGTGAAATCGAGCGCATGCTCGAACAGAAAACCCCGGAGCAGATCCTGGACGAGGAACGAGAACGCTTGAGTTTTCAAGATCGCGAAAAACTGGAGGAGCAGCGTGAGGCGCTGCTGGAAACGGATCACCTACTCACTCAGTTGGGAGAAAAATTCCGGGAGGATATGCCGCCCGTACCGGATCTCGGTCTTCCACCTGACTTCAATGCCGCCGACGAACTGCCCTGGCGGCAACGCCGGGTCTCCTTTTCGGCAGGTACATTGGCCCTGGCCGCAACTCTGCTGCTCACCCTGACGGCGCTTTTCACGGTTCCATGGAGTACAGAACCGGAGACCGACAGCATCTTGAGAAACACGCGCTCCGCCGATGAGACCGTCGATTTGAAACCCTATAATGACAGGCTCTTCGAAGCACTGTTGGAGCGGGGTATCTTCCTATTGGAGCTCGGTGATAAGACGGGCAAGCCCGCCTATTATCGAGAGGCCCTGTACGAGTTGAAGAGTGCGGAGGAATTCGGCCCGAACCATCCCCGTGTACTGGAACACCTGGCAAAAACGTACGAACGCCTTGGTGAGTCCCGAAAAGCGCGTGATTACCTGGAGAAATTAACCGCCGTTGACGGGAATTGAGATCATTCGGCTTCGTCGGCTTTTCGTTGTCCGGGGTTTGTCCATGTGGAAGCATTGCCGGTGGTTTTGTTGCCGTAAGCTACTCCAATTATTCAAACTCTTCCCAGCCTTCACCTAATTATGAGCTTACGTTAATTCAACGGCTTTCTGGGGCCCCTAAAACAGTGCATACATGCATCCCCATGGCTACCTCCTTCCGCCGGGAAGTCAGCCACTCGAGGCATATGGCTATTACCCCGGGCAAAAATGGACGGGTGGGGATTTACATGGGTACCTACCCCGACCCAGAATGTACGGATATGGTCTTCCGGGGGTACCTCCTTTCGTCAGGGAAGTACCCACATGTCACGAGTGGCTACCTTCCCGGCGAAAGGAGGTACCCACTGAAGACCATACTTTAAGGTTCCCGGCTCCGGGATGTTGGTCCATGGAGGCATGTACGGTCTTTTTTCGGCCCCGATGTCAACGGTTTGTCGAGGGTATGGTCATTTTTGGCTACAAACTTTAATGTCGACAGACGTGGGTTTGGGTTTCTCGGCCTGGAAGTTGGCGCTTCTCCAGGAGCTTCATGGGGGTAGACCCTTCCGGCTCCCGGCGCCAAAAAAAGGCGGCGGCCGGTTTGTCGGCCGCCGCATGGTCAAAACTTAGGGTGTGTTGAGGCAAAGGGTGTAGGACCCGCTGCCGGAGTAACTGTACACACGCCAGGCGTAGTAGCCGGAAGTACCGTTATAGCTGATGTTTTCGGTGGAGGTGGGAGAAGTGGAGCTTGCCACGGCGACCCAGGAACTGCCGTTCCATTTCCACAGGTAGAGGTCAAAGTCGGCGCTGCCCGGGCCGGTCAGGGCGCCGGTGTGCGTGCCGGAACCGCTGTAGTAGTAGGTGCCGTTGGGCTGGAACTGTTGCTGACCCGTACCGCTGAGGCTGCCGGAATACTGGGTGCCGCTGCAACTCGGACCGCCGCCACCGCAGGTGCTCAGGCAGGAAGCGTTGTTGACGGTGTTGCGAATCAGGTTGCCCGGTTGGGTGCCGAAACCCGCTGCCGGGTTGATGCCGTAGGAGGTCAGGTGGCAATAGCTCATGATGGTGCCGCCGCCCGCGGGAGGCGGAGGACCGCTGCTGCAGCTGCCCTCGGTTGGATAACAGTTATCCAGGGCGCCGCCGGACCATGAGCAACTGTGGGTGTGAGGCGAGCCCAGGTTGTGGCCCATTTCGTGGGCAACGACCATTACCGTCCAGGAGTAGGTGGGGTAATTGGCATAGGTGCTGTTGATATTGCTGTAAGCGTAACCGTAGCTGCTGCAAAGGCCGTTGATCCAGGCTACGCCGCCCAATCCGCTTGCGCCCCGGGCCAGCAGGTGAGCCAGGTCGGCGCTGTGCGAAGTACCCCTGAACTGGTTGAGCGCGGTAACGGAACTGCTGGTGGAGTAACTGTCCGGCGAGGTCCACACGAAGGTGTTCTTGACGGTGGTTGTGATGCTCTCATTGGCGTAGATGGTGGCTACCTGGTTGAACATACCGGTCACGAAGTTCACGGTAGCGGTCGTGCTGCCGTTTTCCAGGTACATGGCGTAGTCGCACTCGAAGTAGACTTCGACGCACTTGGTCGATTTGCCGTGCGACCGGGTTTCGGTCAGAAGGCGTTCCATCTCTTTGCGATAACCGGCAGGTTCCTCGGCGCTGCAGGTGAAATCCGGCATGTTCTCCAGGTCTTTCGCGTTGTACAACACATGACGGTCGCCCTTGTTGCCGTAGCGACCCAGCACCAATTCGCCTTCTTCCGGCGTTTTGATCAAGGCCATGATGTGTTCTTCAAAGATACTGAGCGCGACCAGGGTGTCGTGGCGCCCGCTGACGATACCGCGGTAGTGAACGCCGTCCTTGTAGGGGACGTCTTTACCGTCGGACGTGGTAACGAAGAAACCGGCCGAGGTTACCTCGGCGCGAACCAGGTCCAGTTCCAGGGCGCCCACGGCAGAGGACGGCAGTTGGAAACGGATGGTTTCGGGCTGGTCGGCGAGCACGCCGGCCAACTGTTGACGATCCACGCGCAGCCATTCGGCCGTTTGAACGGGTTTACGCTTACCCGCAACCTCGACGGGTTCCAAATCGGCGGTAAAAGGCGCAATGTTTTGGAAGGTGGCGCCGTAACCGTAATTACGCAAGACTTTCTCGGCCGGTGTATCCTGGGCCGACACGAACGAGCTGACTGCAAACAGGACTAAGAGAGCAGTCGGAAGCAGTGTGAAACGCTTCATGGAATTCCTCCTTGAGATGAACCGTCTCCTTAAAATGGCGACGGTGTACCGCCCCGGGTCCGGTCGTTCGGATGGATTGAGTTATATTGGATACCGGTATTATCACCCGGGATTGGTTAGGCTTAGGGTAGACCGAGTAGGAATCCCAGGGGGCATTAATTGCGATGGGCGGGGTCTGCATTTGTCATCGACGTCGGTTTACCGGTGTCAATGGTAGTAAAAGGTGACATGAACGGTAATTCAGCCCTGGAAAATGTGACAACGATGTAAAGTTTTTTTAATAAGTATTTAGATTGATCCGAGAAAGTGATATATATGCACCATATTTCTCGAATGGGCCAAATCCCATACATCTATCGATTCCGTGACGTATATCTTCAATTCCTCGATCGATAACTAACCAACCTGACTCATAACTCCGGAGAGGAGGAGTACTATGAAGGTTTTGATCGTCGATCATGAACCTTCAGCCAGGCTCCGATTGCAAACCTTGTTAGAAGAAAACACGCTCGTGCAACACATCGACCTGGCTGTGAACGCCATTGAAGCTATCGAATCTATTAACGCCGCGACACCGGACCTGGTTTTTGTAGAAGTAGGCCTGCCGGTGCTCGGGGGACTTCAAATACCGGGCCATATCAGGCGACAACCGTTGTTCGTCTACTGCTCTGCCGATGCGGGTAATGCCTTACCCGCGCTGGAGGCCCACGCTTTCGACTTTTTGACCAAACCGATCGGTAGAAAGCGGTTGGACCTGTGTATGGAGAAACTCCGCTCCCTCCAGGTCCACTTCCGACGGATGACGGACAGGCCTACGGACGCGCGTTTGCGCAAACTGATCTGCAAGGAGAACCGGACCCGGCATGTGGTCTGGCTGGACGACGTGGTGATGTTTCGCAAGGAAGGTCGCTATACGGGGGTGATGACCCGCGAGGGCGATGTGTACCTGTCCGACCGCAGCCTGGACGAATTGGAGGCTCAACTGGGCCGCTCGGATTACTTCCGCATCAATCGAGCCATGATCCTGGCCAAACACTCCGTCCGGCGTTACGGTGCGCGGGCATCCGGTTCCGGCAAGGTGGTTCTGACCACCGGAGAAACCTGTCCCATCAGCCGCAACCGCCTACCGGCCTTCCGAACCTGGATCGAACAATCGGTTTGACATGAAGCAAAAGGGCCGGATTGCTCCGGCCCGTGTTGGTCGGCTTACTGCCCCAGCAGGGGGCCGACGGCCTCGTAGTAGTTGGGTTGCATATGGGCGCCCCAGCCGAAGCCGGTGTTGGCGACACCGAAACTCAGGCCGTTGGTGCCCGCCGCTTTCGCCGCGACGCCCGCGAAGGAACTGCCCACCGCACTTGGGATGCGCGGCAGGGATACGTAGTCGGCCCAGCCCACGGCCAGGGTCATGTTCAAGCCGGGATTGGGTTTGGCGTGGATCACCTGGATCAGCGCCTCGTGCGGGACACCGTAACCGATGACATTGGTCATGTGGCCGCTGTTGGCCAGGGTGATCAGGTCCCAACTGCCCAGGCTGTGACCGATGCCCAACACTTCCGAGGGCAGGTAGCCGTTGGTGCTCATGTGTTCCAAGATGGCGTTGGCCGACGGCGTCATGCCGCCGCGAATATTGGTGACGATATCGCTGAGGTTATCGCCCAGGTTCCCCCAAGCGGTAGGTGCTTCGCCCGTGGTTACGCCCGTTACCTTGTAGATGGCCTTGTAGGGTCCCACGCCTTTGTAGACGCTGACCCGACCGCCGTCCAAGGTTTCGATGAATCCCTTTTCGTAGCCCTTGGGCGCTTCAAGTTGGCCTTTCTTGAATTCGGAACCCATGCCTCGGAAAAGTCCGTAGGCGGTATAGGCCCAGCCGATGGCTTGCTTCAACCCGTCCCCAAGCGGACTCAAGGGCGAGGTAGCCGCCGCCACCGTTGCTCCCAGAACGCCCTGGCTGATCATGCCGGTAGCGGCAAAACCTCCCGCGAATCCCAGCATCACGCCGCCTATCGTGGAAAGCAGCGGATTCTTGGTGTAGTAACCGGCAATACTAAGCCCCGCGCCGACCACCGCCGTAACGGCAAGCCAGGAACCCGCGCCGGCGCTGACCGCCGCAATGGAGGCGCTGACCGTGGCCAGGGCCGCAACGACAACGGCATGACCGGTAGGATCGATATTGCTGACCGGGTTGTTGTAGGCATAGGCATAACGGTCCAACGCCTGCGGATTCCCCGGCTCCGGCACCACGCTGTCCGGCGAGATGAAACGGCCGAGTTCCGGGTCGTAGTAACGGGCGTTCATATAGATCAGCCCGGTTTCCTCATCCAGGTAGTGACCCGTGAAGCCGCGTTCGTTATCGGCGCTGCCGCTTGCCGAGACCATCTTGCCCCAGGCGTCGTACTCATAGGATTGGACCTCGCGACCCAGGGCATTGGTCATCAGGCGCACACTGCCCAGGCGATCGGCGTGGAACCAGGTCGTCACGCGCGCCGTTTTCTTGGCCACCAGCATGGGACCGGCCATGATGTAGTTCACATCCACGCCGTCCACATTCTCGATCAAGGCGTTGAAGTAGATCACGGAACCCGAGGGTCCCGATTTGTACAGGCGTTGTCCACCGGCGTCATAGCGGAACCAGGTGGTTTGCCCCGCTTTGGTGACGCTCTCCAACAGGTTGTCGGCATTCCAGTTGAAGGTGCGCTGACCGTCGCTGAGCAGGTTCCCGGATGCATCGTAGGTCAGGTTGGCGCCGCCCGCCTTGGTGACCGCGTGCTTGTGGGCCGCATCCCCGTGGCTGTAGTTGCCTACCTTGCTATTATAGGTGATGCCGCCGATCGCGTTGTAGCTGAGGGTTTGATTCTGACCGCCGGATACCGCCGTCAGCCGGTCCAGGTTGTCGTAGCTGTAGTTCATATTCAACAGCCCGTGGGTGGCCGAATGACTCAGGGTAACCCTGCCGCGATCGTCGTACTGATAGCCCGCCTGGTAGAGTTGCACACCGCCGGGCCCGGTGACCTCCGCACCGTTCAGCCAACGTCGATTCGCATCGAAATTGAAGGTGCTCGTGACGCCGTTGGCGTAGGTCATTTGGGTCAATTGACCGCTTGCGTCCCAGTCGAAACTGTCTACATATCCGGGTACCGAGGCCAGTTGGCCCTCCGCGTCATAGGTGTAGTTGACTACATCGCCGCCCGGATAGGTGATGGAATCCACCCGGCCCATGCTGTCGAAGTCGGTGTCCATGGTGCGGCAATTGCCCTGGAAGCAGCGTGTGGTGGTGGTTTCGTTACCGCGAATATCCCAGTAGTGGCTGGTGCTGCCGTCAGGGAAGCTGGTGCTGGTTAGGCGACCGATGGAGGCGCCGTAGCCGTTTTCGTCATAGTACCAGTCGAAACGGTCGCCGTCGGCGTTGATGCGCGTGGTCATGCGACCCAGGGCATCGTAGGTGAAGGTGGTCACTCGTCCCTGACCGTCGGTTTCCCTGATCGGCAGGCCGCCGTTATCGTAGTCGTAGGTATGCACGCCGGTGTCCGGGTCGATGGTCATTTGTTTGCGGCCCAGGCTGTCCCACACAATCGACGTGGTGTTGCCCATATCGTCGATCACGGCGGTCAGTCGGCCCAGCACGTCGTATTGATAGTCGGTATAGTGATAGCCGCCGTAGTTCTTCTCGCGAACGCGGGTCAGCTTGCCGTTGCTGTCGGTCCAGTGCAGGCGCTCGTTACCGTTTTCGTCGTAGATTGCCTTGTAGGGCTTGCCGTTTGCATCGTTGGCGTAGATGGTTTCCGACCAGGCGCCGTCGGGATGCGTCACGGTGCGTTGCCGACCCATGCCGTCATAGGTGAATACCGTCCAGCGTTTGGTTTCTCCGGTTCGGAACGGCAGGCTGCGTTTCCACACCCGCGAGGTCGCGCCGCTGAAGATGGTTTCTACCGTTACGCCGCCTTCCTTTTGGGTCTTCCAGGTGCGGCCCAGACCGTCCTGCCAGGTGGCGCGCCACAAGCCGTTGCCGCTGCCGTCCGGGGAGGACTCTACGATGTGCTGATTCTGCGCATCGCCCCAGTTCAGATAGGCGTAGGTGGTTTGGGCGCCGTCCGGCCAGGTGATGTGGGTGGGCCGCCCGAAGACATCGTAACCGAATTGGGTCAAGGCGCCGTTTTCATCCACGTTGGCGGTTTCCAGCCCGAGGACCGGGTCGTAACTGCTTGTGGTGGAGTGACCCGCCGCATTGGTCGCGCCCACGGGATAGAGGTGGTAGGTGCTGTCGAAGGAGGTTGTGGTTACAGCCCCGCGCTCGTCCGTCTGGCTGATGACGTTGCCCCACGCATCGTAGGTCATGGTCGCCGAGGTGTGGCCGCCGGTGGTGCTGTCCCATTTGCGGACCCGGGTCATAAGGCCCTTGGTAGGCATCTCCGTGTAGCTGCCGTTGCCGTCGTAGTGGTAGACGTGCTGCTGAACCAGGTTGCCGCGAATGCCGATGCCCTCGTGCGTGTTTTCATAGGCGGGCAGGCCCGTGATGTACAGACTGGTGTTGGGCATATAGCCGCGGCGGATGGTCTTCTCGTCGCCGTTCAGGTCATAGTCGCCGTAGTCGAAGACATGGGTGACATTACCGTAAGTGTCATAGGCGAACTGAACCAGCTTGCGCCGTGACTGCGTGCCCAGGTTCATCTCGTAATCCCAGCGGCTGGTGAGCAGCGAGGTGTAGGGCGCCGTGGTGTTTTCCGTGTAGGTGTAGGCGCTGTAGCTGTAGATGTTGCCCTGGTTGTCCTTGAAGTAGGTGTATTCGGGTTTGCTGATGCTGCCTACCTTCTGGTAGTACCAGGTTTCCGCGTAATTGCCCTGCGCATCCGTCACGGCGGTCACCTTGCGGAAACCCAGGAAACGACGTTCCGCGGGAGACCACAGGCCGCCCTGGTAGGTGTAATCCGTGGTGCTGCTGTTGCCGCGACCGTCGTGCGTGGTCAACTTGCTGACCGTATGCAGGATCATTCCGGGCGGCAGGTAGGTATTGTTCCAGGCCGTGGAGGGCAGGTACTCAACCTCGGTGAGACCGCCGTTGCCGTTTTCCAGGCCGATCAGGCGATCGGGAATCTTCCCGGCCGAGAAGAAGGTGGTGAAGGTCCCGCCGTGATAGCTCAACAGATCCGGTTTGCCGTCGCCGTCGTAATCGTTGGGCCAGACGCGACCCGCGTTCCAGTTGCTTGTGGTCACCGCGACCTTGTTGGTGAAGTAAGTCCCGTCCCCTTGTGAGGAGAAGGTGGTCATATGGCCTTCGTGATAGCTCAGCAGGTCGGTGCGACCGTCGCCGTTATAATCGCCGGGCCAGACATAGCCGGCATTCCACGCGCTGGTAGGCGCCGGATCCTTCTCGATACGGTAGACGCCGTTGCCGTCCGAAAGGAATGTGGTGAACCAACCCGAATAATAACTCATCAGGTCGGCCTTGCCGTCGCCATTGTAGTCGCCGCGCCAGGCGTAGCCGGAATGCCAACCGGTGGTGGGCGCGGTCTCCGTGGTGTGGGTAACGCTGCCGTCGCCGTTCGCGAAGAAGGTGGTGAACTTGCCGCTGTAGTAGCTCAGGATATCGGCTTTGCCGTCACCGTTGTAATCGCCGGGCCAAACGCGTCCCGCGTCCCAGACGATACCGTTGACATTAGCCTTTTCAACGCGATAGGTGCCGTCGCCGTTGGAGAAGAAGGTGGTCAGGTAACCGCCGGCATAGCTCATCAGGTCTACCTTGCCGTCGGCATCGTAGTCACCGGGCCAGACGCGGCCGGCATCCCAACCGCTTGTGGGCGCGCTGCCCTTCAAGACCGTGTAGGTGCCGTTACCCGCCGAAATGAAGGTGGTGAACCAACCGCTGTAATAGCTCAACAGGTCGGTGTCGCCGTCACCGTCATAGTCGCCGGACCAGGCGTAGGATGAGTGCCAGCCCGTGGTCGGCGCGCTGCCTTTCAGCACGGAATAGGTGCCGTTACCCTGAGTGGCGAAGGTGGTAAAGGTTCCCCCGTAATAGCTGAGGATATCGCCCTTGCCGTCGCCGGTGAAATCGCCCTGCCATACGTAATCCGAGTGCCAGCCGCTTGTAGGCGCCGTAGTCTGGGTGGTGTCGATTGCACCGCGATTGCTGCCGTCGGCATGGAAGGTGGTAAAGCGGCCTTCATGGTAGCTCAGCAGGTCGGTACGGCCGTCGCCGTCATATTCACCGGGCCATACGTAGCCGGAATGCCAACCGCTGCCCGGCACTTTCTGGGACAGGTGCGTATAGGTGCCGTTTCCGCCGGAGACGAAGGTAGCCATCAAACCGCCGTAGTAGCTGCGGATATCGGCCCGACCGTCACCGTTGAAGTCGCCGCGCCACACGCGGCCCGCATCCCAACCGGATGTCGGCGCCGAACCTTTTTGGATGGTAAAGCTACCGTTGCTGCCGGCCTTGAAGGTAGTGAACCAACCCGAGTAATAACTCATCAGGTCGGTGCGCCCGTCGCCGTCGTAGTCGCCGGGCCAGGCGTAGGAGGAATGCCAACTGGTGTTGGCGTGGGTTTTCACCGTGTTGTAGGTGCCGTTACCGTTGGAGGTGAAGGTGGTCAAGTAACCGCCGTGATAGCTGAGGATATCGCTCCTGCCGTCACCGTTATAGTCGCCTTTCCAAACCAGGCCCGCGTTCCAGCCGCCCGTCGGCGCCTGGCCTTTCAGAATGGTAAAACCGCCGTTGCTATTGGCGCGGAAGGTGGTAAACCAGCCGGAATAATAACTCAACAGGTCGGTGCGGCCGTCGTTGTCATAATCGCCGGACCAGGCGTAACCGCTGTGCCAACTGGTGTTGGATTGGGTCTTGACCACCGAGTAACCGCCGTTGCCGTTGGCCAGGAAGCTGGTGAGATAGCCGCCGTAATAGGAAAGGATATCGCTGAGCCCGTCGCCGTTGAAATCGCCGGTCCAAACACGGCCCGCGTCCCAACCGCCGGTAGGTGCGCTGCCCTTGACTTCTTCGTAGGTGCCGTCTCCGTTAGCAAAGAAGGTGGTGAACCAACCCGAACTGTAGCTGAGCACATCGTTCAGGCCGTCGCCGTTGTAATCGCCGCCCCAGGCGTAACCGGCGTTCCAACCCGATGTGGGTGCGGTCCCTTGCGTAATGTAGATGGCGCCCAAGGTATCGTCCATCCAGTCGAACGTCATGGGCGGCAGGGAACTTCCGCCGGTGATTTGCCCGGTAGCATCCAGCGATGCATCCCGTCCATACTGGGTCACGGATTCTATGAGGGATCGACCGGTATTCTTACCCAAACGGTGGGTTATCTTATAAGCCCGCGCCCGACTGCCGCCCACGGTGATATCGATAGAGCACAGGCGCTCGCGGGTTTCACCCCATTCCGCGCCGGTGGCAAAAGTGACCACATCCGGCCGAGAAGCCCGGTAGAAGCGGACCACCGTGCCGTTGTAGCTGATGGTGTCCAGATAGATTTCGCGGCCGTTGTCGTTTGTATAACCGTAATCGATACGGTTTCCGCGTGGATCGGTCACCGAAGTCAGGTACCAGCGGAAGGTACCCTTGGTGGTCGTGAACAAGGGGTGGTAAACCGCCCGGTTGCCGTTGGTGCCGGTCACCGTCCAGGTGCTGCCGGTTTGTTGGATACGCGCATAGTTCATGATTTTGGTGCAGTGGGTTCCGCCCTGCAGGGTAGACGGCACCAGCTCAACGCCGTCCATGAAAAAGGCGTCACTGCCGTCATAGTGCGGCGCCCCGCCGCCCGGTGCGGCGCGTTCGATAAACGACAAACCCTTTAAACTCCAGCCCTGACCGATCCAGGAGGCGTTGCCCCCGGAATGGTAGCTGAGCTTGAGATCGGGTTCCAAACCGTGGTAAGCGGGCACCGCGATGGGCACCTCGGTTGAAAAGGAGCCGTAGAATCCGCTGACCGAACCGCCGGATTCCTGGGCAGATAGAGAAGGCAGTAAGCAAACGAAGGCAATGAGGACGCGAAAGGCGACACATCGAATCATTTTTCTCACTCCGTTAGAACAAGATCGAATTTAAAAGGCAACACCTGGCTCAGCGGCTTTAATGGTAGAAATAGCCGCATTCTTGAAATTGCCGAGTCAGATTAAGTAAATTAGATCCTATTCAAATAGTGTGAGAGTGTCAAGAAAGAAAAGCATACGTATGTTCGCTCAATCGGCAAGCATTCTCCTGTGTCGATTCCAAAGATCTCTCAACGTCCTCTTCTGGTCTCGGGTCAGGTCTCCTTGTCTTCGCAACCGCTGTAACAGGGGCTCGGCCGACTCGGGTTTCTCCAGTTCCAAATAACCCTGTACCGCGGTCAATTCGGCGTCCACCGCCTTGCTCAGGTTACCCCTTTGCCGCTCCGCCCTGCCCAGGCGCTCGTACAATCCGGGCGAAGGTTTTCTCTCCCGTAATTGCTCTCGGGCTTCTATCGCGTGTTCCAATTGGAAGATCACGCTTAGCGGATTACTACTGTTGCCCCACTTCTGCTCGCGCTCGAACAAGGTGGCCAGCAGAAGGTGCTTGCGCAAGATATTGCGATAGTCCTTTTTACTGTAGTCCCGGCCCTTTTCCGCAAAGATGGTTCTCACCAGGCTGTTCAGGATGGTCCGGTTTTTATCGTCCAACCCCGGGTGGTCGCGCAGCAGATTGGCCGCGTGCAACGGGGCCTCGGTGTCCTCGGGGTCGATCCGCCAGGCGGCGATATATCGGGTGAGCGCCTGTTTGGAATTGCCCTGTAAGCGATAGTCGTCACCGATCCGTTTCATCGTTTTGCTAAACGTCGGACTGGTCTGCCAACCAATCCATTCCGAGAAGAGATTGTAGGTTCGGTCCATATCTACCAGGACAGGCGAAAGATCGCCCAGATAGGCTCGATCCAATTGATCGACCGCTTTCTTCATATCGGGCGCCGCTTCAACCAGTTGCCTATATTCCGGCCGCATCTCCTTTCGATAGCGTTCGGGGCGGTGGAAATCCCTGTAGTGAAGCTCAACCAGGCCGGATTTCAGGTCGTATAGTCCGCGGTTTCCCGGATTCTCGCGGATGGCGCCCATGAGATGGGTTCGGGCGATTTCGGGTTTGCCTTGGTCGACCAGACGCTTGGACAGATCCGCGATGTCCCGGAACCGGGTAGGTTCGTCGCTTTGTCGTAACAGGCGCATGGCGCTGCTCGCTGCCTTGACGAACTTGGTATTTTCGGAAAAGGACCGGCGATAGGCGGTCAGGGCTTCCTTGGTTCGCCCCGTTTTTTCCAAGGCTTGACCCTGGTTATAACGCAGGGCGAAACGTTGGTGTTGCGGCGCCTGTTGGATGTCGACCCGGGACATTTGCTCGTAGGCCTTCGTCGCGTCTCCGGTTTGCAGGTACAACACGGCCAGGTCGTTGCGGGCGGTGATTTTCTCTTGGGTATTGCCGTTTTCAATAATGCCCCGATACAAAACCACGGCTTGTTCGGTCTTTTCCCGATCCCCCTGGCGCAGCCCGGCCACACGAAGCGTTTTTGCCGAAACGGAGGCTTGGGCGATGGCTCTGTTCTTCTTATCGGCTTGCGGGGAAGCCAGGTCTGTTTGTAATTTTCTCAAGGTTTCCGGTGATAGCTTGGGGTCCTTCTTTTTGATTCGTTTCATGTCGATTTGGGCCGGCAAGGCATCATCGACCGGTTTCTGTTCCTGGGCCTGAACCAGAGGGGTAAAAAAGAACAGCAGAAGCAGGTATCTCATGGCGCCACCTCGCTGTCGGCAATGGCAACACCGCAGTATTGCCAACTGTCGTAGTCATCCAAACCGTGCAGGAAAAACGCCGCGGGCGAATAGTCGGCCAGGAAGCTCAGATCATCCGGCAGGTCTTCCACGGGCATGCCCAAACGCTGGTATTTGGTATGCCGAACCAAAATACCCTGAAAGGACATGCCGGGAAAGGTAAAACGGGCGCAGGCAGCTTGGGAATGAACCGTAATCGGGGGACCGCCCGGTCCTCGGTAGAAGACGCGAAACGTTGCCGTGGTCAACGGTTCGTGACCCTCGGCTTCGGAGTCCAACGGCAGGACCAGGGCCCGTGCAGCGGGTTCCGCTTCAAGTTGGATGGGGGCAGGGTTGGAACCCAGGGGCACCTTCACTTGCAAAACCTCGCGCAACTCATCCGCGACGTCAGCCAGGAGACGTTCTTGAAAACAGGTAATCACCCGATCCGGCCACTGCCTGCGGCCCGGCGGACCGTACTCGTCAATCTCCCCCGGATTGAAGATGTCGCTGCGCCATTGCCCGAGTTCCCGGGATTGGCCGCCCATGTACAGGGTCATGATCATCTTCCACAGCGCATTGTCATCTTCCAATCGAACACCCAGCCGGGGACTCTGCTCGGAATCGCCCGCCTGGAAATGCCAGTAACCGATGGTTCGGTTGCAAATTTCGGCCAACTGCCTGGAGAGATCGCGTTCCTTTTCGGCCAGGTCGCCGAATTTGCGGGCCACCTGGGGTTCGCCGAATTGGAAGTGGATATAAACTGGGTTGCCCTTTTGCGCCCAACCGGGAACAAAAGCCGGAACGAGGAAGACGAACAGGGTGAGCTTCATGGTCTTACGGAACATCGATTTCCTCCAGTTGCGGGTAATCGCCGGGTCGGTTAACGCGTTTGGCAAGGAAGGTTTGGGAAACATAGACACCGGTAATGGTCTTGCCGGCTTCTTCGTATTCGTATTGCAGTTCCACGGTAACCTTCTTGGCCGCCGCCAGCTTAAAGGGTTCAGGCGTCAGGCTTTTCACATCCAGCCATTGCCGAAGGACATAGCGTTGCGAGGGCAGGTTCAGCTGGGCGGGCCAGGTCTTCGCGGCCGATTCAGGCAGGTCCACCCCCGGTCCCGGGCCGATCCACACCGTTTCGCCGCGATAATCCTTCATGTCGTATTTCCAGCCCGCGCCGGAGACAACCAGTTTGTGGGGATCATTGCGCAGACTGTTCACTAAAGCAGGTGAAGCGCGGAGAAGAATTGTCTCACGAAGAAACGAGGTCGGAATGTTCAGGGTGGTGCGGCTAAAGGGTTTCACCGTCACTTGCTTACGCGGCAGCCCGGCCACGCGAACCACCTGCCGCGTGGGCGACCACCAGTTGGTCCACACCAATCGACGGAACACGCCGCCCGGCGCCAGTCGCGAGCCCGCATCCAGGTCAACCTCGCCTTTTTTGGCAGGCTCGGCTTTTTGGAAATGAACGGTCCGATCGGCCGAGGCCCCCACGGATTTCACCTCGATCGCGCCGAGGAAGCCGGCCATCAACACAAAACCCGGAAACAAAACGATGAGCAAGGCCGAGGTCACCTTACTGCGAAACAAGACCCGATCGGTAAGTTCCTGTAACTCCTTGGTGCGGTCTTCATCCAACAGCTTGGAAACGAAAGCAAACCAGGAAAAGAGACCGCCCAGGCCCATCAAACCGCCGACGACCGGGAACCAACTGGTGTAATACAGCAACCAACCGGAACCGAGCACGCCGAACAACCAAAGCAGCAGAAGATTGAAGAGAAAGGGCTTTTCGGGAATCAAGCGCATCTTGGAAACTCTCTCGGCCGGAAGACAAGTAAAAGCAGCTAAATAAACCATAGAGTTTAAGCCGCTCCATTGTCAAGCATTGCCTGAGATTGTCCCCTTTGATAGGGCGATCTGCTAGAAGCTAGAAACGCGGCTCGAAGAAGACCAGCTCTCTCCCCTCCTCCAATTCCAGCAATAACAGCTTGCCGTGACGCTTACCCACGATGCAGAAAGCGCCCGTGAACCCCGGAATTGGGTACCGCGCCAGGACCTTGTCCTCTTCCAGGGAGTAAAGCACCAGGTATCGGCGAAAGTCTTCGATTTTGTGGCTGTAGCTTTGTAGGGTCAACCAAAGCCGGTCTTTGCCGGCGCTTGCGATTCCCGATACAGCGTTGAAAAAGCCGGCTTGGGAAATCTCCGTGATGCTTCGCGTCCAATGTTTGTAACCGCTGATTTCCGCATCGGGGTGGGGCACGTAGGGAATGTTTCGCAAGGTCGTGAGTTTATCGCCGTCAGCATTGCAGGCCATCAGTTCGGCGGTAGCAAAATCGTAACTGATCAGGGTATCGCCCAGGGCAAAGAGTTCGGGTTGTGTACTCAGGAAATCGCCGTTGTTAAGCACTGGAATGCCCCGGGGATTCTCGATAAACCGCTTGGGTTTGCCGGCGCCGAACGAGTTTTTGGCGAAAAAGCGAAATGCTTGTTTGTGATGCACAATGGCGGAACGCGGTCCCAAAACAATGGTGTCGGCCAGGACCAGCAGATGCGCAAAATTACTGTTAACCTTGAAATCTTTGAGGTGTTCTCCCGTATCGGTAAACACCTGAAATCCGCCGTAATGGCTGACCCATAGGTGCTTTTCGGCATCGTCGAAGGCAAGCCCGTGTATCTCTCCCTGTCCAATCTCACCCGGCCCTTGACCTTTGCCCGGCGTAGTCCACAGGAGTTCAGGATCGGTCAAGCCGTTGCCTATATCGTAAACCTTGACCTTTTTCTCAGCCCGATCGGGGAAATAGAGGCGGTGAGTCCGCATCAGCGGCTTGGAACCATAGATGACCGGCGCGGTCCATTGAGATACATCGATGGAATCGCCGGCAAGCAGCAGGTAGATAAAGTAGAACATGGCTTATAGGTTACAATTCAATGCACTCGATGCACATGCGTTGTTGACAACGCCAAAGCACCGGCTTCTGACCCTCTACCTGAGTGCAAGTTACAGAATGGACATAGAAACAGGATTGAGGCGTACAACACATCCAAGTTTCACCACAACCGCTATAACTGTCCACGGTGAAGGTGAAGTGTGAAACGATAACCGTCAATACAATAAGGAGAGTTTTTTTCATGGAGAAACCCCCGGACTGATAGAAATGATATTTAATGCGATTCCACATTAGCTCTTTCAGGATTAGCTGTCAAGATCGGACCGGAACCTTTTTCACGCGACGATGGTTGGGTTGTCAAATCCAGGCCGGAAGATGAATAAACCGGTTGTCATTCGTTGTCTCTTGAAAACCAGGGTCAAGGAATCACGTCTCATTCCTCGACCCGGAAAAGTCAGGAGCAAAGAATCAGGCCTGATTCCTCGACCCGGAAAAGTCAGGGTCGAAGAATGTAAACCATTTCTTTGCGCACTGAAAAGTAATGTGAAAGAAATCAGTTGTGGGTCCTTGACCCGGACTTTTCGGGAGCAAAGAATGAAAACTGATTCTTTGACCCTGAACTTTCGGTGCGCAAAGAAAGAGAACTGATTCTTTGCTCCCCGACTTTGAGTATCGAGAAATCAGTAGCGATTTCTCGATCCTCGGCGTCAAGGGTCAACGAATCAGGCAGTAAAGCGAGGTTCTCCACCTCAAGATACGCCCAATCAGCTGTATTTGGTTGTCAAATCAAAAAATCGGTTTGTTTTATGCTGAAACGACTCAAACTCGCACCGAGTCAGCAGCTCAAAATACAACCTGCTCTCTCGGGTTGTCGAGGTGCGGTGGAAGTCTTGGCTTTCCGGGGGATAGAGCGCGGTCCTAGACGTCTCGATCCACGTCCATCCCCATGCGCTCGGCCCGCTTTACCCATTTTTGCCTGGCCAGTTCGCGCATGTCGCGCACCGGGTCTGACTCGTCGACGATTTCCAGGCCGATCAAGGTCTCAATCAGATCCTCCATCGTCACAAGTCCCTCGACCCCACCATACTCGTCCAAAACTATAGCCAGGTGATTCTGCCGGCTGATCAACTGGTCGAAAAGCTCGGTCAACCTGATGTTGCCCAAGACCATGGTAATCGGTCGCTTGAGGCTTGGGTCGGACAACAAGATTTGATCGCGCTCCTCGGCAGCACACAGCAGGAGGTCGCTCCTGAGGACAAAACCGACCACATTGTCGGGGTTATCCTTGTATATGGGAATGCGCGAAAAGCGAATTTCGGGGTGGGCTTCCAGCACCGCCTCTACCGTTAAATCCTCCTCCAGCGAGAAGACCACGATCCGCGGCGTCATAATATCCTCGGCCCTCACCTGGCGAAGACGAAACAGGTTCTTGAGAATCCGCGATTCATTTTCGCTAAAAACCCCCTCCTCGCTGCCCTTTCGGGCAAGAGCAAGGATTTCCTCCCGTTCGACCACTGTCACCGCGTTTTTGGATTTGAGCAAATGGGTAAGGCCTTCAGCCATTTTTACCAAAGGCCACATGGACAGGGTGACGGGTCCCAGCAGGCGAACCACCGTCGGCGTCAACAGGCGCCAGTAGAGCGCGCCGAGCGTCTTGGGTATGATTTCGGAAACCAGCAGGATCAGCAGGGTCAAAACCGCCGAGATGACGCCCACATAGGCTTGCCCGAAAACCGAGGCAGCCTGGGCGCCGGCTCCGGCGGCGCCTACCGTATGAGCAATGGTATTCAGGCTGAGAATAGCAGCCAGGGGCTTGTCCACCTCGCTCTTGAATTTGCGTAAGCGCCGGCCCAGTTTCGGTTTTTCGCCTTCCTGTTGCGCCACATAGGAGGGCGTAATGCTCAGCAGCACTGCCTCCAGCACAGAGCATAAAAAAGAAACGCCCAAAGCGAGGGAAACATAGACAATCAGTAGGGTCATAGTCGGGAGGCACCTTTGTTCAATGTGAGCGTTTCCCACAACCCGGGGCGTTGCCCCGGGCTTTTTTGTTCAGCACCTTCGGCGTAGGGGAAAGAGCTGAGGATTCTATGTGGCAATGTAGAATTAGGGACCTTCAACTAAAGGCTGACCGTCGTCAAGCCCGGCTTTTACTTTGGTTTTGATGATCATGATTCAACCTCCGATGCATCACTTGATCCAATTGAAGTTTACGATAACACATGACCTCTGGTTTTTGCGATCCCTTCCGCATCGGCAAATGTTCAGGAAGCCGACTTGCGGGCCTCTCCCCTACCCTGCCGCGCTATGATGCCGCCGCTTTCCAGGCATTCCACGGTTGCCTCAATCGCCGGATCGAGCTACCGGATCTGTAGGCGGGCCCGGTTGTCCGGGCCCGCCGGAACCAGTCGGTTTAGAAGGTGCGTTCCAAGCCCCGGTTTTCCTTTTTGGTAGTTGCGAAGTCCCAGATGGCCAGGGGCGAGAGAATGGTGGCCGTGCCGAAGTCCGGCGCGGCAGGATTGTAGGTTGCATCGACGGGCACCACCGCCTCCACGTTGATCCGTACCCGGTCGCCCGGATTCAGACCTTGGATGGAGATGGTTTCCACGCTCAAGCCGTCGCCGATGGTCGGCTGCGTGATCACGAAGGGCCCCGCCAGTTGAGACGGCGGCGTACCGTAAGCCGCACCGTTCACCAGAAAACTGGTCGGGTTGCCGGGCGCGACCTGGTAACTCCAATTGCTGTGCAGGGTATGGCCGCTGCCGCTGTCTACAAAGACCCGGTAGATGACGACCTGATTGGCCGCGGGCACTCTAGGCCCTTGAAAATAGTTCCATTTGAGCGTCACCTTGGATTGAAGCGTTACGATCAGGTTATTATTGGCGTGATCGGCATACCAACCCGCAATTTTCAGGTCATCGATGATGGTCTGGTCGATCTGCGCCTGTAGTTGCGTCTTGTTTTGGTTGTTGACCACCGGCGAGGTGGAGAAATTGAAGGTGCTTCGGTTGCCGCTGTGATCCGTGGCCTCCACGGCGATGGCGTAGACGCGATCGCCGGCGGGCAGGGACGAGAACAGTCCGTTGAGGATCAGATCGTGCGTTTTTTCGAAGGTGTCCGTGCTGAAACTGAGGCTGTGCCCCGTGGTTCTGGCGATGACCGTGGCGCGGCAGGGTTCGTCGGTATGGAAGGTCACCCGGCCCGCGTGGGAGGTCAGCCACTGAACGCGGGGATTGAGGATGGAGGGCGCCGTCGTATCGGGGGGATACGGCGCGGAAATATTGAGGGGATTGGTGCCGTGCTGAACCTCGTAGCCGTCCGGGAAGCCGTCGGCATCGAAATCAGCCTGGTAGATATTGGTTCCATTGGGGGCTTCGTCCCCGTTGAACAGGCCGTCCGCGTCGAAGTCTACGCCGAACCGCTCGCCCATGCCGACCGGTACGCCCAGCACGATCAAGTCGGCGTTGTTCTGCGCAACATGAGAAGCATTCAGGAAATAGGTCAGTGCCCGGCTGGTGCCCGCCTGTTCCGAGACGAACAGGTTTTGCGCGCGATCGTAGAACCATGAGGAACTGAACAGGGAACCGTTGATATCGACCGTGCCGAACATCACCACATCGCAGTTGGGATTGGGTCGGCCGGTGGCCGGCATAGCCTCCACCATCAGGAAGTTGTTGATGGAGGCATTGTCAGGACTACCCGTCGCCAAACGATAGCCTCGGTGCACCACTTTTCCCAAGCCCTGGTCCACCTGGGTCAGGAACGCGGTCAAATCGGCGCGCTCCTGATCCGTCAGGGGAAAGGGGCCGTGGAAGCGGAACAGGTCGCGCAGCAAACCGGCGTGGGAGAAACCGGAGCCCAACAAGGGCGCCCGATTATTGTTGGTCAGGGTCACCTGGGGCTGGATCTTGCGCCACAGTTCGTGGAAGGGCGCCGCCTTCATTTGGGTGCGCCTGGGCAACAGTGATTCGACATCGGTGCCCTGAATATCGTGGTTGGTGCCCACGGGCAGGATATGACAATCACGGCAGGTATTGCCCAAGACGAAACCCTTGGTGTTGAACACGGTTTCGCCGTCAACGGGTTTCCCGATCAGGGTGGTGCCGTCGGGAATCACCGTCATGCTGTTATCGATCTGACGATCTTCCCGCTGGAACGGGTTGGCCGGATTTCGCAGTGAAAAGACGTAGGCTTCGAAGGCCTCGAATTCTTGCGGCGTCATGGGTTGCGGCGAGCCCAGCAGGCCGGTGAAGGCTACCTGGAAATCGCTCAGTTCAGGGCGCTCCCCACGCCAGTGGAATTGACCGGTACGGTGGATACCGCGCAGGGTCTGGGTGACCATGGGTCCCTTGTCATCGGTGGGTTTGTCTGAAAGGTTCCAGGCCAGCAGGTCGGCCCCGCCTTCCAGGTGGCAGTGGGCGCAGGTGAAACGTCCGTTCGCGGAAAAGTCGCTGTTGAAGAACAGTTTCTTGCCCTGCAGGACCAGATCCGGCGTGGGATCATGACCCAGGTCAAGCGAGAGGGCATAGACGGGCAACCCGCTCACGACATTGAAGAACTGAACCTCGGTAGTGCCCTCGCAGATGACACTGAGCAGAGTGCCCGTGGTGTCCAAGGCCAGGTCGCGAGGGAGCGTGCCGCGAATGAGCGGAGTGCGCGACTGCTTCAAGCCGGCGCCGCCCACTTTGACCAGGGAATCGCTCGCCGTACAAGCGATCAGCGCGGAGCCGTCGTTCAGAAACACCATATCCCAGGGATAACTGCCCGACGTACCCGGGGTGTAGGTGTTGGGACTGCCGACCACTTCGTCCAGATCGGTGCGTTGTTTCAAAGCCAGGGTGGTTCCGTCATAGATACTGAGGGAATTGGTCGCGAATCTGCCGTTCAACAGGGCTTCGCTCTGGCGTGCGGGATTGGCGTTGTCGGATTGCAGGCCGATGACCCAGATATCGCCGTTGGGCGCGATGCGGACACAGGTGTTGGCCGTTCCCACCCCGGTGATCAGGGGCGTGACGGTTTGAAAGATCGGATCGATGAGGAAGATATCTTCATCGGGCAGGCCCACGCCGCTGATGACGGCTTCCTTCGCGGTGAACAGGCCGCGATTATCGGCCTTGGTATCGTTGCCCGAAATCAGGGTGGAAACCAGTACCTTGCCGTCGGAGCGCAGGTCCAGGGACACCGGGTGTTTGGAGTTGATGGGATAGTCGGTCACGTGGGACGGCGGTCCGGTTGCATTGAGAATGTATTCCTGGACGATATCGTCGCCGCCGCAGGCGATAAACGCCCGGTTGGTGGACTGGTCGATCACCAGATCGCGAGGTTCGTGGCCCACATTGGCAATAGCGTCGATATTACCCGTGGCCGTATTCAACAATGCAATGGAATGCGTGCCCTGGCTGATGATCACCAGGTAGCGGACACCGCTGCCGTTGTTCCAGATGCCGCAGGCCACGGGGAGCCAGGGCGTACGGTAATGTACTTCTGCACCGGTGGCGCCGTTGAAATGCAGAACGGTGGAATCTTGGGTGTTGAGGTAGAAGCCTTCGACACCGGAGACGGCAGTGGCGTGGCTGGACTGGGTGGCGCCCAGGTTGATGTAGGCGCCCTCCACGTTTTCATAATCATCGGGGTATTTGGTTTGCCCCGTCAGTGTTGAAACAAGGCACGAAACCAAACAAAGCAAAGGGGCGATCTTATTCATCGTCATATCCTCCATAGATTTTTAAAAGGCACTTTTTGGAGATGGGACGATGAATTATACCACCGGTGCGTGTAAGGGTTTTGTGTCCTGAATAACAGGATGTTTTGAAAATCTTATTTCCAAATCGCCGAAAGCCATAGCGTGAACCGGATCGGATCGCGGCAACTTCAAGACCCGCCTTCGGAGCATGCCATTTGCCCGGCCGGGAACCGTACGGTCAATTCGCTCGGGCCATCGGCATTCTGGCGGCGAAGAATTCTTCGATGGGTCGAGGTTTGTCAACCGCGTAGCCCTGGGCGAAATCCACGCCCAGTTCGTGGACGGTTCGACGTACCGATTCGTTTTCCACGAATTCCGCGATCGTCTTTTTACCCATCAGCCGGCCCACGTCGTTGATCGATTTGACCATGGCCAGATCGACCGGCGTGGTGTCGATGTCCCTGATGAAACTGCCGTCTATTTTGACGTAATCCACATCCAGCGATTTCAGGTAACTGAAACTGGCCAGGCCGGACCCGAAATCGTCTATGGCGAAGTGGCAACCCAGACGGCGCATGGAGTCGATGAAGCTGACCGCATTGCTGAGGTCACCGATGGCCGCGGTCTCCGTGATTTCGAAACATACTTTTCCCGGAGGAATACCCGAACGGTTCAGCGAAGCCTCTACAAAACCAAGAAAAGCCTGATCGCCGAGCGACGGGCCCGACAGATTGATGGAGCACATGGACGTGCGCGCCAGTTGCAATGGATGGCGGGTCAACCAGTTGAAGGTGTTTTCCACGACCCACCGGTCCACCTTGCCCATCAGGTGGAACCGTTCCGCGGCCGGGATGAAGGTTCCCGGGGAGAGTATTTTGCCGTCCTGGTCCAGCATGCGCAGCAAGACTTCGAAATGGAGGTAGTCATCCATGCCCGAGGAACTCACGGGTGCAATGGATTGGCAAAACAAGCAAAAGCGGTCGTGTTCCAGCGCCTCGTTGATGCGAACCACCCATTGCATCTGGCGGCGGTTGACGGCTACTTGCAGATCCTCGGCCAGAATCATCTTCACCCGGTTGCGCCCCAGTTCCTTGGCGGTATAGCAGGCGGTGTCGGCCAGGCTGAGGAGACGGTCGAAGGCTTGCCCGCGCACCGGCACCACGCCGATGGAAATAGTGAACACAAACAGGCGATTCTCCCAGGTGAAGCGATAGTTCTCAATCGCCGCGCATAGTTTCTCGGCCCGGGTCTCTGCCTCGGCGGGCAGACAGTTACGGAACAGGACCGCAAATTCATCGCCGCCCAGCCTGGCGATGAGGTCGCCCTCTGCCAGGCATTGTTCCAGCACACAGGCAATCTGCTTGATCAGGTTATCGCCGACCACGTGGCCACAGGTATCGTTGACCACCTTGAACTGGTCCAGGTCCAGATAGCATAGGGCCAGGGGTTCGGCATCCATTTCGACCTGTTGTATCAATACATTGCAGCGCTCTTCGAAGGCCGTTCGGTTGAGCAGCCCGGTCAAGCGGTCGTGTTCGGCGCGCCAGGTGAGTCGCCGCTCATAGTATAACCGCTCGAAGTTGGCGGCGGAAATAACCAACGGCACCACGCTTAGAACGCAAAGGAACAACAGCAGCACCGATAATTCGGCCAGATTGGAGGGCTGGGGAAACCCACCGGTCCCCGCCGCGGCCAAAGCCAGGACACCCAGATTCACCACCATCACCGCGGTATGGGTGTAAATGGGCGAGAAGCGAAGCGCGGACCAGATGAGTAAGGCCAGCGGGAGGAAATTGAGACCGGCCGCGTAAGACGGCGCCTGCTCCGCAAACCACAGGAAGAGAAACACCACCAGGGCCAGCGAACCCGCCCAGGCCAACTTTTCATATAGGTTTTCCACGGGTCCGGTCGAGAGATATTGCCTGCGCTCCACCATGCCGGCCAAACTGGTGAGCGCCGGACCGCATACCAGAACCGCAAATAAGTCGCCCAACCACCACTGAACCAGATCCTCGGAAAGCCGGTGGACCGGTTCCATCCCCACCAATACCAGACCCGGCACGCCGATACACGTGCTGACAGTAGCCAGGCAGGCGCCGCCCAACAACATGTAGAATCCGTTGCGAACCCGAATGGCCAACATGTTCGGCGGGCCGTAGCGTTTTAACAGGGCATGGGCCGCGACCGGTCCCAGCGTGTTCCCCAAGAGGGAGAAGATCAGGAAAAGCGGCGGCACCGGCGCCGCGAAAAGGTGACCCAAAAGGACACCTAAGGCGATGCCGGGCCATATGTTCACGCCATATAGCAACACCGCCGCATAGGCAACGCCCGCCCCGGGCCAGATGGGAGTTACCTCACCCGGCATGGTAATGAACAACAGGGCGAATTGCACCCCGCCAAGGTAAAACAAGGCGACAAGGACGATGCGTAGGATGTGTGGGAGCCCGGGTTTCATAAGGCGGCTCCAGTGGGTGTTTGTGCTCAGCGATCACTGATGTTATCTTATCATTTATCGTCTGCATGGCCGGCCTTAATTAGCGAAACCTGCGCCGGCTTGACTAAAGCCTTTGTTTCATGGAACCGTTGAACGCCCGCGTCCGTACTGAATTGGGAACCTTGAAATCGATTTATCGTAACGTTACTATAGGTCTATTGAAGCCCCGGTCGTTTGGGTATACATCCTTGCCTTCGTGACGACGAAGGACCCTGGAGGTCTGATTTGGTCACCGCTCTCTTCTGCTTGCTCCTACTTGCGCCTTTGCCGCCCGCCAATCTTTTGGAAGCTGCCCGATTCGGTCGGATGAGCGCCCTGACTCAGCCGATCAGCGCCGCCGATGTCAACCAAACCGATAAACAAAAACGAACGCCCCTGATGCACGCGGCCCTCAACGGAGACCTGATCATGGTGCGGCGCCTCTTGGATGCGGGCGCCGATGTGAACGCCCTCGACCGCCGCGGCAATTCCGCGCTGATGTACGCGGTTTTTCGGGGAAATACACGCCTGGTCGGGGCTTTGGTGGAGAAAGGGGCCGATGCCGGGCAAACCAATAAGGACGGATTCACGCCTTCCGTGGTCGCCCAGGAATTCCGCCGTACCGATACCACCAACCTGTTGATGGGCATTCCAAGTCCGCCGGAAAAAAATCACGCCGCGGTCTCGGCGGTTGAACGCGGCGATCTGGCCTGGTTGAAAGCCGCTGCCGGAAAGGGCGAAACCCTCAATTGGGTCACCGTTGACAATCGTTCGGCCCTGCACCTGGCCGCTGCCGGCGGACATGTGGACCTGGTGGATTTCCTGCTGGCGAACGGGGCCGATATAAACGACGCCGACCGCAACGGCGTGACGGCGCTATTATTTGCCGTGGCGCGGGGCCGCCTGGAAACCGCGAGCCTTCTGTTGAATAAGGGCGCCAATGCGGATCGTATCACTTCCAACGGCATTACGCCCCTGCGCGCGGCCGTACATCGCGGCGACGAAGCTATGCTGGATCTGTTGGCGGGCGCGGGCGCCTCGGTCTTGGGCATGTCCAACGGGCAAACCAGAAAAACATCGAACGCGGGCAAAGGCTTGAGGAAGCTGAGAGGGGAAATTCGCCGGGCCAAATTGAGCCCATACCTGCTGGATACCCATTTCTCAGACAATTTGAGCCGGCCGGTTTACGCACCGGCTACCCCGTTTCGCGCGCCCAGGATTACGCAACAGGCAGACCCCGAAATTCCGGCCGCTTTCGCAAGAA
The DNA here is from genome assembly GCA_030066195.1 of Acidobacteriota bacterium. GTDB lineage: Bacteria > Acidobacteriota > Holophagae > Acanthopleuribacterales > Acanthopleuribacteraceae > JASJCB01. The sequence goes on from JASJCB010000065.1 coordinate 35,555, forward strand.
CGCTTCAAGGCGCACGGGTCAAGATTGTTGCCGTCATCGGCGCCAACGGCCTTGCCGAGGATATTCGCATCCTTCACTCGGACACGGACTGGACCAAAGGCGTGGAGCTACCGTTCGGCAAGGCAGCGACGAAATGGCGCTTTCGACCCGCGACAATCGGCGGTAAAGAAGCCGGCGCGCGCATGGAAGCCGAAATCATTCTCACCTGGCGTAGCAGTCAGCCCGACTTTGCCTACAACGTATCCTTTTCGCCGTTGCCTCAATAAAAAGTCGCCTACCTAAACGCTTGTAATGGGATTCGTTAGGATTTTGTGTTCGCGGCACCTGGTTGACAACACCCATATACTGCCCAATAATAGACTTAGGAGGCATTATGAACAGTTCCGCCTACCAGTATGAAATGGACGCGTCATTGCCGTACCTGGAGCCGATTGTCCATACCGATTTCGGGGAAGAAATTCCCTACTATGATGAGGAGTTGGGCGTGGGTCAAAGCCATGGGCATTCGGAGATGGTCTATACAATATCCACGGCTCTGAAAACCGTGGCTGCCGAGACCCCCTACCATTATATCAGCGACCACCCTGTCTGGTATTGGGATGAGAACCTGAAGAAGAAAGTGTTCTTCCCTGATTTTTCACTGGTGAAAACTGATCATATCAAATCCGTTACGGCGCAACAGATGTTGCTGGTCGGCGAAATCGTGACAACTCACCATAAAGCCAAAAGAGAGAAGGATACGGTCAGAATGTACGAGCGCAACCAGGCCCACCGGGTCCCGGAGTTTTTGCTGCTCTTTCCGGAGATGGATGATGACCGGGTTTTGACATGGTATGTTCTAAGAAACGGTAAATACGAGCCTTTGATACCGAAAAACGGCATTTACGAAAGCGTCGTTATTCCCGGACTGGCAATTGAACCTATTCCCAAGGAAGATTGGAGGCTGGGCTGTAAATTCAAGGCGCTCTGGCGGGGAAGATTGATCCGCACCAGCATGGAAGAGTACGCCTTACGGAGGGAAGCGGAATGGAGAGCCCAGGAACATCTTGAAACCATTGACGTTCATGTCTATAGGGCCAACGTAGCAGAGCAAGAAGCTATCGCGGAGAGAATGCGGGCCAAGGAAGAAAAGCAGCGAGCCGAAGCTGAAAAGCAGCGAGCCGACGCCGAAAGGCAGCGAGCCGATGCTGAAAAGCAGCGGGCCGACGCCGAAATGCAGCGAGCAGAAGCCGAAAGGCAGCAGGCCATGGCCGAAATGCAGCGAGCAGAAGCCGAAAGGCAACAGGCCAGGACCGAAATGCAGCGGGCCGAGGCAGAAAAACAACGAGCTGAGGCTGAAAAAATACGAGCTGACTTGGAAAAGCTAAAGACAGAAGAGAAAAGTCGACAAGTCATTGAGGAAAAGCAGCGAGCGGATCGGCTGGAAGCCGAGCTTGAAGCTTTGAAACGTCGTTTGGCCGGAGAATGATGCCGCGCCTCTTGGGCGCGGCTTGTTGATCAATGCTTGAAGTGGCGCGTTTCGGTGAAGAACAGGGCGATGCCGTGTTCGTTGGCCGCCTGAATCACTTCCTCGTCGCGGATGGAACCACCCGGCTCCACAATCGCCCGCACACCGGCCTCGGCGGCGGCGTCGATGGAGTCACGGAATGGGAAGAAGGCATCGGAAGCCATGGCCGTACCCGAAACGGACAATTCCGCCTCGGTCGCCTTGGCAATGGCAATCTTGGCGCTGTCCACGCGGCTCATCTGACCCGCGCCCACGCCTATCGCGCCGTCTTTATCGGCGTACACGATGGCGTTGGATTTCACGTGCGCCACGATGGTCCAGGCCATCTTCAGGGCCGCAACATCGTCCTCCGAAGGTTGGTGTTCGCTGACCAGTTTCCAATCCTCGAAGGGCACGCGCTTGGCGTCCTTGTCCTGAACCAACAGGGCGTGATCCAACCGCTTGAAGTCCAGGCTTTGCAGGCCGCCCCCGGGCTCCTTTATTTCCAGCACGCGCAGGTTCTTCTTGCGCTTGAATTTCTTACGAGCGCCCTCGCTGAAGGAGGGCGCAATCACTAACTCGGCAAATGCCTCGTTGATTGCCTTGGCCGTGTCCTCGTCCACCTCGCGGTTGAACGCCAGCACGCCGCCGAAGGCGCTGACCGGGTCTACCTTGCGGGCGCGGCGAAAAGCCGATTCCAAATCGGGACCGGTGCCCACGCCGCAGGGGTTCGTATGTTTCACCACCACTGCCGCCGTAACGGTGAAATCACGCACACATCGCCAGGCCGCTTCCATATCGACCAGGTTGTTGTAACTGAGCAGCTTGCCCTGGTGCTGGGTCACATAATCCGGCAGTTCGTTGCCCGCTACGACATAACTGGCGGCGCGTTGGTGCGGGTTCTCGCCGTAGCGAAGGGTTTCGGTGCGTACCGCGGACAGGCGGAAGACCTCGGGGAGTTCGCCGTCGTCGCTATGGGCCAGTTCGTCGCCGTCGGCCTGAACGCGGTCCAGCCAGTCGGCAATCTTCATGTCGTAGGCAAAGGTGTGCTGGAAGGCTTTTTGGGCCATGCGCAGACGGAAGGCCAAGGTGGGCAAGGGACCGTCGCCGATCTCTTCCAGGAATTGGGGGTAGTCGGCGGGATCGGTGAGAATGGTCAGGTGACGGAAATTCTTGGCGGTGGCGCGCACCATGGTGGGACCGCCGATGTCGATGTTCTCGACGGCGTCGGCCACGGTGACATCATCGCGTGCAATCGTTTGGGCAAAGGGGTACAGATTCACCACCACGGCGTGAAAGGGCGCGATGTCGTGCTTTTCCAGTTCGGCGCGATGGGTTTCCAATTCGTACCGGGCCAGCAGGGCGCCGTGGATGCGCGGGTTGAGGGTCTTGACCCTGCCGTCCAGGATCTCCGGGAAGCCGGTTACGTCACTCACCTTGACGGGGCTCAAGCCCGCCTCGCTCAAGTGGCGGAAGGTGCCGCCGGAACTAACGATTTCAAATCCGCGATCGGCCAGCGCTTGGGCAAAATCGGCGATGCCGCTCTTATCGGATACACTAATCAGCACACGTTTGGTTGCCATGCTCTATGATCCCCCGGTAATCCAAATCCATTGTCAAATGTGGGTTTTATTTTGGTGCAGTGGAGTGTTGTCGGCCGACGCCCTTTTTCTTGAAAGGCATGCGGGTCACATCGCCGCGGGCCGAACCCCAGGCATAATACCAGAGATGGGCGGAATACCGGGCAAGATTCGAGAAATAAATACTGCCCACCCCGAAGACGGCGTCGCGCTCGTCGAAGAGGTGACGGGGATTGTTGCCGGCTTTGCTATATCGGTCTTCCAGCAGCCGCTGATGATCGGCGCGTACTTGCGGCACCCGGGCCAGTTCCTGCCGCAGCCAGGCGGTGGTGACTTCCAGGGACTGGTAACCGTCGAACACGAAATAGCATTTGTTCAACTTGCGGTTCACGTAATAGGGAAACCCCCTGCGCACGGCGGTGGTGCCGGCAAGTGAAGGATCGGTGTAGACGGCAACCAGGCCGGTAACGAAGCCCATCTGGGCGACCACCTTCCCAAAATGAACACGACTGTTGACCATCTTGGTGATCTTGTCGGCCTCGCGGAAGATAACGGCATCGGTGATCTTGCCTGGAGGCGCCTTCAGCCCGCGCTCCAAACCGTAGAATAGGGACTTACTGTGCTTTTTGACCAGGAAACGCAGGGTTTCGGGCAGGATGGTGTGTGCCTTGTACGCGGCGTATTTGCGTACGCGAATTCCGGGATCATTCTCTTTAGGAGCGGCTTGCAGGATTATCGAGCTTGGGATCAACAGGAGCAGGAACAAGATGCGCATGTCCGTTTACCTCGCGGTTGTCTTAAGAGAACTCGGGTCCTTTCTTCAAAAAACTCTCAGCGGTATCCACGGCCCCGGCGCTGCCGATGAACAGGGGAACGCGCTGGTGTAACTCGGTAGGCTTGATGTCCATAATACGGCCGAAACCGTCGCTTGCCTTGCCGCCCGCCTGCTCGATGAGGTAGGCCATGGGGTTGCATTCGTACATCAGGCGCAACTTGCCGTCGGGCGCCTTGCGGGTGGCCGGGTACATGAAGATGCCGCCGTACAGCAGGGTGCGGTGCACGTCGGCCACCAGGGTGCCGATGTAGCGCAAGCTGTAGGGCCGCCCGGTCGCCTTGTCTTCTTCCTGGAGATGAGCCAGGAATTGCTTCATACCGTCTTGGAACAGATGGTAATAGCCCTGGTTGGTGCTGTAGTATTTGCCGCGCTCGGGAATCCGCATGTCCGGGTGCGACAATAGGAACTCGCCGATGCTGGGGTCCAGGGTGAAGCCGTTAACGCCGTTGCCGGTGGTGTAGACCAACATGGTGCTGGAACCGTAGACCACATACCCCGCGGCCACCTGTTGGTTACCCGGTTTCAGGACTTCCTCGCGCAGGTCGCCGATATCTTTCGAGGTATTGGTGCGCCGGTAAACCGAGAAGATGGTGCCGATCGTCACGTTGACATCGATATTCGACGAACCGTCCAGGGGATCGAACAGCACCACGTATTTGCCGGTGGCCGAGGTGACCGGTATGATGTCGTCGTGCTCTTCAGAAGCCAGGATGCTGCATTCGCCGCCGCGACTAAGGGCGTTGATCAATTCCTGGTGGGCAAATGCATCGAGTTTTTTGACTTCTTCGCCGTGAACATTCTCCTTGCCGGTGATACCCAAAATATCGACCAGACCGGCCTTGTTGACCTCGCGATTGATAATGCGCGACGCCAGTCCGACATCGCGCAGCAGGTGTGACAACTCGCCGGATGCAAATTCAAAATCCGCCTGGCGCTCGATAATGAACTGTTCCAGGGTGACAACCTGACGGCCCTCGCTTGTTTCCATTCCACTCATACCTTTTCATCCTCCACGGTTAGGCAATCCAATACAGCAATCATAGCAGATCTTGATTGGAATGGAATATAAGGTCATTCGTGGAAAAATATTTCGGAAGAGCGTAACACTCGGCGTGAAAAAAGGCCGAAGCCGGGCGTACGCATGTCGCGTACGCCCGGTCTGTCGATGCTATTCAGACCGGGAGAGGGCCGCCTTCATCTCGGCCAGTTCCTGGTCCACGTTGTAGTTTTGCATGTAGTTTTCCAATTGGTCGCCGGTTTCCTCCTCGGGGTCGAGGACGGCGGTGACCTCGGATTCGGCAATAATGGTACGTTCCTCGATGCGGGCCAGCACCTCATTGACGGGTTCGCTGACAACCTGGTTGGACAGAGCCAGGCCGCTCATGCCCCGGCTCAACCAGATGCGTTGCTTCAACAGGCGTCGTTTGTCGCGTAACTGTTCCAAATCCTGCTCCATACGGTCCAGCACCTTGCGGTGGCCGGCAGCCAGTTTTTCGGTTCGGGCCAGTTGTTGTTTCAGTTCGTCGCGGTGATTGGCCGCGGTTTGTTTGCGACTGATCGCCTGGCGAGCCGCTTCCTCGCTGTCGTCAGCCAGGGCGGTTTGGGCAATGGTTTGCATGCGCTGGATACGGCTCTCTTCTTCGCCGATCCGCTCTTCAAGCTGTACCCGAAAGGCGCGAGCATGATTCAAGGCGCGACGGGCGCCCTCGATTGCGGCCACCCGCTCGCGAACCAACTGATCCAGCATCTCCTCGGGATGTTCCATCCGGTCCACCCGGGCATGGGCCTTGGAGGACATCACTCTTCGTACGCGTTCCCATATCATGACCATGTTCTACCTCCGTCATTGTTCTGACATGCGAGTCTACGGTGTCCCGCACCGGAAGGACTTGGGAACCCTGAGGGTATTGCAAGGCAATACCGGCGGCGGCAAGATATGCGACCGCTTCCCAATGGTTCCACAAGGCATGTGAAAAGAATGGGGATCGGCTCGGGAAACTTGGATATGATCCACTTTGTACGGATAAACCGCTTTATAATGTGAACGAAGCGCCTACACGTCAAAGGAAACCGTTTGCAACAGGTGGGAGGACCGGCATGGAATGGTGGTGGGTGATATGGGGGGCGATTACGCTGTCTACAACCCTGGCTGCAACCAAAAAGCAGAGAGGCGGCTTGTTTGCCTTTCCATTCAATAAAAAGCTCTCACCGGAAGACGCCGCTAAACTGGAGTTGACTCCGGCAGACGGTGGTCAAATGAACCAATGGCTGACCGATGACGGCAGGTTTCGCGTTATCCTGGATGAACGCAAAGTCCAAATCAAGTTTGCCGACGGCTCCGCCGGCTTTCCCGATCGGAAACGGAACCGGACTTCGTACGAAACCTCGGACTTGAGAACAGGTCATTTCACTTTCGACGGCCAATATTTTTGGCTGTCTTCCAATCCCGCATTCATGGTGCTTCTAGACAAGGAAACACGTCAAACACTGCTTGAAATCGAGTCATTCAACCTGACCACCGAGGCCCTGGAATTCAAAAGCAGGAACCTGTCAACTGACTTGGGCAAAGGACTTGCTCTGGCCCGACACTTCTCTCAATGCGATCTCAAGGAAGCCGCCCGATCCATCCTGGCCAATGAAAACGAAACCATGAAAGGCTACGCATTGAAAGCGCTGGTCGGTAAGGAATTGGACACAGGTCTGAAGGCTCATGTGCGGCCCTATCTCCATCATAAGGATGCGGAGAAGGTTAGAGAAGCCGTAAAACTACTGGGAGCGGAAAGCATCCCGGCCCTTGAGCAGAATTTCGATCTGAATCATGTTCCCATGGTAAGCCCGGTGCTGACCTCTTTACCCGAAGGTAGGGAATATTTGTACAAACAGTTGCAAAAGCCGGCAATCGACACGGCCCATGCAATTTCCCTCATACGGGCGCTTCGCGGCGCCAAAGCGGGCGCCCCCGCCGGCCGAATAGCCGATACGGCTTGCAAACTCAATCATCCCGAGATTTTTCTCACCGCCCTGGATGTATTGGCGCCCTTGGGGCACGAGGACGAGGCTTATAACCGCGTACTGAGGAAAGCCCTACAAACACCGGGCAGTCATGTTGAGGACGCGCATCGTCTAGTCGAGAAAGCCGGTCTTTCGGAGGCCCGCGCCTTATACCGCGATTTACTGGAGCAGGCGAATATGGAACCATCCATGACGGCACATGCGATCCGTCATCTGGGCCGCTATCAGGACCGAACGGCCGTGCCCGCGATCATAGAGGCCGGACGCCAAGGTTCCTCCGAGGTGGTCGAGGCTGCCGTCGATGCACTGAATACCATCGGCGTCAGCGAAATCCTCCCTTTTATGGTAGAAGTGCTGACATCGGGACCCAAGAAAGCGCGACAAAAGGCAGCCCACGCCGTTGGTCGTTGGGGAAACATCGGACACGTGGAAAATCTGAAAAACGCCATGACCGGCGCCGACCGGGATTTGCGAAAGACAATAGAAGAGGCCGTCGCCAACCTGCAAAAGTCGGTCGGCCCGGATGCGGAAGGGCGGCTCAGTCTGACCCCGACCGATGAAACAAAGGGCGCGCTGAGCATTTCCGGCACGGGAACCGGCGGTGAACTGAGCCCTGCCGAAGATTGATTACATTAATTCTCGGCCGTATTCACTGTGCAGGATACGGCGGGCAACCTTACGGTGGGATTGATAGACCCAAGCCAGATAAGCCAGGAAGAGCAGCAAAGCCAGATAACCGCCGAGGCGTATTTGACGTTGCCAATCGGGGTGTTTGCGCATCCACAGGTTGATGGTTACGCGCGGGTCCAGTTTCAACGCGCGCGTTTCGTCCTTGATGCCATGTTGCAATTTGATCATATGCTCCATATCGGCCTGACCTTCCATCAGGTGGAGGGTAGCAGCTATTCGACCGGTACCGTGCTCGCGTAGGGTGGAAACCAACACAGCTCCGTAGGCGCGACCCAGATTGTAGGCAGCCCGTTCGTGGAGGTTGATGACCGTACGGTCCTTGAGTTCCAAGCGGCGGCGTTCCAGGTAGGTTTTGACCGGATCGAGGCGTCCGTGCAAAAGGTTTTGGAACTGGGCCAGATCCAGAAAGACACGATTACGCTCGCGATCGGGTCCGCCGATTGCCGCGTCCAACTCTCCAAGGTCGATTTGTTCCAGCAGCGTCCCGGCTTCCTCCAGGCGGTCCGCACCCAATAAGGCCAGCAACTCCTCTTTTGCGGCCAGGTGATATACCTCCCGGTTGGGGTTCGACATCCGCCGGGCGTGGTTGTGAAAACGGGCCGCATCGCTCAGCGTGATGCCGCTTTCCTCATACTCGGCCAGATGCGCCAACAGGATTCCAATCGTGTAGTTGAAGATGTCTTCGTCCCCATTACTACCGTTCATGCCGCGCGCCGCCGCCTCCATATTGTGCAACGCCATGGTCAGGCGGAACAGGCCGATGGGCAAGTCATCTCCCTGTTTCAGGCAGGTGCCGATAAGGCTGGTGATCATGGGGCTCAGCGTATCGTCGTCACCGTAGGAGTATTTGAGCTGTTCGCGTCTCAGGTATCCCAGGGTACGGCCCGGGTAACCTTCTTTTTTACCCAGACGCAGGTACACCACGGCCAGGTTGGTGTAGATATGGTAGGTGGCCAGGTCGCCGTGTTCCGGAAGCAGTCTTCCGCCCTCCCAGGCCGGAACACCCTCCCCCCAATAGGTTCCGTTGTTATCCCTCACCTGCCCCAGAAGCTCGGTGGCGGCCACGGTACGACGCAGGTCGAAAAGGGCCCGGCGCAACAGACCGTATTCCCGCCGAGGTCCCCTGCTGTTGCGTTCCGCCAGATCGGAGAGCAGGACCGAGCGGTTATAGCGGAAAAGCGCATAAAGAATCCGGTCTGTTTCCGAGGCGGGCAGGAGATCATTATCGTTTCCCCCCGGAATAAACTGACTGTCATACCCATTATGGAATCTCAGCAGTCGCGTTTTGGCTATGGACAATTGATCGGCATCCATTTCAGTAAGCGCTTTATTCAGAGTTTGGCAAACACGCGTCCGAGAGGAAAACTCCTCCTCTTCCACGAACTGGGAAGGACCGTACATCAGTCCCCAACTGTCTCGCAGATCTTCCTGATGGTTGCGCACGAATTCGGCCAGCAAATCGAGACCGCGTCGTTTGGCGCGTTCATTGAAGTCTTCCATCTTGACGGGCTCCAACTCCTGGTTTTGGAACATAGGATGAAAGAAAAAAATCGGGAAGCCGATCAGAGCCAGCAGGAACACCTTCCAGACACACGAAAGTCGCCGCATCATGCCCCCCTATACCCTCAAGAATCGACGCCACCTGGCGTAGGCCCGGCTGGACATGGCCCATCTCGGCGCCGGTTTGGCCACCACGTGGTTGAACACGGAGGAAACGCCCATGGGAATGCCGATACCTCGCTCGGGATTGAAGTTATCGCCCGTACTGCTGACCCATTCCACTTTCAGATTCGGCGCCAGTTTCTTCATATTATCCAGGTCGTTTTTGAAGAAGGTTTCGACCGCGTTCCAGGGATCGCCGAGATAACTGTCACTACCCGGAACGATGGCCGGAAAGCCGTCGAAACGCCGGTCTTTGATGAGATCCGCCTTGGAAATGCACAGGGCCACAGGAATATTTACCTGGCGACTGCCCACTTCTTCATCACGCGCCGCCTGACTCATGACGTTACGCTTTTCTTCGAAGTGTTCCAGCGTCAACATCTTGGGGATGGTGGCGGCCACGGATAGGAAGGAAACCATGTGACTCATCTGCTTGCGCTTGAATTCGTAAGCATCCTTCAACTGATTTTTTTCATAATTGGTCAGACTGCGGCCAAACTCGCGCTCGTAGCGCTCATAGACCTCACCTCGCGACCGCGCCACCGCGTCGGCATCCAGGTCAAGAAATAGGAACATGCCCTTGCAATGACTGAGATAAGTCAAAAAGAAATCGATGATTTCCCTATTCCAATCATCGATCTCTTCGAATTGTTCGCCGCGAATGTCCATTAACGCGAAGTGGCGTTTGCTGTTACCGATAAGATTGGCCTTGTAAAAGTGCAAACCCTTGGGGGTAGCTATCACCTGACCGCTTTCGAACTGGCTTTCCTGGTAGGTGATCAATTTGTTCCAATTTCGGTCCAAGGTATAGTTGCCAGTATCCACATTCATGCCGCTGATCCCTTTAATGACCCGGCCCAAGGAGTAGATGGAACAGG
>JASJCB010000239.1 GCA_030066195.1 Acidobacteriota bacterium
CCAACCTTGACCAGGAACCGTTCCTGAGTGTTGCGCTTATGGTCAACCGCGGTCAACACGATCGCGCTCACCAGATCGGTGTCTTCGTTGATCAAGGTAAGTTCGGCCGGAACATCGTGTGCCTCCGCCGCTTCCAGTTCGACCAGGGTCGTATAATTCTCACCGTTGGTCATGTCCTGTAAGGGGGACTGCGCGTAAAAGCTGTCCGGCAGGGGCACACCTAAAAAAGTGGCTGCCCGTTTACCGGTGGCGCCGAAGGCCTCGATAGGTGTTGTTATGGCGGCATCACCTGCCCAAACCACAAAGGAAAGAACAGAAAAACTTAATCGAAAAAACATGTACTCTTCTCCTGAATATCGATGACTGAATAGTCATCCCATGACTGGTATCGCCAGCTATTTTGATTGTTAAAAGGCGGCGGCGTCCTGTGGAGCAAATAATTTCATCCGCGGCCAGGCGCCGTCCCTAAATAGGAAAGCGGTTCCGGTCGGCAAAATGGATCATCAGAATGCCATTTTTCCGAGCGGCTGCCGGCGGACCCTTATAAGGCTCTTCTTGCCCTCATTCCCAATATGCATCAACGGGGGAAAAACTCTTGCGAAAGTCTCACCTCGTGATCTACCCCCAGCTGTAAATGGTTTTATGGGCTTTTTCCCAAGTACCCAAACGTTTTGTAACCCTTCCAATCAAACGGTCGCGTTGATGGCACTCAATGAGAGTCCGCCACTTACCGGCTTGGACAGATCGAACCCGCAGGCGTCTTTCTCGATGACCCCAACCTCATGGTTGATGGGACGGGTTTTCCGGGACGGAAGGTGGTCGCAGAAGGAAGATGGCCGTCGGCGCTCTCGGCCACCCAAACGCTAGGTACCCAAACCGTTGGTTAAATGGGACGAGACTTCGTTACAAATGAAAGACCTCCTGAAAAAGCCTGTCCCTACATTTCTTAGCCGTTGTTCCTCAAGCCCACTCCTACCTCGTCAAGCGGACTTCAGACCTGACAGACCTGACGGTTCACCAACCTTTTCGTAGCGGCTGCCCTCCAAATCAATCTTTGACTCCTTTATGCAGATTCCAGCTCCGAATCAGTTCACCAATGGCCCTTTTGGCCCGGCACCGAACACAAAGGTTAAGACGGATCCAAATGATCTGTGACGACAAATGCACACATGTCGCTGCTGCCCAATTCAAATTCAAAAAATTTAAAATTTGGGTGAGATATTTCAGTGACTTATCTCACTGATATTTCTAGACACAATTAATCGCTTTTTCCATAAAGAGATGGAGAACATCCACAGACATACTCAAATTTTAACGGCATCAAATCTAGCCATTAAAATTAGCGAAAATAATAGAGGCTAATTATGGGTTTATCAACCTTGAACGTGTATGTTTCCAAAATGGACGACCCTTGCGGGATTAGCGACAGGACGTGGTATGTCACGGTCTACGACTGCAGCGGCAAGGTGTTTCAATGGTGTAACAGAAAGTATGTGCTCATTCCCGCTCGTTGCGGCCATGTCCAGATCAAATTACCCCCGGGCTGTTATTATCTAAAAGCTGTCTGGGGATTTACTGTTATCCGACCTGGATCGGCCTACCGAGTCAACCACTTTACCGATGCGGGGATCGTGACGCTTTGTTGCGATTCGCACCAATGCATCAAGCTCTTCAACCCGAGTGCCCACAGATGTGGTTACATCTACGTCCGAGCCATCAGAGATCTCGTCAAACAGAAAGTCATCAAACGGGAACTCGCAAAACAAACAATTAACCTACTCGAACAGGTCATCGAAGGTGTGGGTGGCCCGGAAACATTCGAGATGGGCCATGAAAAGGAAATCAATAAATTACTGCGTCAAAGACTGAAAGAGGAAAAAGATGGAAATGAAAAACCGGAACGGCCCTCCCTCTAAATCACAATAAACGATGTCAATAGCTACTTTGGCTTCGGTTTGGGGTGCGTTTTGGCGCACCTCGTTCCGGAGCCGGAGCAGCGAGAGAGTGATGTTCTAATGCTTTGCCGGGGCTCCAGAGGAAAAAGCTTTTCTAATGGAAGCTCATTATTGGCCCTAATCAAAACTCATGCGTCGGCTTCACACAGTCTCTCTAAATATTTATTGCGGAGAAGGAAGCGCAACAACTGGATGCAAGGGACGCCAATACTTGCAAGTGGTTTTAAGGGCTTCTCCCAAATACCTATACCCTTTATGACATGTCCGAACAAACGGTCCAGTTGTTGACACTCGACCGAGGTTACGTCTCTTGGCGGCCATCCGGTTCGGATTGGCAGTCCCTTTCTCGGTGACCTCAGCCTCCGACCGGGATTTGTTCAAAATTGATTCTGCCGCGCGGCCATCTCAACCGCGGGCATCGACCCCGTGGCCATCAACCATTGCGTTGGCGCCGGCCCGGAAAGAATAGCGGTTGCTTCTCTCAACAGTTTGGTATTTTGTCTTCCTGCCACACTGGGTTTGCTCAACAGCTCAACAGGAGGGTTGTCCGGGCCCGTGAGCCCGGACAGGGACGGTTTGGGATCTAGGGGCATTCAATTTCTAGAGATTCGCACTGACAGGCAGTGTAAAGCTCGCTGTACCACGGACAGACACCGGGGATTTGGGTGCAGTTGAGGTACCGCGTATCATTGAGGCATTTGTAGGTGATATAAGGAACACCACCAATACTTTGTTCACCGATCACGAAGCTTTTGACGTTCAACTTATTCAGGTTCAATTTTTTTTTCATGATTAACTCTCCATTGATTTGCAAAGTAAAAAGCGCTTCCCAATGATAACATGGGTCCAAGCATCGCCGTGATTGACGCTGTTTCATAGCCCTTGCGGAGGGGCCGGCCCCAAATCTGATTAATGAAAATAGGCAACAGTTGCGGTTAAAGACCTTGGAGAATAAGGTTTGGGAGATCGCGTCCTAGTGGAACGAATTGTTTACTACAAAAGAAGGAAGAAGGACTCTTCACCGTCGTAGGAATAAAGATGGAATGTCGCAGGCCAAAATACCAACATGTTTCCTCGAAGTCTTTTACCCGTACCTAGTAGCAATTTGTTTTTTTAGCAGCCATGTTGGTATTATATCACATTGCCGGCCATCAGCTTTTTCCCTATTTTGAAAAATTCACGAGCTACTTCATGCCAATCATGTTATGATAAGTTGAATTTTTTCGGATTGAATGGCAAAAACTCAATTTAGGAGGATGGTATGATTCGTGCCACTTTAAAAGGTTTTTTCCCTTTGGTGCTCTGCTTGAGCCTTGGTTATGCTTCCAACCCGTTCATGGTGGATGGCAAGGACGCTCCCGTAGCTTCCGCAGACAAACCGATGGTCATCCTATCCGTCACGGTCCTTGACCACCAGGACCGTCCGCTGGAGGGCGTACTCCCGGACCTGGTCGCCGGTAAAGGCTTGACCCTGGAAGGAGAGCAGCTCTTGGAAGAGGGAATACCCGTCTATGAGGGAGACCGCCTGTTGCGGGGTAAACTGCGGAATATGGGCGAAAACCCGCTGCTGGTGGTGTTCTCCAATGGGCAAACGGTGAAATTGGCTGTTGGTGTGGAGGCAACCGTCGATACGGTCGAGGTCAAGTGTGTCTGCAAATGCAAATGCGGCACCCAGTCCGTCCAGTTCGATTGCAGCACCAACAACGAGAACTGTGCCGACCATAACGGCGATAACTGCCTGGGTAGCATCGCCACGCTGCACGGCTGCAAGAAAGACTGGGTTCGGAAAACCCAGTAGTACTTACCAAAACGCACCCACCTTCGGGCGGCGCTTCCAAAAGCGCCGCTCGCTATCTCTGCCAACCGGTAAGCATCCCGGGATCTCGAGAAAGTCTCTGAAAAAAACCAGAGCCGGGTCGTACGATTGGGACACGTTTTGTGGGACGAAGAGGGTTTGCAGAATGATGATGACCATCAAGATCCCCGACCGTTCACCCACCAAGTGCCCAAGCCGTTCCATATTGTATGGTGGCCAGTTGGATAAGCCCAAATTTTGCCATGTAGTTAGGGACATGCAATAGAACAACCTGATCCCCCATGGTCTACATTTTAATCAGGGGATGTGGGGTGTGGAAAATAACACGCAAACCTGATGTGTTTAAAGGAGGGGTTGTATCAGGAGAAGCCGTCGAGTATTCTCAGCTCAAACGCCGCATTCACCGCAAACGGTACCTGAGCCGGAGAAGAAGGATAAATAATGAATTCTCTTTTCCCTTACGCACACATAGCCGCGGGAGTCCTCATACTCATTATCGGCTTCTGTTTCCATTGGCTTGGCCAACTTATTTCTATTCTCAACTGGGATCTTGCCGTCCGATTCGGCCTTCAAGAGAGGAAAATGCCGCAGGAGTACAAGGTGTACGAACATGGGATTGCGGTGGCTGATGTTGCCGTCGGTTGGCTCTACGGTGTTGCCGCACTTGGTCTCTTTCTCAATGCTGAATGGGGTTACAAAATGGCCTGGATACCCGGCTCCATCCTGTTTTACCATGCCGTCAGCGCGTGGGCGTGGGAGGGTAATCGCAGGGTTGCAGGTAACCGGCTTTGGTCTGAGGCTTTCAGAATCGGGTGGTGCGTCGTAAACGCTACGACGGGTGTGCTTGCTCTTCTCGTGGCGTGGGTGGGAAGAACCGTCTGATCGCGCAGTTCACAGATCTGATGGTAGTCAGGTCAAGAGGGGAGCCGAGACCAACCGAGGAAAAAGCGGTCCATTGTCGGCAATCGATCGAGGATTCGCCTCTTGCCGGTTTGGCCGGATTGAAGCCTCGGTCGCCCTTTCCGATGACCCCAACCTAGTCAGGCACAATTAGGAGGTCTCGTGGTCCAAGATATTTGTCATCGTTGACATGTGTGTCCAGATCTTAGCTTCGGCATATGAAGCCTCGGAGCCAGACTCGCTTTTTTTAATGTTAAACTATCGGCGTTGTCCTGCTGGCAAAGTGCAGAGGCTGCCGTTACAAGGAGCGCCAAATGAAATCCATCAAAGCTTTGCAGGTTCTTGAAGAGATGCTCATCAACCAAGCGTACATTTTCGTAAGTGTAGGCGACTGGTGGCGTCTTGCTTTCTCGAATGGATTATGGCTGATTTCTCAGGAAATTTCCTCTTCTAATGATTATGCTCTGAAGGCCCTATTGGAAAAGGCAGATCCTCCCGTTCTAAATGGCGTTGATCCAGAATACGTCCTTCAAAGCGTGGCAATCTTCAGGAATATGAGGAAACCAATAAAAAAAGTGACGCTCGAAGATGACGGAACCCTCATTTTATTCTTTGATGAGGCATGGCAGTTACGCCTAACCACACGTACGGAAATTGTTGATTGGCAGTGGTGCCTCAACGGAACAGGCGAAGACCCTTATACTGATTCCATCGTCGCATGCTTCGCATCTGAAAACCTGGAAGTTAAATAAGGTGTCCTGTGACTACCTATCAAGGGCAGGAATCTCTTCGATTCGATAGCAAAATCAGATGCTCCCTTAATCTGGGGACCGGTGTGCGACTTCCCAAAATACCACGCGGTTTCGCCCGTGCTGTTTGCCGAAGATCATCGCTTCATTGGCCTGACGCAACGCTTCATTCATTATAGGATGGCTTGAGACGCCTATTGTACAAGAGACTCCTGGGAAATCTCGTGCCCATTCCGCTGCCGGGTCCGGCAAGTCTTTGGCTTGAGGATAAAGAAGCTTTATCCTCCGGCGGATTTCCTCTGCGAAGGCGGTGACATCCTCGCCTGCATACAGTACGGCAAATTGATCACCGCTTTTCCGGTAAACCTGGTCGCCGCCCAATTCATACAGCGTATTTGCGACCGTGATAAGCACTTTATCGCCGGTCGGCAACGAGAAGATATCATTCACCCACTTGAAAAGATCCAAGTTAACAGAGAGCAGATGAGGGGCTCCGGTTTTCTTTTCTTCAACAGGCGGTTGGATCCAGGGAAGTTGGTTGCAGAGGATGTTCCTGGTGAGGCGACCGGTGAGGAAGCACTGTGGAAACCCACGGAGAAAGACCGGTAAAATCCCGCCAAAAACGACCACGAGCGGGGCATGGTGATAACACCACATAACAAGGCAATCGTGTTCAGGGATGAGCTGAAAAGAGAGTGTTTCTCCGCGACTTGGGAAGATGTTTCAGATTGTTCCACCCGAAGCTGGAGCCGCATTGTGCACCATAAGGCTCCTTCCCGAGAACCCGTACGTTTTTTGAATCATCCAATTAATCGGTCGTTTTGTGGCATCCCTAAGGGATGACACAATAGAAGAGCAAGTTAACTTTCTTGTCCGGGAATTTTCCTGACGAGCTGAACTTAGGGATCTTTCGGTGGACGGCTGCTGAAGAACAACACCCAGCCAATCGGATTAAGCATCAGAGCGAAGGTGATCCCAACCCGAACCATTGCACAGAGCATAGATCAGGTTAGCCGCAAGCAAAAACCGCCTGTATTCAGAAGCGCTTCCAAGACAGGACCCAGAAGACGAAAGAGCAGCACGGTTCCCTCAAATAGAGCCGTGCCGATGGTAGTGAGGAGTGCCCCAAGGAGATGGAAAACGGTTTCAAACAGTTCTTTCATCGTCATCTCCGCCCCCTAACCCACAACCGCTTTCAGTTTGAAATGCTGATCGGTATAGGCTTCCCGATGACCGATCAAGGCGGTGGCAATGGCATCCACCGCACGCCGTTTCCGGTCGGAATCGCGCTAAATAGTGCGCCATGGTTTATCAGCAAGGTGCAACAATAAAGCGCTTTCAGCTTATTAGGTTGGTGCCGGCTTAAGTTTCCGGTGGGCGCATTCAGTGCTTCGGGCTATAATAGACGCACCAATTCGACCTCTCCGGCAGCCAATTTATTAGCGCCGTTATTTTTTGATCAATAGGTTTTTATCATGGCAAAAATTTTTCTCGCGACCCAGCCGCTTACCAGTCACATCCACACCGGTTTGTTTGTTTGGCGTCAGCTCTCGGACGCCGGGCACGATGTAACCTGGTTGTGTGTTGAGAATGATCGCCGCAAACTTGAAAAGCACGCGATCAAGACATTACCAATTCTTTCCGAAACCTATCCCCCCGATCTCAACGAACGGGTGAGGGCCATGGGATTTTGGAAACGCCTGCGCATCCAGCGCACCATGATGTCCAGCTTTTTCCATGAAATCGAACAGGACTTCAACGCCCTGATGGATGAACACCAACCGAACCTCTTCATCCTGGATGCCCTGAACCAATGGATGGGGCTGGGCCCCCTCTCACGCGGCATTCCGGTCATTTACCTCAGCACCACCTTTCCCACGCTTCGACGCGGGGATATGCCGCCCATCGCCACCCGACTGTACCCGCCGCAAAACGAAGCTGAACGCAAGTATATCGACAAAATTTGGCGTAGGATGCTGCGTCCAAAAAACAATAGAAAGCGCGCCCAAGGGATACGTTTGACCAAAAAAATGGCAAAACGATGCGGTTATCCCCTGGCTCCTGAGTACTTCGATGATCCGTTGTCCATAGACCTACCCGCGCCGAAATTAATTGCTTGTTCCGAGGTGCTGGATTTTCCCCATGAAGACCATCCCTATGTTCACTATATCGGTCCCGGTGTCGATTTGGGTCGGGATGAGGAAACCTTTACCGCCCCGCCTGATAAGAAATTGGTGTATTGTGCACTCTCCACGTTGCGACAGTTCCTCGGCCCTCAGAAAACCATTCTCTTTTTCAACAAGGTGATTGAGGCCGTTGCGACATTGCCGGATTACCATTTGCTGCTCTCCACCTGTGGTCTCCCCTTTGCCCCGGAGAATGCTCCGGACAATGTCACCGTGGTTGAGCTGGCGCCGCAAATCAATGTTTTGAAAAAGGCGCATCTCATGATTACCCACGGCGGTCTCAACTCCATTAAGGAAGCCTTGCTCAACGCTGTGCCCCTGATCGGCTTTCCCCTTGCCTACGACCAACCGGGGAACATTGCTCGTGTGGCATACCACGGCTTGGGTTTCCACGGCGGCAGAATCGCCCATACAACCGCCGAACAGATTCGTAAGCTGATCCTGGAAATAGATGGGGATGAAGCGATCCGAGACCGCCTGCGTGCTATGTCCGAGCGCATGACGGCGGACCAGCAAACGCCAAAGGTTGTGGATTTTGTGGCGGATTACCTTTCTAAGGCATCAACGGCGGGGCAGGTGTGATTCACCGTGAAGTGATGACCCGGCCCCTTTCGACATGTCAAATCAGCCAACAGCGCTGTCGCCCTCGGAAGCTTGGGCTTGCGGCTACGCCCGAAACATATAACCGGGAAGCTTTAATGCCCCGGTTGACCGGCTTGGGACGTTGCACACGACACGCAACGTCCCGCCCGTCACTTTAGGTACGTTCGGCCTTTTTCAGCAGGTCGCGCACGCCGTCGACCACCGCCAACGCCAAACCGACCCCGTCCAGCCCGGGTACACAAATCCTTTGCGGACATCAGGCTTATGCCGCTTTTGAATCGTTGTGCAAATGTCGCCGGTACCAATTCGGCCCGACCGGATCAAGCCGTCTTCAGGGGTAAATGAGCTTCCAGGCTTAGTGGTTATCTTTAATGGCGAAAACGATGGAACGCTCTTTGGGAATCCCATGTTTCGCCAATTTGGAGCTTGAGGATATCCAATTCACAGATTCCATCCCTCTTCGCCTGCGACCAAAGGGAACGCCTTCAAACCACTTGGATGTCGCCCGCTTGGACCATGCTGAAAAGGCGGTCGATTTGTTCTCGTTCAGAAGCGTCGATTTTCCCATCCGCATTGACACGGCTCAGAAACATTTTGTGCTCGGTATCGGTCAGTTTACCGTCGGCCACGATGCGGTCGACCATGTTTTTGATGTCACTCATGAAATAACTCCTCGGTCCTTTTGTGATTGGACTCGAAAAACAAAACGGAAAATGGACCGTTTTCGGCTCAGAACGGTGTGAGAGCAGGCAAAGAGGGATGGAATCTGTGAATTGGATATCCTCAAGCTCCAAATTGGCGAAACATGGGCCGAGTGGCAAAAAGACGACCGATTGACAGGGCGTCGCGGAAAACGTATGAGATCTTGGGAAGGCGTACCTTTATTTCACTCACAAGTTTGATCGATTTTTAGGCCTATTAAAGTCAGGTCCTTATGGCTAGGTGCTTCGTGCAATTACTCCCATTTATGAAGACCGACAGCGGCACCATCATGGGTTGGCAGATGGTCGCTGCCGGGCTGGCCGGTGTCTGGGCAACCGAAAATACCCGTACGGCCATTTTCGATGCCCTGGCCCGCAAGGAAACCTATGCCACCACGGGCACCCGCATGATTGTGCGTTTCTTCGGCGGCTGGGACTATACGGAGAAAGACCTCAACAGCCGCCAGCCCGCTTTCGCCGGTTATGCCAAGGGCGTGCCCATGGGCGGCGATCTGACCGCCGCACCCGGGGGCAAGGCGCCCGCCTTCATGGTCTATGCGCTTCGCGATCCGATCGGCGCCAATCTGGACCGCATCCAGGTGATCAAGGGTTGGCTGGATGCCGCGGGCAAGACGCATGAAAAGGTGTACGATGTGGCCTGGTCCGGCGACAGAAAGCCAGGCAGGGACGGCAAACTGCCGGCGGTGGGCAACACGGTAGATGCGGCCAACGCCAATTGGACGAACACCATCGGCGCCCCCGAACTGGGCGCCGTGTGGACCGACCCGGATTTCAATCCCCGACAACGCGCCTTTTATTACGCCCGGGTGATCGAAATCCCCACACCACGCTGGACCACTTACGATGCCTTCCGCTTCGGCATACCACTTCCCGAGGGGGCGCCTACCTCTACCCAGGAACGAGCCTATACCTCTCCCATCTGGTACACGCCCTGAGATCAAAACCCACCCTTTGCCTATATGGAGGATACCAACCATGGATCGACGCTTTTTTTCTCTCTCTGTCACGTTGTTTTGTCTTGCCCTTGGCACAGCCGCGTTAAGCCAGGACGTTTCACCCGATCCGGAAGACGTCAAAGCCGGTTTGCCGGCAAAGAGTTACTCGCCTCACGCCGGACGGAACTACCCGACCCAGGTTTACTGGGGCGACTCACACCTGCACACCAGCCTCTCCCTGGATGCCCGCTCCGCGGGTGTGATCTTGAGCCCGGACGATGCCTATCGTTTCGCAAAAGGCGAGGAAATTACGGCCTCCAAAGGCATGGCGGTCAAACTTGCGCGTCCTCTTGATTGGCTGGCCGTGACCGATCACTCCGATGCCATGGGCGCCATGAACCGCATCATCGCCGGAGACCCGAACCTGATGACGGATCCCACGGTCAAGGGTTGGCACGACGGCATCAACCAGGGTGGAAAGCGCGGCTTCGACACCGTGATGGATGTGGTCGCGCGGCTCTCGAGGGGCGAGACGCCCGCGATCCTGTTGTCCAAAGGACTCTAGGAGTCGGTTTGGCAGGAGGTTATCGAGGCCGCCGAAAGACATAATGATCCAAGGCGATTCACGGCTTTTATCGCCTACGAATGGACCTCGACCGATAACGGCAACAACCTGCACCGCAATGTCATCTACCGGGACGGCGCCGAGAAAGCGGGCATGGTGTTGCCCTATACCACGGCCGAAAGCTTCAACCCCGAAGACCTCTGGGTGTGGATGCAGAACTATGAGCAGAAGACCGGCGGGCGCATGCTGGCTATTGCCCATAACGGCAACCTGTCGAACGGCACCATGTTCCCGGACATCAACCCGGTCAGCGGTAAAAGCTTGACCTCGGCCTATGCGAGTTCCAGGGCTCGCTGGGAAGTGGCCTACGAGGTCACCCAAATCAAGGGCGACGGCGAAGCGCACCCCAGGTTGTCGCCCAACGACGAGTTCGCCGACTACGGTACCTGGGATATCGGCAATTTCAGCCCCAACAAAAAGACTCCTGACATGCTTCCCTTCGAGTACGCACGCGAGGCGCTGAAGAACGGCTTGAAGCACGAGGCAAAGCTGGGCGCCAATCCCTACAAATTCGGCCTGGTGGGCGCCACCGATTCCCATACGGGGCTGGCGAATGCCGAAGAGGATAACTTTTTTGGCAAGCACAGCGGTGAAGAACCCAACTCACACCGCATGATGCAACCCCTGATGAAATTCGGGGACGCGGTCTATCCCGGCCACATCCAGCTCTCATCCGGTTATGCCGGGATTTGGGCCACCGAAAACACCCGCGAAGCCTTGTTCGATGCCATGATGCGCCGCGAGGTCTACGCCACCACCGGACCGCGCATCCTGGTGCGTTTCTTCGGCGGCTGGGATTTCGTTCTCCAAGACGCCAACAGCCGCCTACCCGCCAATGCCGGTTACGCCAAGGGGGTGCCCATGGGCGGCGACCTGACGGCAGCGCCAAGGGGCAAGGCCGCGAGTTTCCTGGTGGCAGCGACCAAAGACCCCTATAGCGGCAACCTGGACCGTATCCAGATCATCAAAGGCTGGTTGGATGCCACGGGCAAAACCCATGAAAAGGTTTATGACGTGGTCTGGTCGGGCGACCGCAAGCCGGGAAGGGACGGCAAACTGCCGGCCGTGGGCAACACGGTCGATGTGAAGAATGCGACCTGGACCAACACCATCGGCGCTTCCGAACTGATCACCGTCTGGACCGACCCGGACTTCGATGCCGGCTTGCGCGCCTTCTACTACGCCCGTGTCATCGAAATCCCTACACCCCGCTGGACGGCCTATGACGCCAAATACTTCGGTATCGATGCTCCGGACAATATCCCCATGACCCACCAGGAGCGCGCCTACACCTCCCCTATCTGGTATACACCCTGAGATCTCCATATCAACATGCGAGAATCCCCGGCCGACCGAGCGAGAGGAGTATAGAATGAATATCATGCGACCAATCAAGCGATTGACTGCCCTGTTGATCTGGCTTTCCTGTGCCGTCATCGCACAAGAAGCCGGGGTGACGGGTGATACTGATGATTATGCGTCGGACGCCAACAATCCGCTGGCCGACATAACCGCGTTCAACATTCAGAACTATTACATCCCCAGTCTCAGCGAGCTGGACGATCAGAATGCCGATTCCTTCTGGCTGCGTTACGCGAAGCCGCTCGGCAAAAGTTGGCTCTTCCGGGCGTCGCTGCCGGTGAGCAGGGTCCCGACGGGCGCCGGCGAGACGACCTCGGGTCTCGGCGATCTGAATCTCAACCTCTGGTGGAAAACGACCCTGAAGTCCGGGGCGATGTTTGGTGTCGGGCCGACCATCACTGCACCCACGGCATCCGAGGACGAGACCGGAACAAACAAGTGGCAGGGCGGGCTCTCACTCTTGACTTTCAATACCACCTCCCCGAGGTTCCAGTGGGGCGGCCTCATCTCGTGGCAGACGGACTTCGCCGGCGATGATGACGCTCCCGATGCCGAGTCGGTGGTCGCCCAGCCGATCTACTATGTCCAGTTGGGAAAGGGCCTCTACACCGGCGGAGCGCCGATCTGGGTCTACAACGTTGAGACGAGCGATTACCACGTTCCCGTGGGGCTGAGGCTCGGCAAGGTGCTCCCCGGCCCCAAGGTCGTCTACAACGTCTTCGTAGAACCGCAGTGGACGATCTTAGATCGGGGTCCCGGCCAACCGGAGTTCCAACTCTACGCCGCCGTCAACCTGCAGTTCAAGTAGGCGGACACGCGAAATGTAAGGTCCTCAAGGACATCTATCCGGGCCGGCCGATCCGGCTGCCGGTGTTGAATTGAGATGGTTCTGCGACGTTTTCCTTAGAGACTTCGCAATATCAAATCTCTTCCGTGGCCTTCTTGAATGGAGTAGGCACGAAGAAGGAGGCAGACGATGAATGCGTTTAAAAGAGCGCTGAAGGAACCGTTACTGCATTTTCTCGCGGCAGGGTTGGTCCTGTTCTTGCTGTTTGAGGCCGTGTCACCGGAGAGCGCCGGCTTGAGCGAGAAGGTGATCGTGGTCGACCGGAACGCGCTGCTGACCCATATTCAGTACCGCATCAAATCGTTCGAGCCGCGGGCGGCTGCCGAGCGCCTGGCCGCACTTAAAAGCGAGGAATTGAAGCATTTGACCGACGAATATGTGCGCGAGGAAGCCCTGTACCGTGAGGCTCTGGCGCTGGGCATGGATAGCGGCGACTACATCATCAAGCGGCGGCTGATTCAGAAGATCGAATTCCTGGCACAGGGCTTCGCCGATGCCGACATTCACTTGAGCGAGGACGATCTGGAAGCCTACCTTCGGGAGAACCGGGAGGATTACCTCATCGAGCCCGCCATTACCTTCACCCACGTCTTTTTCGATGCCGAGAAGCGGGGCGCGGTCGCGGCACGCGCCGCGGCAGCCCGGAAACTCTTGGAACTCAACGCCGGGGCTGTAGCCTTTGCCGACGCTCCGCGTCACGGAGACCGCTTTCTCTACCACCTGAACTACGTGGAGCGCACGCCCGATTTCGTCGCCGGCCATTTCGGCCGGGAGACGGTGCGAGAGATCTTCACCGCACCCGTGAGCAACGGCATATGGCGTGGACCCTTTGACTCACCCCATGGGTCGCACCTGCTGCTGATCACCCGGTCCGAGCCCGCGCGGAACCCGGAACTCGATGAGATTCGCGAGCGGGTTGCCGACGACGCGCGCCGAGCAGGAGCACGGAACCGTCTGAAAGCCGCGATCGCCGAGATCGTTGCCGACTACGAGGTGCGGATGACCTATCAGCCGGAAGCCCGGCAAGAGGCGGCCTTAGCCGGGGAGGTGATACGGTGATGAAAACAGCGCAACAAGCTTTAAAACCCGCGGTTAAGGCTCTGATGGGACTCCTGGCAGTGTTCATCGGCCCGGCCTACGCTCATGAGAGCCGGCCCCTCACTATCGAGATCATCGAGCGTGAAGACCAGGTGGTTTTGGTTCAGTGGCGTATCCCGCCCTCGGTGCCGGATTTCAATGCTCCCGAGGTGACACTTTCCATCTGCAAAAAGGCGAGCCCGTTGGGGAAGACCCAGGGTATCGATGGATCGGTGCGCCGGCAACTCTATACCTGTCCCGAGGATCTCGACGGCGTCGTCATCCAGATCAATTACCCGATGATGAATCCCTCGGTCGCCACGCTGATGCGCGTTTATCGCTTGAACGGTGAGACCCATTCGGTGTTGGCGAGCCCGAGCGAGCACTCTATTTCGCTGCCGGAGGCGGCGACCACGAGCGGTGTCGCCCGTGAGTACTTCGTGCTGGGTGTCGCGCATATCTGGATGGGCTACGACCATCTCTTGTTCGTGGCGTGCCTGGTGTTGATCGCCGGTACGTTGCGCCGAATGTTGATCACCATCACCGGTTTCACCATCGCCCACTCGATTACCCTGGCCCTGGCCGCCCTGGAACTGGTGCGTATCCCCGTGCCGCCGGTGGAGGCGACGATTGCGCTGTCGATCGTCTTTTTGGCCACCGAACTCGTCCGCAAGCGGCGCGACACCATAACCTGGCGGTATCCCATCGCCGTCTCCGCATCCTTCGGCTTGTTACACGGTTTCGGCTTCGCCTCGGTTCTGGGTGAGATCGGTCTACCGAGCACCGAGATCCCGGCCGCGTTGCTGTTCTTCAACATCGGGGTGGAGGGAGGACAAATCGCCTTTGTCTTGGTCCTGGTCGGAGCTTTCCTACTGGTTCGATCACTGTTACAACATACATATGTCCAGGCACTTTCGGCAGTGACAGCTCTGAACCGCATCGAGCGTTTGACCGGCTATGTCGTCGGAACCCTCGCCGCTTTCTGGCTCATCCAGCGCGTCAGCAGCTTTTGGGGATAGAAGAAAGGCGCCCTTAGAAAACGGCAAAACACGAACCCTTGGGCTTGGTGCCATAATGGCAAAAATTCTTATCCAAAACGCTCAAAAAAACGGTCCTTTTCCGGCACGTTATTCTCAGCCCCGGGTGAGGCCGGATAGGTCTCCCTTCTGTGGATCAGTCCGTCGCGAACCTTGGCCGGGACCGGTTCTTGAGGTTCAAGCGGTTGAATCCTTTCCAGAAGAAAAGATCCAATGTTTAGTCGGTGCTTCAGCCTGAAGTCCAGGAAAACCAATCTGAATGTGGGTGTGTTCCGGTCGGTTTCTTCGCCTGGCCTCCACGAAAGCCACATGTTCATCGCAGTACCCCGCCCATGGTTTGTTTCCAAGGCTGAGGTAAATACACTCGATGGAGTTTGGTTTTTCTTGTCAAGGGGTCCATGGTCCAGTGGTCCAGTGGTGCAGTGCGGCCAGGAAAGGGTGAAGATCCTTCGGTTGTACGATAATCGGCGGCAAGGACAAGAGCTTGGACGTCAAGTCAGGGAAGGCCGTTACCATTTCCGGCGTAGAAAG
>JASJCB010000066.1 GCA_030066195.1 Acidobacteriota bacterium
GCCCTTTGCGACATCTCTGGCAAATTCCTTTGGAGATGTTGCATATGTCCGATTTCTGACATGTGAATAAGTATACGAAACACTTTGTCAGTTGCTAACGAACCAATGTGGTGCCGGACTTCCGCGCCGTGCCACTAGCTTGAAGTTCAGCCAGGCGTTTTTCAAGCGTTGCTATTTCTTTAGAGTAGAAATCTTCCGGGATCATGTTCCTTTCTCGCAGAGATTTAAGAGTCTTAATCTCACCCAAAATCTCGCCCTCGGCTTTTCCTTCAGCAATTCCCTCGGCAATTCCCTCAGCTTTGGCTTCGGCTTTCCACTTGTTCTCTAAAAACTCACTGATGGATGTTGCTACCGGCATGGCCATACCCCGCTCCTTAGTAATGGCTTTTAGTTGTTTTTCCGGCAGTTTGCCGTACTGCCGGGTGAAGAAATGAATAAGGAATTGGTGATCGTTGGTCAGGCGGTCGCCCATTCGATCGGCCGCTTCGTAGACTTGTTTGACGAGTTCTTCCCGAGAAATGCCTTCATCGTCGGCTTTCAAGGCAAGTAAACAACTGAAGAGAGTTTTCTCCGCAATCAAGGCGGTGCTCTTTTCGTTATTCACCTTGATAATATCACAGGTAAACAACACTTTTCCCTTCTTGTCGGAGAAGCTGATCCAGCGCTCGTTACAGGGAGAAGATGCCCATTTCCCATCGTCGGCGAAGAGAGCGATCGGCCAGACAGGATCATTCCCCATCTGCCAGGAACACGTGGCATAGAAAAATACCTGGTCGATGACTTCCTCACGTTTGTTCTTGTGTTCGATGATCGAAACGATACGATGCCGGCGGTTTTCGATGGTCACTTCGATACTCAGAAAAAGGTCGGCGCGGATCTTATTGCGCAAGTCAGGGAACTTCTGCTGGAATTCCTTGTCCAGATACCTGATATCGGTGATGCGGGCGCCGAAATAATGACCGAAGAACTCCGCGGTAAAGGCGTAAATCAGCCACTTCATCAGACTATCGTGGATCTCGGTATCCCTGATCTCAGGGTGGGTAACGGCTGTATTCTCTTTGGACATCATTCCTCCGCGCACACGACTCCCGTTTAGGGGCACAGTTGTCCCAATGTATTTTTGTCTTTTACCATTACCGACGCGTCACCTCACCATACCCTGGCTCTCTGTAGGAAAGCAACCTGAAAAATGAATTAATCGCCAGGTATTAATAGGGTTGACTCAATTTGCCAGGGCAATTTCCAAAATCAATATTTGCCTGGCAAATCTTGTGGTGGATGATAGCGCGGGCTTCATCGCTTCCTTGAAAGAGAAAGGAGTTCGGGTTCGTGAGGCGCCCTGAACTATGAGTTATCAAAACTCGTCGCCTGAGCCGAAGCCGAAGCCATCCTCTTCTTCTCCACTGAAGTCGGGTTCGTGGCCCGGTCGGTTTGGGTCACGCAGCCAGTGGATGTAGGCGATGATCGCGTCTACATCTTCATTCGGGATTTTTCCCCGATATGCGGGCATGGTCAGAACCTGCTCATCCAGGAAAACACGGGCCATGCGGCTGTCTTTCAGGCGTTTGCAGATGCCGTCCAGAATCCATTCCCTGAGTTCTTCGTCGTTGGCAACCAGTTTCTTGAAGTCTTCACCGTGCCATGCGGGGATACGTCCCACAAGAGAACCCGGATTGGGGATATCCAGGCGACCGCCCGGTCCGTGACAGCTGAAACATCCGTGTTTCTGTGCCGCCTTGTAGCCCGCGACGGCCTGATCTTCCTTAGGATAGACAGTGCAGGCGATAGCGTGGTACCAGGCGATCAGGTCTTCCAGTTCTCTATCGGTAATCTTGCCGCGATAGGCGGGCATGACCACCGCGCGTTTGGATTTTGTCGCTTCGTAGTCCGGTTTTTCGCGCAGACGAGCGGGAGCGCCGTCCAAAATCCATTCTCGCAGTTCGGTTTCATCGTTGACCGCCATCATGAAGGCGAAATCGGCCAGGGCCGGTATTTTTGCCGCGCCGGGATTGGGGACGCCGCCGTTGCCCATGGGACCGTGACAGCGCGTACAGCCGAGGTCCTGAGCCAGGCGCCAACCTCTCGTTTCGGGGCTCTCGCCGGAGGAAAAGAAGACCGCGCGGACATCGGTTCGCAACAGGGCCAATCCGAGGCCGCCCAGCAATACCGCCGCTAAGGCTATCGAAGTTTTCAGCTTACCCATGGCGCAGGCTCCTTTCTGCCGGATGAAAGTATTCTATAATACACGGGTTTGCAGAATCATGTGTGCCGTTGTACAAGCCATGGAGGATAACGTTATGTTGAGGATACTGTTTGCGGCAGGTTTGGTGCTGTCGCTGTTCCCGGGTATTGCCGTTGCCCAGGAATACGAGAACTTACAGGTTTTGCCCAAGGATATCAGTAAACGCGAGATGGGCAGCATCATGAAGAAGTTCAGCGCCGCCTTGGGTGTACGCTGCAATTACTGCCATGTGGGCGAAGAGGGTGCGCCGCTCTCCACCTACGACTTTGCTTCCGATGATAACAAGCGCAAGAAAACCGCCCGAGTGATGATGAAAATGACGAAGGCGGTCAACAATGACCATATCGAAGAAGCCGGCGCGGTGAATTGCTACACCTGCCATCGCGGCGTTGCGCATCCACGCACCCTGGCTCAGGAGATGAATCTTGCTCATTCGCGGGGCGGCATGGATCGTGTGCGTGGTCATTACAACAAACTGCGCGAGAAATATTACGGCAAGGGATCCTACAATTTCGGCGAGCGCAGTCTGCTCGGCTTCGGCGAACAGTTGGCCGCAAATAAAAAGTACGACGATGCCCTGGCCGTTTTCGAAATGAACCTGACGCACCACCCAAAAAGCGCCATGACCTACGCCTACATGGGCGAAACCTGGTCTCGCAAGGGCGATAAGGCCAAAGCGGCAGAATTTATGGCTAAGGCCGTGGAACTGGACCCGAATCCCGACTACAGGAAACGCCTGGAAAAACTGAAGCAGTAACTGAAATCCTTCACGGGTCGGTCTTCCGTGAGACCGACCCGTGTCGTCCGGTTAGGGGTTACGAATGGCGTAAAGCGCCTTATGAGTGCGCATGTAAAGGGTTTTGTTGCTTACGGCCAGAGAGGCCGAGCATCGTTCGCCCATGTCATTGGTGGCCAGAATCTTGAACTCCGGCCCCTGTTTCACCACGGTGACCACGCCGTCCTCGCTCATCAGGTATAACTTGCCGTCGGCGGCCAGGGGCGAACCTCTATGACGGAAGCTGTGGGTGCGTTCCATGTAATATTCCTTGCCGGTCTTCGCGTCCAGGCAAATCAGAACGCCGTTCTCGCGGCAGAGGTATACCAGGCCGTCGCTGATCACCGGAGACGGTACGTCGGGCGTGTTGCTGTTGCGCTTCCAATGATAGGCCGATTGTTTATCGGTTATATCGCCCTTGGCGCCCTCCGGTTTCAGGGCCAGTACGGGGCCGTTTTTGGCCGACGGCACGATGATCATGCCCGGTGCGGTCACCGGCGAGGCCACAAAGCGCAGGTAGGGATTGTATTGCTCCTTTTGAAGCCCGCCGCAACGCCAGATTTCGGAGCCGTCCTTCAGGCTGTGGGCCACGATATAGTCGGCCCCGTGCGTCAACAGTTGTTCTAGCCCGTTGTAACGGTAGATGACCGGCGAGGCATAGCTGTGCAGGTTCTCCGAACGGGCGTCTGTATCGCGCTTTGCCTTCCAGATTTCCTTGCCGGTCTTTTTGTCCAGGGCCACGACGGCTTGGGCGTTGTCGTGCATCAAAGCCAGGTAGAGCCGATCACCGTCCAGCAGGGGAGTGGTGGCCATACCCCAGTACATCTTGAATTGACCGTATTCCTTCTGGACATCGATGCGCCATTGCTCGGCGCCGTTCATGTCGAAGCAGGCCAGGGCGCCGGACGCCACAAAGGCCCAAACATGTTCACCGTCCGTGCTGGGCGAAGATGCGGCCTTGTTGCTTTCGCCCTGGCGAATGTCTTTATTGCCGGAACCCAGTTTAGCGTCCCACAAGGCTTTGCCCGAGGTGTCGAAGGCCATCAAAACCAGGTCATTCTTGTCTGCCGAGGTCAGGAAGATGCGCTCACCCCAAACTACAGGCGTGGAAGGCGCGGGACCGGGTAACTCGGCCTTCCAGGCAATATTTTTCTCCGGCGACCATTCCACCGGCAGGCCGGTTTCCGTACTGATTCCCTTGTTATCGACGCCGCGCCAGGAGGGCCAGTTCTCCGGGCCGGCGTAGGCAGAACCGCAAAGTATGAATAGCATCAAAAGGCGCATGATTTCTCCTTTACCGGGAGAGGTTCGTGATCGAGAATGAGTGATCATGGCGTTCATACAACCTCCCCTGGAATAGTATGGTTACCTATCTATTTATGTTGAAGGTTACAGGAAAGTCAACTTTCTTCCGAATCTTATACATAGAGGGTCCGTATGCTGAAGTAGGGGTTTGTGACATCCGCGGAGGCCGGAAATGATCCGAATCGGGGTTAACAACTTTATCGATTACAAGGATTTGGGTAAGGGTGATCCTGTCCTGATCGTGCCGTTGAAGTGTTGGCTGAAGGACGATCTGGAACCGTTGGCAGAACATCATCGTGTCATCTTTTTCGACCCTAGGGGTCGCGGCGGCTCCACCCCCAAAGAGCCCGAGGAAATGGGCTTCGATCACGATGTAGAAGATCTGGAAACGTTGCGCCTGAACCTTGGCCTGAATCGCATCTCCCTGCTGGGTTGGGGATATTTCTCGTTGGTCACCGCGGCCTACGCCTCGCGTCATCCCGAGCATTTGGACGCGTTGATCCTAACCGGAACCCCGGGCCCCACGGCCGCCTGGTGGGGGCAGGCCATCAACAACCTACAAGAACGGGTGGATCTGGCTGCCCTGGAGGCCATGACTACCCAATCACCCGACGAGGAAAACGAAGAATATTGCCGGCAGTGGAACAAGATCCTGCTGAACGGTTATTTCGCCGACCCTGCCAATATAGCGGCCATGAAGAGCAATCCCTTCCGCTACAAGAACGAGTTTCCTACCCGCGCCAATCGTAGCGTGGGCGCCGTATTCTCCTCGCTGGGCAACTGGGACCTGAGCGGAGAGTGGGAAGCCGTCACCACCCCGACCTTGATCATGCACGGCGAAGACGATTGGAACCCCCTGGCCTGCGCGGAGGCATGGGCCGTTCGCGATGAAACTCAATTGGTTACCGTGGAAGGCGCCGGACACTTGCCCTGGTTGGAAAATCCGCGATTCTTTGAACGGGTAGATCAGTTCCTGGCCGCGTTATAACTTGCCCTTCCAGTCGTACTCCATGTAGTGAGCCGCTTTGAGGGCGTCGTCCATGCCCAGGCGGTCGGCCACTACGCCGAAAGCCATGTCGATCCCCGCCGAGATACCCGCGCTGATGACCCGATCGCCGTGGTCCAACACGCGCTTGTCCCGTTCGATGGGGTTGTCGGGCGCCAACTCCGCCAGTTCATCGAAAGCGCTGTTGTGGGTGGTCAGGCTTAGACCGTCGACCAGGCCCGCTTTAACCAGTAGGAATACGCCGGTGCATACGGAGAGCACACGAGTCGCCTTGCTCGCACGTTCCCGAATCCAGTCGATAAGGATCTTGTTTCCCTCTTCGGTCCGCGTGCCTCTGCCGCCCGGAATCAGCAAGAGGTCGATGTGCGGCGCCTCTTCCAAAACGTTGAAATCGGGCGTAAAGGTAAGACCGTTAAAGCTGCGGATCAAGTGTTTCTGCCCGATCGTAAAAACCTTATAGGCGTCTTTCTTTACCCTGGCGGCGCATGAAAATACCTCGTAAGGTCCGGTAAAGTCCAACAGCTCTACATCGTCGAAGGTCACAATGCCTACGTTTTGGGTTTCCATGTCATCCTCCGGGGTTCTGAGTCGAACGGCGGGGGAAGCATAACATTTTCGCTAGACACTTTGGAAGTAACGTTCCAACACGCCCACCAGGTCGCTGATGGATACCGGCTTGGCCAGAAAATCGTTCATCCCGGCTCGGTAACAGCGCTCGCGTTCTTCCAAAAGGACGCCCGCCGAAAGGGCGATGATGGGCGTATCGGGACCGCCCTCGCGCTCACGAATATGCCGCGTTGCCTGCAAGCCGTCCAGTTCCGGCATATGGCAGTCCATCAAAATGAGGTCCGGGCTCTCCTGGCGCCATTGCGAGATGGCCTCGTTGCCGTTATTGGCCACCACGATATTACAGCCCAGCTTTTGCAACATGCGTGAGACGACCCGCTGGTTGACGACATTGTCGTCCACCACCAGGATCTTGACATCGAAGCGTTCCAAGGGCTTGGTGTCCTTGCGCGAATCGTGCTCGGCAAGGGTTCCCCTGGAAACGAAATCGGACTTGCCGGTCATCAAGGATTCCAAGAACCGGGCCAGTGTATAGCGTTGCGCGGGACGCGACAGGTAGCCTTGAAATCCCATTTCCCTAAAAACTTTGTCCTCTTCCGAGTCCGGCAACGCGGTAAAGACCGCCGTTCTCGGCTTGACGAAACCGGATGCCTCCAACTGGGCCGCAAAACCCATGGCGTCCATGTCGCCCAGTTCCTTTTCGATCAAAATAAGGTCAGCCTTACGCCCTTCTACCCGGTCGGCGTCCAAGGCGGCCAGGGCGTCTTCCCCGGTCGGATGCCCGCTGACCTCCGCGCCCCAACGCTCCAGTTTCTCCAGGGAAATCTCGCGACCCACGCTGTCGGGTTCAACCACAAGAACGCGCCGGCCGTGCAGGCAGGGCAATTCGTCTTCCCATTCTACCGGGTGTGTGCCGGGAACCGCGCCAACTTCCAGCGAAAACGAGAAGGTGGAGCCGGAACCCGGCCGGGAGGTCACGGCTACGCGGCCCCCCATTAATTCACTCAACTTACGGCAAATGGAAAGGCCCAGGCCGGTACCGCTGAAACGCCGGGTGCTGCCGCTGTCTACCTGGGTGAAGGCATCGAAGATGCCGCCCAATTTCTCGGGTGGAATGCCGATACCGGTATCGGTAACGGCGATCCCGATGGTGGAACGTTCGTCGTCGATACGCTCGTGATCCACCGAAAACAAAATATGCCCGCTTTCGGTGAACTTGAGCGCGTTGGAGGCATAGTTCAACAAAATCTGGCGAATGCGACCGGGATCGCCCTTGAAGGTAGGCAGGCTGTCGCCGGTGTAACGCAGGTGCAAGGCCAAACCCTGCGCCCGCGCCTTGCCGACCAACAGGGCCAGCAGTTCGGACATCACCTTTTCCAGGTCGAAAGGCACGTTTTCGATGCGAAACTTACCGGCCTCGATTTTTGAGAGGTCCAGGATGTCGTCGATAATTTCCAGCAGGGCGACCGTCGATCCGTGGATGGTATCGGTGTACTCTCGCTGTTCGCGGGATAATTCGGTACGGCGCAACAATTCGACCATGCCCATCACACCGTTCATGGGGGTGCGGATCTCGTGACTCATATTGGCCAGGAAGGCGCCTTTGGCCACGGCTGCCTGCTCGGCGGCTTCGCGGGAACGGTTGAGCTTGTCCTCGGTCTCCTCCTGGGTGTCCAGCAGGAGGTTGTATTCCTCGGCCAAAAGGCCCATCTCGTCATCGGTGCTCCACAGAACCCGGTTCTTGACGCCGGACAATCGCGTTTCCAGAATAGCCTGGCGCAGACGAACCAGCGGCTTGTCGATGGTGCCCCGAAAAGCGATCTCCGAAGCGCCGCAAATCAGGGCCAGCAAGACCACCAGCACAATCAGGCGCACTCGTAAGTCTTCGGCATGCCGTTGTTGCAGGGTGTCCAATTGATAGGTGAAGACCACCTTTCCCAAGTCGGATGTTTCTGAGCCCGCCGGCGCGAGGCTGAAGGCCAACGATTGCCTGGCGCGCCAGGCCCCTTCGGCTCGATGGTTGACCAGAGAGGTTTCGTCCTTGTCGAAAACCTCGATCTCGGTGATTTCCGGTAGAAGCATCAAGTTCGCGCTCAAACGCTCCAACTCGTTGATTTGTTGTTGCTTGACCGAGGAGATCAGGGCCGTGACATGTTCCGGGCCGCTTCCCAATTCGCGAATTCGATCTCTCAATCCCTCGGCCGCCGTCTTGTAGGCGATCCATGAGCCCAGCAACGCTTCTGCCAGCAGGCAAACAAGCAACATGGGAACCAATCTGAAGAAGAATTGATAGCGAAGACTTTTAATTCCGGACGACATACAACCCGCTCGATTCGATCAGCATACAGCCCTGCTACGACTTATCGATCGATCCGGCCGAGTTCTCAACCACCCAATGTCACGAAAATGGAGAAAAGGAGCCGCAAAACCCGCGACTCCCTCCCGGAAACTATCGCCAGGGCAGTAATCGCGCCAGGGGTTTGTCCAAACGGGCCGCCCACGATGCCTCGTTGTGACCGGCGCTCCAGGCATACCAGTGCCACAGGTCCACCCCATGTTGAAAACCCTTGTTCTCCATGGTGACCCGCATGTTCTCGGTTTGCGGCGCGCCGCTCTCCGCGCTGCCGGTGTCGATATAGAAGACGGCGCCGGGCAGGGAACCCGAGTGGGCGGCCACAACGTTGATCATGTACTCGTTATCCCACCAGAAACTGCTCGACATGCAGCCTACCTTACCGAATACGCCTGGGCGCGTCCAACCCGCGTAATAGCTGATCAAACCGCCCAGCGAGGAGCCCATAAGCACCGTATTGCCCGCGCCGGTTTTGGTGCGGTAGCTGTTGTCGATCGCGGGCATCAGTTCGTATTGAATGAAGTTCAAATAGGCGTCGCCATTGCCGCCGCCGTAAGTCGCGTCGACCGTGGGCGTGTATTCGCCCATGCGAGCTGAAGTGTTGTCGATGCCCACGATAACGACCTCCTCCATCTCACCCGCGTAGACCATGGCGACCGAGGTTTCGTCCACCTGCCATTCGACTCCGAAGGCCGAAGTGCTTGCCGAGAAAAGATTCTGACCGTCGTGCATATACAACACGGGGTAGTGTTTCAGGGTGTTCTCGCTGTAACTGGGCGGCAGGAAGATGCGAATCCCACGCGTGTTGCCCAAGTAGGAAGACGAGATGCTGGTCACCACCAAACTGCCCCGGCCGTTGCCGAAGAAAGGATAGACATGGACCACCGCGTCGGCGGAAGGAACGGTGTAGTTGGCGCCCTTTGACCAGATATTGTCGTTGAAAAGCGGTTTGAACTCAAAGGCGCCGCCGGTATTGGGCGTTGTATAAACCCAGTCGTTCCCGGATGTCCAAGTGGCGCCCTGGCCGGAATTCCAGTTCAAACCCGGCCCGTCGCCACGAATGCTGATGCTATTGCCCCAACCGGTATCGTAATGAACGTGGATCTCGGCCGATAAGGCAACAGGCGCGCAGAGCGACAAAAACCATAGAAACAGTGACGAACGATTCATCATCATCCTCCGAAAAGTGAACATGTGAAGGCCCTATGGTATCAGGTTACAGACCGCACGGCGTCGCCTTTACACAAAAACTGGAGATCGCCTGGCAAAACTCGAAAGCG
Organism: Acidobacteriota bacterium; assembly: GCA_030066195.1. Lineage (GTDB taxonomy): Bacteria > Acidobacteriota > Holophagae > Acanthopleuribacterales > Acanthopleuribacteraceae > JASJCB01. Next base: position 9,529 of record JASJCB010000066.1, read on the forward strand.
GCTCCGTCGGCCGTCCGAACCAACGGACTTCACACCCTTAAGTACCGTGCAGGACCGGCTTGGATACAGGCGGGTCGAACACGATTTACATTTCTTACATCGATTTTACAGCGCCATAACGACTTGTGTGGAGCAAAACGGATACACTGCCTTTATCGAGCCGGCGGGCCCGGGGCGCCTGGACATTTCACTAAAGACGACACACAAACCGATCCTTCCTCGGGTCCCCGCGCCGGCAAAAAGACAGTGGGCAAGCAGAAGGTTCTTCACCGAAGAGGAAATGGGAGAACCGGGCCGATGCCCGATCCTCCCCGATAGGTTTACAGGCAGGGGCAATCAGGGGGAATACAGGAAGAATGACGCGCATCGATTTCCTGCTGCGCCGCGAGACCGCCGACGACGGCGGCGCGCTTGTCCTTGCTCAATTGGGTCAGGAAGCTTTTCACTTCCAACTTTTCCAGTTTCATATAAAACCTCCGTGAATGAAATGGACGGTCGTTGGGGACGCCGTCCGGAATCGGGAAGCCGACTCGGGTCAACTTCGCCGGTACTATGGTTTTAGCATATACGACGATCGCTTAGGAATTGAAACAGGGGCAGTTTGGGGGAATGCAGGACGAATGAACGGCCGCGCCGCCCACCACGGCATCGCTTTGGACCTTGGGGAGTTTGGTGACAAAGCTGGTCACTTGCAGGTTGTTGAGTTTCATCGGTTTGGATTTCATTGGTGGAACCTCCAGGGGGAATGATGGGGCGCTGTAAGCATGCGGCCCTCGACCCTAATACAGGATAAGCCCGGGCAAAAAGTATCAAACCGGCGCAGATTTGCCGTTAACGGGCAATCACCAGGGCGTAGTACAAATAAGACCCGCCGGCCAGCAGGAACATAAACAAAATGCCCAACAAGGTGAAGATAACCACGGGGTTCCGACTCAAAACCACCTCGTCGGTTCGGTTGATGGTGCGGATCAACTTGTCCAAGGCGGCCAGGTAATCGGCTTTTTCCGCCATGGTTTCCTGCTGCCATATAGAACCGTGATCCGCTTCCAGTTCGGGGCTGTTTTGCCAGGCCCGATCGATGACCTCGCGAGTCTGCGCCAGCCATTTCGGCCCGGGCGCTTTGCGGGCGGCCAGCAAGCCTCGCTGTTCTCTCAGGCGGGCGATGAGGTACCTGGTATCCATGCTTGGAAACCCCGTTCAGTGGAAGTAGCGGCTTGTCCCTGATTTCATTCTACATGCAGGAAGCGCCGGCCGGCAAGTCATGTCCTTTGGCCATGAACTGCCATCTTGCCGGGTCGGCCTGTCCCTCATCGCCGTTGACCGCATAAAAACATTGACCTACTCGGCAGGTATCCGGGAAGATAAGGGTACCGATTTTCTTCCGAGGTTCTTTCCATGGATGTCTCCCTGCCCCCGCTCATCGGTACTTTCCGCGTTTCGGCTCGGCCGGGGAGCGGACGTTTGGGCGAGGTCTTTTCGGCCGAGGGCTTGGGTCGGCACAACCTTGAAAACCACGCGACCGACAATCAATTGGACGAACTGCCGACCATGGCGCTCGCTTCCCAACCAACGAAAGATAGTCCTGGAATCAAGCTCGGCGGCCGCAAAGGCTATCGTGGCTACGCCGAACGACGCCTTCCCCCGGCGCGTCCCGCTCCTCTCATATTGTCGGTGGTTCTGATCATTGCCCTGGCTTATCTCCTCAATCGGTTTCAAACATCCGAACCTACCGATGCCGGCCGGCCGCGAGTGATCACCCTGTTGCACCCGGTCGGCGCCGGTGAGAACGATATGGCGCGGCTCATGTTGGCTTTCACCGTGGACCTGGCCGTGGTGGAAACTATCGCCCGCCTCCGGGGACTGGATGTTCTGGATGGTTCCAAGGGCAAGGCCGGGAATGACCCTGCCGGTGCGGCTCGCGCCTATGGAACGGATGAAACCCTGACCGTGGGCCTTGTCGGCAGCCCGACCCAGAGTCGCGTGGAACTGACCCGCTACAACGGCGAAACCGGCGTCGTCATGGGCGCGGTCGCGGTCGATGTGCCTTCCACTATTACCGACGCCCAACTCGCTGCTGAAGCCGTCGCCGACGCGGTTCGCCGTTTGTATGACGGGTATGCCTATCGGGGAGAAAACGTTCTGGCCTCAGTGAATCCTGATGATTTTGCGGCTTTCGTAAGGTTGCGTTACCAGTTGGAGAAGGACGACACATCCCGGGACCAACAATGGGAGGCATTGAGCCGATTGCTTGCGCGTTCGCCCGACTTCATCCCAGCGCTTGTCTACGCGGGCGAACAGGGGAGAGTCGCCGGTATCGATCGCAACGATGAGCGCCTGCAACAACAGGCCCGAGACTACAGCGAACGCGCCATGACCCTCGCCCCTGACGATGAGCGAGTGCTTTCTCTGGCCTTCCAACACGCGCTCGACCAGGATCTAACGGCCCTGGCGGAAGCCCTGTTGGCCAGGCACGCTGAGGCAGAACCCAATTCGGGACGGTACTGGTTCAATCGCTCACTTTTTTTGGAATACCGGGGTCGCCCTGTCGAAGAAGTGCTGGATGCTTTGGATCGAGCGGCAGTTTTGCGCCCGTCGCCCACGACGCTGTTGCGTTATGCCCGGAAATTGACCCGGGCCGGATATTTCCGGAAAGCCCGGGCCTGTTTGCGGCGTATGGAAGTCATCAGCCCGGGCAATCGGCACAGCCTCTCCTTGAGGGGCCGGTTGGAATTGATGGGCGGTGATCCCGAGGAGGCGGTTCGCATCCTCGGTGCGCTTCACGCCGGCGGGCCAACCCCGGAGGTCATCGCCGATCTGGGCGCGGCCTACATGTTACTGGAAGACTACGTAGCGGCCGAGGAGGTCTTTCTTCAGGGTCTTGAAGCCTACCCGGATACCGGGATCCTGCTGATGGGGCTTGGTGAATGCCGGTTGGCTCAGGGGAGGGGAGACGAGGCCGAAATAGATTTCGAAAAAGCCTCGGTATGGTTCGAACAACAAAGTTCCACCCCTGAAACAGCCGCCTACCGGGCGCTTTGCCTCGCTCGGTTGGGCCGAAATAAGGAAGCGGTAGATCTGGCCATGGGAATCTTACGAGACAATCCCCGCCACCCCTATCTACTGTTAAACCTGGCGCGTGTCTTTGCCCTGGCCGGTGAAAAAGCCGGCGCCTTGAATTGCCTGCATACGGCCGTCCAAGGGGGGATCAGCGGCCGGTGGCTAGCGTCGCCCGCCTTCGACGGTTTGCGCGAAGACCCCCGCTTCTCGGAAATCGAAAAGCGAGGGCGCGAAAACAGGTTGAACGGCTGAGGTTCCAAATCGCCTCCCCGCAAACGGGAAGGCGATATGAGATGGATTCAGTTGATCGAGGATTCCAGCTCCAGGTTGAGCCATGCCGCCCAGTCTTCACCGTTACCGTTGCCGCCGTCCTCGGCGATCAGGCGCAACTCGCGGATTCCTCCCAGGCCGATCCTGAAGGGTTTACCCGGATCTGCCTGCTTGATCAGGCCGCTTTCCCACAGCACCCGACCGTCGCCCTCGATGATGAACTTGACCGTACCCGCACGGCCGCAGGAAGGCACACAGTCCAGAACCGTGGCATATCCGCTCAGAACGCCCTCCGAGCCGTCGTGTTCGTAGATCATCTCCGAGGGGCCCCGGTTACCTGGGTGCGTGAACATGCCGTTGCGAATGCGGAAACCGCGCTCCAAGTTATTCCGATCGCACTTCTGGAAATGGACATCCTCGTTGATGGGAATGGCAGAGCCCCAGTGTCCCCGAATGACCGCGTTGTCGGGAAAGCAGAGATCTTTGGCAACCAGGCGGTTTTTCGGTTTGGGACGGGTCATCCCGCGTATCTCATCCAACTCCAGGGCGCGGCCGTAGATGCGCACCGAGCGGATATAACCGTGGAAGTATTGACCCAGCACCTTCTCAGCGATTCCCCCTATGAACAGGGACTCCTCCGATGTGCGAATGCCCGCTTTCGAGAAGGGGCCCGCGGCGTATTCGACGCCGTCGAGGTAGATTCTCATCAGGCCGGCGCCGCTGTCGATGACCGCCGTGATCATGGCGCCCTGATCGAAACTGCCGGGCGGTGTTTCGATCGCGGTTTGGCCTTTGCCCACATTGTCCTTGGAGGTCGCCGTGAAATGGGCATACCCGTTATTGGACAGCCACAAGGAGAATTCCCGGTTTTCGCAGTTCCTCGTGCAGTCCGGGTAGTTGCCCTTCCAAATGAGGTTCGACCACGCGTTGTTGTAGCTTAAAGGCGTGCAGTCCACTACCAGGGTGAGCCCTTGATCCGAATGCAAGTCCGGGTGAGGCACTTCCACGTAGTCGCCGCGCCGGTCCAGATAGATGCCTTTATCGCCGATCCACTCCGCGCCGTGAATGATGCCGTGATGATTCCTGCCGGAAAGGTCGGTGACCTGGTGCCGGTTCGGCTTGCGGGTAAAGTCGAAATGCAGCAGCAGATCGGACTCGGGACCCGGCTCCGGCCCGGGACCGACGACGATCGGACCCCCGTCACCGTTGACGACGATCGTGGGCCGCAGGTAGTCTTTGGAGCTCTCGGAAGAATTGAACGGCTGGAAATAGGAACGTGAGCCCTCGCCCTCACCCACCAGGATGAAGCCGAAGTTTCCGTGGCGAAAGGCCAGCCACTCCCTGACCAGTTCGGTAATATCCCAGGTCCAGACATAGATATCGCCCACGCGGGTGGTTTGGTGTCTTGCCCAAACGCGGCGGGCGTCCCAATCGGGTTGTTGGTTCCAGGTCGTCACATGGGGCGGCGCATTCGGTTCCACCGTGCCCGAATGGTAGGTGTTCAGTCCCTCGACCCATGGCTCGGAGACCCGATAGAGCAGGATCGGGTTGGGGGGATTGTCGCGTAGGTCCGTCGTCTTCATCCGGAACTCAACCCGCTGGATGTGAGGGATGCGTGCGGAAAGGACCAGGGGGTCGAACCAGACCAGAATACGGCGCCGGGTATTGGCAATATTCTGGACCCTGGAGCCGATGCTCATGCTGCCCCATTGGCCGAAATCGGCATTTTCCCAGTTGCGGTAACGGTATTGATAGACATCGGTATCTTGGAGATGGACTTCATCGGCGGTGAATTCGACCGCCCCTGAGGCTGATGGTTGCGCTGCTAATGGATTGGCGATGCTAAACGCGATGATTAATAAGGCTGACTTGAAAATAGAATCCGGTCTAAGGCGCATGGAATTCTCCCCACCACCGGGTTGCGGCTCTCAATATGTTCTCCGGCGGATTAACAAAGTAAAATCCCTAAAGGGTTGGAGCAAAAAGCGTGCCTCAGAGGATTGCTTGACAGAGTAAGGACTTCGCCGGGGCCTCGGTTCTCGTGGTGGGCAAACAGACCCATCGATGCGTCAAAATCCTCTTAAAATAGCAGCTCTACAGGCAGGTTCTCCCAAAAAAACGCCTATCTTGACATCGACCATGGTCCACGCTAGCATTTGCGAGCATTCAAGACAGACAATTGGGGAATTAACATGGAAAAGACCTATCAGAATGAGCCGGCCAATTGCGCCATAGCAGCTTCTCGGTAGACGCCTATGTGGCTTCTTCTTTTCTTTTTGGCCGGCGGATTTCTGGAACCCGAACCGGAAATCTACCGGCCTCTTGGTAATTCCGTAGCGGTATGGGGGGACTCGGGCTCTCTCTTTGTTCTGGATTCGGCCATGAATAGAATTCATATCTACGCCGCTAATGGGAAGTTGATTCGGACGATCGGCGGAAAGGGCGAAGGTCCCGGGCAGTTTTTTCAAGCATCCGGACTGAGCATGCAAAACGGTATGTTGGTGGTCTCGGACCGGTTTCAGACGCATTTCTTCGATCAGCAGGGTCATTTCATCAGGCGCGGTCGACATCCCGGTGATGTCCATTCCGTGCAAAAAATGAAGACAGGTTGGCTTGCTTTCAAGGGCGGCCCCTATGTGAAACAGTGGGAACTCGTCCGCTTTGCAGCAGATGATTTCAGCGGGCGGAGTTTGCTGACCCGGTGGGAGGTGACACCGGCCAAACTGGACAAAAAATTCAACCCGGTTTCGGATCGCAACTTAATAGAGGTTGACAGCAAAGGCGCCAGAGCTTTGATCAAACCGGAAAACCAGTCTTTCTTCTGGCTGTACGACCTTTCTACCAACAGGTTGGAAATGTTCGAAACGGGCATGGTGGGGAAACCCTTCGATAAAGATCTGGGGGATATGGTGCTTAGATTTATGAACCGTGATAAGAGCGGCTGGACGGCGGACTTCCCCGAGCGTTTTCCGCCCATCTTCGATATGACCTTCACCGCAACAGGCAAGATTGCCGTCCAACAATGGTTTGCCTTCAACAAAGGTCCTTTTCAGCAGCAGAAAATTGCGGAGGCCGGTCTGCTACGCTTCTACAAATCCAACGGCGAACGTGTCCAACCGGATGTAACGGATATCTACCTGAGAATGATCGTCTCGGTGGATGACCAATGGGTCTACTACAGCAAGAAAGACCCGGAAGACGAATCCTTCACCATTGCCCGAGTTGAAAAAGCCAAAGCAGCATCGGTATTGGCAGAAGAGTCCCGGCGACAATTCTGTCATGAATGCCTGTCCTATTGAAGCATTGTAAGCGTCAAACCACGGGTCCTTCCCAGCGGCCTGTCGCATCTGTGATGATGTGTCCATCACAGATGTGGAGGTTGCGATGGACACCCAAACAATTATCAGACAGATCATGATGGAGATTGATGACCACCGACTTTACACTCCCGGTATTCTCGTTGGAGAGGTTCTCCTCACCCGGTGGAACCCAAGTCTCTGCACAGAAAGGCCGAAGCAAGAGTCATTAAAGCAGCCCTTTACACTCAGTTGTTGGAGAGGTTTGTCGGAGCGCCCGAAGCCCAACAGGTCCGGAGCGATGACCCGAACCCCGGCGTTGACGAAAATGGGAATCATCTTACGGTAGAGATAGCTCCAAGACTTGCCGTCTTTGACGGAATCAGCTACACTCTTCAGTGTCTAAACAGAGGATCACGATGGCTAGACTAACCTTGGAAGGAGAGGTACAAAACCAGTCAATGGGCACGTCAACGTCGAACGAATTAGCCCGTAAGGGAAATAGTCCAGCCCAAATAATGGGCAAGGAATGGCAGTTCCATGCCTCCGAGCTGAAACATCGGATGTCGGATGTCCCGTGTCCTCAATCGTGGACCTTCAGGTGTTCGCAGTCCGTTGGACGAGCACTGAGGAATTCAATGGAGGCCATTATGCCAATTCGCATAACATGCCGAAATAAAATTCAAGAAAACGTTGAACAAGCTAATAATGAAGGAATGCCGCCGCATTCAACCAACATTCTAGAGGCGTATTGTGCTGACAGGAAACCAACATCCGCATCTTATGCGGATCAGTCTATGCATTGTTATACCTCGGTTCATGGACGCTTCATCCTGTCATGATTCAATCGGCGATCACCCTTCGACCCGCCAGGCCCACCCTCGACGAAGGCATGGCTTATGCACGCTATCTCGATGTTGCCGCCGAGGGCTTCTTTCGTTTCATGCTCGGCCGAAAGGCCACGGAAATCATCGCTAAGGCCTACATCCAATCGGGCTCCGACTATTCCTACGAAAACGTACTCTTCGCCGAACAGAACCACCGTCTCGTGGGCATGGCTTCAGGATTCACAGCCGAGCAGCAGCGCACCTTCTCAGACCAACCCCTGAAGCAGGCTGCAGGCTCTCAGGTCATTCGCATGATGGTCGTCAGGATCCTCTTCGCTTCGATGATTCGAATTCTCAACATGCTCGACGAGGGTGATTTCTATCTGCTGTCTATCGCCACAGATGAAGCCGTTCGCGGCGCGGGCATCGGTTCGGCCTTGATGGACGCGATGGAGGAGCGCGCCGTTGCCGGCGGGTCTGTCCGCCTTGCTCTTGATGTATCGGCTTGCAACGCAGGTGCTCGCAGGCTCTACGAGCGTCGGGGGATGGCAGTCGAGTCGCACTGGCCGAGGCGGCTAAAGATACCGAGATTGAAACTCTATCGGATGACGAAGCCCCTCGCTTTACCAGATACACTACACTAGCCGCCCTGGCGATTGTCCTCTGAGCTGCTGCGTCAAGTTTTACGGTGGTTGATCTGGGATATCAGGCTACCATGCGCGCCTCCGCGAGGAAGCGATCAACCGCCCTTTTGAGAGGCACGGTCGAAATACTCGTGCGTAGACCTTATTGTAAAAGGCCGCAACGCCAACGCCTGTCCCGGTGACAGTGTAGCGCAACGTCCCGGGGACTCTCCGACATAATTATCTTGCTAATATACTACACCAATTGGGGCGGGTTCTGCACTTCCATGGATTCTAGAGCGACCACTTGGCAACCTGGTGAATTAAGAGCCTCATCCAATTCCCGCATCGCTGAAAATGACCGTGTTCCGTTCTTCCGGGTGCACCATCCGCAATAAATGCACTTTCCGTTGATTTGGCCAAACAACGCCCTTTTCGGGTGTCGTTTGTATGGTGGCTTCGGATTTCATCAACTTTGGTAGGAAAAATACCCCTTTTTTTCGATCTCGGCGGGCCTTTGCCCGGGAATGGGACTACCCTCGAAGCTCCAAGGTAGCACCATTCCCGGGAAGTGGACTACCTGTGAACCCCGGAGACGGTTACAATCCCGGGAGTGGTTCCGTTTGGAGAGTGTCGCTTTGATCTTTTTCCCGAAAATGGGGTCAACGATTTGTCAATTCCGGTTGTTTTTCGGGTAAAGGACCGAGGGTGCCGGTGCCGCCTGCCGCGAAACTCGGGCCGAAGTTGTCAAATCAATCCTCGAGTAGACCTCATCTCGAGATTGGAGGTGGGTTTGGGCTGTCGAGTTGGCCTCGACTCGTCAAAGAAAACGCATTTTTCAGTTCGAACGGACCTGTTCTCGGGATAAGTGTTGTGTTTTGGAGAGCAACAATAACCATGCTCGGGAACGGTGCCGTTCCGGGTGCGGCATCTGTATGTCTTCCCCGGAACGGTATGGGTTCGTAACCGGACCCGAGGGCCTTGAAACGGAGGTTTCCATCACAAAATAACGTTCCCAACTTATGCAATGCTTGCAAGCAACCGATCTGAGAATTGCATAGGCTTGTAGGTTCTTGGGGCATTGGAAAATGGAATACATCCCGAACTCTCGTGATAGAATGGCGGTGGACGTACCGGCTTTCCCCGTGGAGCCGTAACTTGAACATGTTGGAGTGAAGATGAGGCCGAATAGCAACCGCATCCTGATCGTGGATGATAGTGAGGCCATCCATCGCGATATCATCAAGATTTTGAGTTCGCCCCGATCCCAGGCAAAGACCCAAGATCTCCACCAAATCGAGATGGAATTGTTCGACGGGGATGAAAAATTCCGACCGCCCAAGAACCTGGAAACCGTCAGTTACCGAATCGATTCCGCCTTTCAGGGGAAGGACGCCATTCGCATGGTGGACCAGGCCGCCTCGGAGGGCAATCCCTACGCCCTGGTGTTTATGGATGTACGCATGCCGCCCGGCATCGACGGTATCGAGACCATCGAACGGATCTGGACCAATCACCCCACCATCGAAATGGTTATCGTCACCGCTTTTTCCGATCACAGTTGGGAAGATATTTTAGAGCGGGTAGGCACCACGGACCGTTTGATGGTGTTGCGGAAACCGTTCGACCTGATTACCATCAAACAGTTAGCCCTGGCTTTGACAAAAAAATACAACATCTCCGTCAAGGTAGAGAATTACCTGGAGCACATGGAGTTGGAAGTGCGGAACGGTGAGGTCAACCGGGTTCCTTCCATGGTCTCCGAACTGAAAAGGATCATGCATACCTGAGCCGGCGAGCCTTAGTCGTGAGGCCCGCCTAAAACCTCGCGTACTTTGGTGGACAAACCGGCGAGGGTGTAGGGTTTTTGGATGAAACCGTTAACCCCGCGGGCAAGGATTCCCTTGGCCTCCTCGTTCAAACTGTATCCGCTGGACAGCAACACCTTCACACCGGGGTTGATGGTCACCAGCCTTTCATACAATTCGCCGCCGCTTTGGCCGGGCATGATCATATCCAAAATCACCAGGTCCACGGATGCCTGATGCTCGCGGAACAAGGCCAGGGCCGTATCGGCATCCGCGGCCGTGAGAACCTGGTAACCCAGTTTGTTGAGCATGGCCGAGCCGACCTCCAGTATCATCTCCTCGTCGTCTACGATCAGTACCGTGCCGGTGCCCGTCGTCGGCGCGGGCAGCGGTCGGGTTTCTTCCACGATTCGCTTCTTGGAGGCCGGTAGATAGATGTCGAAGGTGGCCCCTTTGCCGATTTGACTCTCCACGGTAATGGCGCCGCCGTGATTCTTGACGATGCCGTAGGCGGAAGCCAGGCCCAAACCGGTACCGCGTCCGCGCTGGCGTTTGGAGAAAAAGGGCTCGAAAACGCGTTGTCGGGTAGCCTCGTCCATACCCTCGCCTGTATCGCGCACGCGAACCAACACGTAATCGCCCTCTTCGACGCCATAGGCCCGGCAGAAAGACGCCTCCAAGGTTATATTGCGCACCACGAGAAAGATTTGGCCGCGAGATCCCATGGCCTGCCAGGAGTTCAGGTAGAGATTGAGCAGCACCTGTTCCATTTGGGTACGGTCCACCTCCACCGTATGAACCTCGGGTGAAAAGTCTTTATGGATGGTCAGTTCCTTATGGGTGCGGCCGAAAAGCTCTGCCGACTTTTCCACCAGGTCGACCATGTTGGTCGGCTGCACATCGTATTTTCCGCCGCGGGCAAAACCCAGTAACTGCCGCGTGAGATTGGCTCCGCTTTGAATCTGCCGCTCGATCGCCGTCAGTTTTTCCTTGATTTCCGCGGGCGTGTCCTTATCTATCAACATCAACGAGACATAGCCCTGCATACCCATCAACAGGTTGTTGAAGTCGTGGGCGATGCCGCCGGCCAGGGTGCCCACAGACTCCATTTTTTGACTGTGGAGAAGACGCGTTTCCAGGGTTTTTTGGAGTGTGATGTCCCGGGCGAAGATAAGAGCGCATTCCCGCTCGCGCCAGTGAATGGGGACCGCGCTGACCAGCAGCCACAGGCGCTCGCCGGCTTGATTGATCATTTGAAGCGGAACGGGCTCGGCGGCGGTGCCGAGCAGGCTCAACAAATTTTCCAGGGCCTCCCTGTATTCCGTGTCAATTAATTCGAAGAAATCGATCTCGTAAAGATCTTCCTCTTCATAGCCGGTCAACTTCAGGGCCTTTGGATTGGCGAACTCGATGGTTCTGTCGCCGATAATGAAGATGGCGTCGGCCGCGTTCTCTACCAGCAGGCGGTATTTCTCTTCCGATTCCAGCAACTTGTGTTCGGTGCGCTTGCGAGCCGAGATATCCCGGATGATCATTTGAATCATCCGGCGCTCGTCCACCACCAGCCCGTTCAGGTAGATCTCGGCAAAAAAGGTGCTGCCGTCCAGTCGTTGGAAGGAGCCCTCGAAGAAATGCATGCGACCGGACAGGGCGTCCTGAGAACGTTCGCGTACGATAACAGAGGACGAATTGCCGTGGCCCAGGTCATTGGCGAACAGGTGGAAGGCAAGGCGGGGCAAGTCGCCGGCGTTACAGCGAAACATTTCAAAAGTAACGGGGTTGCAGTCGACTATTGCGAAGTTTTCGATAAGGATGATCGCGTCGTTGGCATTGGCAAACAGGGTGGCGTAGCGGGTTTCACTGCGCATGAGGTCGATTTGGCGGCGAAAGACGAAATGGATGCCCAGGGCAAGGAAGAGCGAGAGGAATTGACCCAAAACCAGCAGTAGAAACCGCGGTTGCGTGAGGGAGCCGCCCAGGTTCTCCGGTTTGGGGTTCAGCACGATGACCCAACGCTCACCGCCGACGAAAAAGGTGGATTCGGCCAGATAGCGGCTCGCCTCCATGGAAGGGGGGCCGCCGTTGCGATAGACCTCCAGGTTGTCATGGCCGATACGAAAATCGAATTCGGCGATGATATCGCTATCCAGGCATTCCTCAACCAGGGGCGCAATACGAAACACGCCGCTCAGCGCGCCTTCCAGTTTCCCGTCACGGACCAGCGGTATATAGGAGACAACCCCCAAGCCGCCCTGGGCCAGCACAATGGGCGGCGTATAAGAGGTTTTGCGATCACGCACGGTGCCGCTGATGGCGCGGCGAACCTTGATATCGGGATGGTTCATCAAGTCCAGGCCGAGAGCTTTACGATTGGGGCCCGGCGGTGTGACCCAACGAATCACCCCTTCCGGGTCGACCCAGTTGATGGCCAGGAAACCGGCAAAATTGCGGTGAATGGTTTCGGTACGTTTTTCAAAAAGGGCCAGGTCATAGGGCCCGCCGGTCAACCACTCCCAATGGAGTTGTTCCAAGACCTGGAAGCGGGTTTCAAAATAGGTTTCCAAGCGAATAGCGGCTTGATTGGCCATGGTTTGGGTATGAGCTTTGATCTCGGCATTGTCGCGAAGCATGGTTTGTCGCCACAAGGCGAAAAAGACAATGGAGAAGACGATAAAAACCACGGCAGGGAAAATATGCAGGCGGAAGGACAGCCACCTGGAAGATGGGTATTGATGCACGGAAACTGTTCCTGGTCAAATGAACGACTGATTGTTACGGCTTAAGGAAGAGGATTCAAAGCATCGATTGCCAAAACCGTCGGAAAACCCCTCATCTAACGGTTGACGGTCACGCCCACGCTCTTTCGGCATGACCTCTAACTGTATATCAAATCAGTGCAAAGTACAATACAACCCGCCGTTGTGTTATGCCGTTGTGTGAAAATCACGGCCGGCGGAACAGGCCGACGGCAATTGTCCTGCCCGATCCGCGGAGGTCTCAAAACACCTCCTTGTTCGGTGTCTGTTTTCTGTTAGGATAGACTGGGGAGGGTTACATGAGCGCTACTGCCTATCTGGTCGATGTGGGTCATGAAGCAAGAGTCATGGCGCAACTTCAGAAGTTTCCGGACTCCAGGTATATGGGTTCGAAGCGGCGTTTGCTTCCCTGGATTTACTCCGTCTTGTCGGAAATCGAATTTCGATCGGCTTGGGATCCCTTTTCAGGTTCAGGAAGTGTCAGTTATCTTCTGAAAGCCATGGGGAAACGCGTGGTTTCCTCCGACTTCCTCAATTTTTCTTCCATTGTCGCCAAGGCATTGATTGAAAACCCGGGAATCGAGGTTCCCAAAGACCTTGCTCATTCCATCCTTCTCCCTCATCCCGATGCCCGTCCTTTTATAGAAAACACCTGGCGAAACATCTTCTTTCAAGTTGAGGACCTCAAATTCCTGGATAATGCGGTCGCTCATATCAGGGGTATTCATGACGAGTACCTTTCCGCAATGGTTATGACCGCGCTTATCAGGTCTTGCCAAAAACGACAACCTAGAGGCGTTTTCACGATCTCCGGGGACTTGTCCCGCTATGATGACGGGCGTAGGGATCTCAGGTTATCTCTAGCCGAACACTTCCTGGAGCAAGTCGAGCTTCTCAACGAGGCATCTTTCTCCAATCAAATGAAAAATATTTCTTTCAGAAGTGACGTCTTTGAGGGCAACCGTCCGCAAACAGATCTTGTATATTTGGATCCCCCTTACGTTCCTCGTTCCGATGACAATTGTTACATAAAAAGATATCACTTCCTTGAAGGGTTGAGCTGCTATTGGAAAGACGTGGAAATCGATTACCAAACCAAGGTTCGGAAAATCAAAAAGAAGTATACTCCTTTTTCATACAGGCGAACGGCCGTCGAGGGTTTCGACAATCTCTTCAAACGTTGCGGTCATGCGACCATCGCACTCTCCTACAGTTCAAACGGCTTCCCCGATCTGGATCAACTCACCGAGATGATGGGCAAATATAAAAGTAGGGTGACGGTACATAAAAAGCCCCACCGTTATCATTTCGGTAATCACACCGCCGCTCGGAGAAAGTCCGTCATTGAGTACCTGATCATCGGAGAGAATGCTTGAAGCTGATAAAGCAAACGTTGCGGGATATTCTCGATTCTTTGTCCGTCCTTAATGCATCATGGGAAGACGATGTATCAAGAGCCGCCTTGGATACGATCAGCAAAATACCCGTTAAAGAAACCTATACCAAAACGGACCTTGCCGAGTTGCTCGATGCGGATTTCAAAACCGGAATCTTGATTTTCCGGCTGTTTTTGGAGCTTTCCAAGGATCAACTCGAAACCGAGCTTGCAGACTACCTGGGCGCCGCGGGAATCGGTGTCAAAAGTTATCGCCGTAATCAGGAAAACTTCCTTTCCGGCCTGGAACAACTGGGACTGTTGGAAGCCATGAGCGCTACGGTCAATAGAAAGGTAACCTGGACGGATTTATTGGCCGAACGATTGAAATCGGGTAGAGGAAAGGCGATCAGGGGCCAAAATAGAGGCCGGGACCTGGAAGACTTTGCGGAGAATGTCATCGAGGAGGTTTTTGGAACCAATTACGAATCTCGGTGCCAGTTCGTCGGTGCAGATGACGAATCGGCTAAATGTGATTTCGCTGTTCCCAGTCGAACGGAACCAAGAATTCTCGTGGAAGCAAAAGGATATGGAGCAACCGGCTCCAAGATGACTGATGTCATTGGTGATTTGAACTCAATCATCCGACACAAACGAAACGATGCGGCGCTGATTTTCATTACTGACGGCATCACCTGGAAGCGACGAACCTCCGACCTGCAGAAAATAATCGAGATGCAAAACCGCGGTGAAATCACCAGAATATTCACAACCAGTATGGTGAAACAGTTCAAGAACGATCTAAAGATCTTGAAAGATTTCTACGGCATCTGATCGAAAGGCGCGCGCCCTAACCAAAGCCGGCCTGTTGGGAAACCGATTCCTTGGGGTTTCCCCGGGGTTCGTTGGGGATTTCCAGGTGGAAGCGCGCGCCCACTTCGCCGTTCTCGGCCCAGATTCGGCCGCCCATTTCGGTCAATGCGTTGGCGCAACTGTGCAGGCCGAAGCCATGGCCGTTCGACTTGGTCGTAAAACCGTGATTGAAGATTTTGTCCAGCGCGTCTTCCGGTATGCCCTTGCCGCTGTCCGCCACGGTCATAAAGGTTCTCTCTACATCCTGGCCGATCGTCAGCGTAATCCTGCGTTCCGCGATCTTGTCTTCGATCAAAGCCTCGCGGGCGTTTTTCAGCAGGTTGACCAGAACGTGGATCAGCTTGACCTTTTGGACGGGGATCGGACGGGGCGCCCGGCCGTGTACCGAGAAATCCACCCCGTAGCGTTCCATCATGGGTGCGATGATATGGCAGGCTTCGCGGACGATCTCGTCGATGGGGAACACTTCGGCCTGTGCGCCCAGGGAAGCGTAGGATTGTTGGGCCTCGATCACCTGGCGGATGACCTCTACCTTGTCCTGAATGCGCGCGGTGCCCGAATGAATCTTGTTCATTTCCCGATGCAGGCGCTGGGCGTAGGCGCTGTAAAAGTCGATCAGCATACGATCCTTTTCCGTCAATTCGGGTAACGCGGCAGCCATTTCCACCAGTTTGTCGTTGGCGCGATCGAACGATTTCAACTTGATGCCGGTTGCAACCTGCGACACATTTTGCGCGGAGATAATCACCGAATTGAGAATGTTGCCCACGTTGTGCAGGACGGAGGTGGCGATATCGGCCATACCGGCCTGGTGAGCCTGATCGACCAGTTCCTGTTGAGCACGCTCCAATTCCCTGGTCCGCTGCTTGACCCTTTGCTCCAATTCGACGTTTAAGGCCCTGGTTTCCGATTCGGCGCGCTTGCGATCTTCAACTTCCCTGCGCAAGGCCTGGTTCAGATCGGTCATATCGGCGTACAATCTGGCGTTGTCCAACGAGATCGCTGCCTGGGCCAGCAGAACTTGCAGGGGGCCCATGCGGCGTGGGCTGAACACGCGCGTCATGATATCGTTCTCGAGGTACAGGCAGCCGGTGATGCGATCCATATAGCGCAACGGCGTGCATAGGACGGACTGGGGCCGGCGTTGATGGAAATACGGATCGTCAACGAATTGCTCGTAGTCGCCGTCCAGAACGATGTCTTTACCTGTCCGGCGAACGTAGCGAACCAGGGAACCCGGCAGGTCGTCTTCGCCGATCGGTTTCGGCTCCAGGGTATCGACGCGGTCGGTGTTGCCCCGGGCGGCTATGTAAAGCATCTCCTCCTGGACCAGGATGACGGCGCCGAAGCGCGCGCCCGCGTGTTCCAACATCTCCCGAATGATTTTTTTAAGGCAGGCGTTGACATCTACCTCGCCCGCGATGGCTTGTGCGGCCCGGACCATGGATTGCACATCCAAACCCACCATTTCCCGCGATTCAGTGGTCATGGAAATGCTGCGTTCCCCGGTCTCATAGGGGTCGAATTGCATCAGGGATTCGGCTTTGGCCGCGGCGCCCCAACGTCTATATAAAAAAGCCGCCCGGTCCCGATGGTGGTGCGAGAACGGCGATTTTCCTCGTCGATGCCAGAAATTGCCCGCCAGTTCTTCCGCAAGAGCCTCGTAGGGATGAAAACGTCCGCCGTGGAAACCGGCAATTGCCTCGTCATACAACCGCCAGGCCTGTTCGGTTCGTTCTTCCAAATCCGCGAGCTCGGCCGAGATCAAGGTCCATATGGGCTTGAAGGTTTTGGGGCAGGTCTCGGCCCAGCCCGCCATACGCGATCTCGCTGCAAGCAATCGGTCCATGAGCGACGGATCTTCGGTTTCCCTGTATCCGGCCGCGGCCAGCAAGGCGTCGAAAAAACAGGCTTGCGCCACGGAGAGGTGACCCAGGGTATAGTGTTCCTGTTTCATCGCATAGGCAGTTGCCCGAAGACCCTCCGCGTGATTGCCTTCCAGCAGGTAGACCAGACCCAGGAGTACGTTGAACTGGGTAAGGCTCATGATGCTGCCGTTTTTTTCGCAACGTTGTATGTAAGCGGCTATTTCGGCATCGCGATCTTGCGTTACGCCCAGCAGCATGGAGAGGCAGAGCGCAAAACCGTCCACTGAATCCACCATTTGCAGGTTCCCCGTGGACCGCATATAGGCGCGAGCATCGGCAATCCCCTGGCTAAGGCTCAGCAGACCGATGCCCTGGAAGAAGGGAACGTACAGTTCGAACATGCGAAAATAGCCGAGATATTGGGGGCGGGCGCGAGAAAGAGGATTGGCAATCATGCGGCGGTTGATTGCCCGGACCTCGCGAATGGGGACCACCCAATGGGCCAGATTGTTGGCAAAGATCAAGGTATTGGCGATGTTTTGGAAACCGAACTGCTCCTGAACGGCCTGGCTGACCAGGCCGAATCGATAGGCGGTCAGGTATTCTCCCTTAACGGGGCCCAGGTACAAAGCCAAACTCGCGTATCCATGAGCCGCGATGGGATGATTTCCATGCTGTACCGCCGTGTGAACCATGGTGACCCCCAGCCAACTGAGCAGTTCCTGGTTTACGAAATAACAGGGGGCGATCAGGGCATCCGAGATGGACAACAGGGCAATTTGCCGGGCATCCGTCATGGCGGGCAGGTCGATCAGGGATTCAATCTCACCGCCCTCCAGCAGCACATCGATTTTGGCCAGTTTCTCCTTCAGGCTACCGGCGATGTTTCGAGGGATGCTCCGACCCAGGACTTCCAGGGCGGTTTTGCCGGAATCGATCGCCTCATGGTAGCTGCCTTGAAGCGTATGGATCTTGATCATTGCCACCAGGTATTGGACACGCGCCAACGGCTCGGGATCGTGCTCAAGCAAAAGTCGGCTCCAGCGAAGACCTTTCTCCAAGGCTCCGGCGCCCATCGCGGCGGTCAATGCGTGTGCATGGATCTTCAGGCACTGGTCTTTATATGCATTCCAGGGATCGGCCGGCAGTGCGCCGATACCGATCTCCAGGTACATCAGGGCATCCTGAAAAGCCAGGTTGTCCAGCGACCAACGGGCGGCCCGCATATTCAGCATAACCAATTGCAACTGTTCCAGGCTGTCGACTAACAGGTCCCGACCCGCGTTGAGACAATCTACCGTTTCGCAGATGGGGCGGCGTCCCTTAATGGACAGAGGCAATAGATAACGGCCGACTGCCGCCTTACGCTCGGCCTTTTTGCGTGTATCGACAGCCCGATCGACCGCTTCCTGGATCTGGTCGTGGACAAAGGTATACCGCTGATCCTCCAGCCAAAGCAAGCCCCGGGAAATGGCCGGTTCCAGCCCGATGGCAACCATGGTATCGCCTTCTTCCCGCAGATCGGCAAGATCGGTGCGCAGGAAGGAGCGGCCGAAGCAGGCGCCGTCCACAAGCAATTCCAGGGTGCGTTTGGGCAGTAGACCCAGTTCCCTGGCCAGAGTTGAACCAAGATCCCAATCTATCGAAACTCGGCGGACCTCGTCCAACTGCCAGGACCATTTACCGGTTTCGCTGTCCAGAAAAATGGTGCCCTCGCGGTGCAGACTTCGCAGCAGTGACTGCATGTGAAACGGGCAACCGCGAGCCCGGTTGTGGATTAAAGAGGCCAGGTCTTTTACCTTGGCGGCGGGAAGAGACAATGAGTCGGCAAACCAGGGCGTGGTTGCCTCCGACGTTAAGGGGGTAACATGGATTTTGTTGATATGAAGGCCCTGGTCTTCAAGATTTTCCAGAACCTTGTCCATCCGTGGGTGGTGCTCCTCTTCTTCATCCCGACGCGCTACGATAACCAGTAAACCGTTAAGACCGCCGGCCTGCATGAGGTGGTCCAGCAGTTCCAAGCTATGGTCATCGGTCCATTGCAGGTCGTCCAGGAAGATGACCAGCGGGCGATCTTTTTGACAGAAGGTGCCGATAAATGCGGCAAGGGTTATCATTAAACGACGGCTGCTTTCCGCGGGATCCAAATCGGGCGGATGCGGTTGTTCGCCAAGCATGCGTTCAAGGCCGGGCGCCAGGCTGAACAGTAATCGAGCATTCCCGTCCAGAGCGTCTTCCAGGCGTTGCCGACGATCCTGCCATTCGCGGTCCGATAGTTTCAGCAGGCACTCGATAAGCTCTTCCAAAACCTGGATAAAGGCGTGAAAAGCCTTGTTTCGTCGCAAGTTCTCGAACTTGCCCTCCACGAAGAGGCAGGGTTCGCGACCTTTGATCTCGTGAACCAGGCGCGACTTGCCCATGCCGCTGAGACCGTGAACCAGCGCCAGTTCCACACCGCCCCGCGCCACCCGGGCCAGGGAACGTTGAAGGCGGGCGATTTCCGCGTCCCGTCCGAAAAGTCCCTCGGAAATATGGAACAGGCGTGGGTAGTCGTCCTCGCCGAGAGGGTAATCGGTCAGATTGTGGAGATCGGTGATGCGTGAGGAAAGGTCTTCCAGGTCACGGACCAAACCCGCCGCGCTTTGATAGCGATCCTCGGGATTTTTGGCAATCAGCTTCAGGATCAGTCGCGAGATGACCTCGGGTACCGCGGTCGAGACCTGGTGCGGCGGCTCGGGTTGGCGAGCGATGTGACTATAGATCCAGTCCATGGTGTCCTTGCCCTTGAAGGGCAGGCTTCCCACGGCCAATTGGTACAAAACCATTCCCAGGGAATACAAATCCGCTCGGAAATCGACGGGACGTTTCACCCGGCCGGTCTGTTCGGGCGCCATATAGGCGGGCGATCCCATGGGGCCCTGCTCCTGCTCGACGATCTCTTCGGCCTCACTGAGGGTGACGGCTATGCTGAAATCGGTGATGCGCACATCGTCGGTTTCCTTTCGGAACAGTAGATTATTGGGTTTGATGTCGCGGTGAATGACGCCCTGCTCGTGAATGACCGCCAAACCGCGTGCAAGGCCCAAAGCAATCCTCAGGAACAGCGCCGGATTGTCCTCATAGACAAATGGCAATTCGTGTAAGCCCACCTCGCCGAGATCTTCCTTGATCAGGTAAAGCGTCGTCTCGGAATCGTCCAGGCCGAGATACCGGCTGAGGTAGGGACTGTTGAATTTACAGCCGATATCGAATTCACGATGCAGCCGCCGCCGTTCAATCTCCCCCGGCCAGGGTGTCGCGGCTTGCTTGACAATGACCGGACGGCCGTCAGCACGAGTTCTGGCGCGATACACCAATGACTGACTGCCCTCGTAGACGAGCTCTGTAACTTCATACCCAATCAGGTTTCTTTCCACGCATACCCTCACAATTGGAAAGATAACCATCCCCTATTATATTTTCGTAAAAATAATTTTATCCATGAGCAGAACTTTGACATGAGCCCAGATCATTCATCAAGTAGATAGACTTGGGATACTTGGAGCGATTAACTCTATTGGGAAGGTCGTATGCTAATCCGGACGGCGGTTGTGGTCGTTAACGGGCAGGCGAATGATAACCGTGGTGCCCTCATCCTCGATGCTGTCCACCTGGATACAGCCGCCCAGATTTTCGACGATATTATGACAGACCGACAGGCCCATGCCCGAGCGGATATCCGGTCTGGTGGTAAATGAGGGCTGAAAGATCTGGTTGATCAGGCGGGTCGGAATTCCGATGCCCGTATCCCGAAAGATCATCATGAGCTCGTCACCGGTCTGCTCGATGTCGATGCCCAGCCAGGCGGGCGCCTCGGGTTCCTTTTCCCGCCTGGCGATCACTGCCTCACAGGCATTGTTGATGACCGCCGTGAAAACTCGAGTCAGTTCGGTGGGCGAACAGACGAGATTGACCTCGCTGAGCGGCCGGTTGTATCGAAACTCGATCATGTCGAACTGACCCTGCAACAACTTGATGGTTGCGTCCAAATGGGCCGTGGCGTCTACTTCCGTGATTGCCGCCTCGTTGACCTGAAAGACCAGCCAGAGATCTTTGACGAAATCTTCGATGCGTTTGCTGCCGCCGGCAACCGTCATCAACTGCTCTTCCAGACCGGCAAGACGGTCCTTGAATTCACGCTTGATTTCTTCCTCGCCCTCACCCATCAAACCGAACAGAAAACGGCGAAAGGAGGCAAGTTGGTCGTTCAGGTTGGCGGTGCCCTGTTTCACCGGGTTATTAGCGTTATTGATGCAATGGGCTACCCCGCCGCTCAACTGGCCGAGCATGGCCATGCGTTCCTTGACAAGGGCTTTTCGTTCGGCGGCGATCCGTTCCTTGTGTTCCTCGCTCAGGCGATGCAACAGTCGGGCTCGGGCTACCGCGGCGGTAGCGTGATCCCGGTAGCGCTGTAATTTATCGTTGTCGGAGGGTCCCAGGACCATCTCTTTCTTGCTGCCCAGAATCAGGAAACCCAGCAGATCGCCGTCAACCACCACGGTCATGGCCATCATGGATCTCGGTTGGGGAAGATGCGCAAAGCGTTCGCGATGAGGCAGGCTCGGGTAATCATCGGTGAGGTACACGCCCTCGCAGACCTCATCCAGGCCAACCACATAGCGCTCCATGGCTTCTTCCAGCGTCAACTGGATGTCGTCCAACTGGGCTTCGAACCCACGAACAGCGGCAAAACTGAAGGTCTGGTTGCGCTCCCGCCATAACAGGAACGATCCGCGTTCGGCCCTGGGGAACAAATCGAAGCCCTTATCCAGAACCGTATTCAACACCTTTTCCAGTTCGTGTTCGCGATTTAACACGTAGACGATCCGTTCCAGCGATTCCAGTTCCTTATTGCGATCCTGCAAGTCGCGAGTGCGCTTTTCCACCTCGAGTTGCAACACGCGGTTGATGTCCATCAGTTGTTTGGCGGCAAGATCGGCCAGGCGAAGATTGCGGATACGCAGGGTGGCCACCGCGGCCAATTGCACCAGTAACTCCAGGTCGCGCATGCGGAACTGACCCAACGAAGAGCGAGAGTACAAAACCATCATACCCAGGGTGCCTTCGCGGTCCATCAGCGGCGATGCCAGTAGGGAGCGAACCCTGGCATGATGAAGGCTCTGTGCCTGGTCGAAGATGGATTCCCGCATGACGTCGTTGAACAGTAGCGCCTTGCCCTCCTCCATGAGTTGATGGATCAAGGTTTTCGAATGAAGCGGTTTGTGGCTATACCCCGGTGAACTCCGTCGCGCCGCCTGCTCCAAACGGCCCTGGCTGTTTTGCAGATAAATGATGCCGGCGTCGCATGTCAGGTGCGCGAAGACACGCTCCAGAATCAATTCAAGCAGCAGGCTTTCGTCAACCGTTCCGCCCAGGGCCGCGTGGATGCCGTTCAACAGGTGGAAGCGCTCCGCATATTTTCGCAGTTCGTCCTGGTCCAGGTTGTCGGGCGGCAGTGAAGACGCCTCTTCCAATACCTCCAGCGCATTCTTCACGATGCCGCGTTCCAGCAGACGCTGCGGTTCATGATCGACGCCCGGGGCATCCAAAAGATGAATCTCGAAGGCGGCGCCGCGATTACTTTGGCCCGCGGCCAGGCGAATGATCTGCCCCACCTTGATGCTGACCGGATTGGTCACCTGAAGCTTCTCCAGCCAGGTGCCGTTGTTGCTTTGCAGATCTTCCAGGTAAAGATCCCTGCCGTCCAGGAACAAACGAGCATGACGCCTGGAAACAGCTCGATCATCGATGGTTAGCTCCACATTGGAAGAACGGCCGATGGTGCAGTTTTCACCGTCCACGGTGACCTCATAGGGATCGGTTTCGGGGGGGACAATGCGTAGCCTGAAGGTCATGGAACGTATCCTGAGTGGAGATGAAAAGCAGGTTTCCTAATCAGTAAAACTTCTCATAAGAAAACTTTCGGCTTATTCCGACAAATACTTAGCCTCTTGCGTAATAAGATACGCACTGAAAGCTAAAGAATAACGTGTATCGAACAGGCAGGTGGAATAAATTTTCAGAAAACAGCCTGGTTCGATCTTGTCGATAGGTATATTACGCGAAAAAAAAGCTGATTTCACCCGTTAAAGCAGCAGATCGATCAGGGCTCCCTTGCCGTCACTGGGAACCGGTTCCTCCGTTTGAACCAAACCGCGCTTTTCCCCTTCGCGTAAGGTGAACGCCTGCGCACCATTATGCTCCTCACGCGCCTGCAAGGCCGTGGACTGGTTGGTGCTCTCTACCTGGCGGCTCTGCGGCGGCCGCACGGGCTCAGCTTGAAGATACGTTCGTTCCAAGGGAAAGGCAATCATGGTTCGTTCCTGTAACTGAATACCGGTTCGTTCCTGAAATGAATACATTTCGGGTGCCGATGCAGCACCATCTACTATTAAATCTTGTGACCGCCGGTGCGGCTGTCAAGCTATTCTTCTAACTGATTCCAAACATTACCCAAGTTTTACACAAGTTGGGTGGAGAAGCATGGGGATGCTCCTCCACCCGGAAGGATGAGATGTAGCACTTTGGGTCTGAATGACGATAGGACAGGAGGTACGACATGGTTGGGGGGCTGCCGCGCCGCCTGACGAATCGCCGTTCATTCTATCTAGCGCAATGATCGAAGGGATCACGCAATGCCGGTAGAAAAAAATTACGGAAGTATGTGTAAGCCCGTTTTCGGATGGTGATCGGGGCTTCGTCTTTGTTCCCGGGTTGGGCCCCGGCTTTGGTCTTAAACCGTATTGTTCCGGCGACACATGCAACCTATTGTGATAAAATCAGCCGCCTTATTGAACTTCGCGTGCATGCGCCGAACATGGAGCTCTTGATGAGACGATCCCGATTCATGATCAATACCCAGAAAGAAACCCCGAAAGAAGCGGTGGTGATCTCCCACATCCTGATGCTGCGAACCTGCATGATCAAGCAACTGACCTCCGGGATCTATTCCTATATGCCCCTGGCCCTGCGCTCTTTGCGCAAGATCGAGACAATCATTCGCGAGGAATTGGACGCGGCGGGCTGCCAGGAGTTGTTGATGCCCATGGTGCAACCCGCGGATCTTTGGATAGAGTCGGATCGTTGGTCACGCTATGACGATCTTTTATGTCGCTTCAAGGATCGCAAGGGCCACGATTATTGTTTGGGCCCCACGCATGAAGAAGTGGTCACCGATATCGTTCGCCAGGAAGTGCGCAGCTACAAAGACCTGCCGGTGAACTTCTACCAGATCCAGACTAAGTTCCGAGACGAAATAAGACCCCGCTTCGGTTTGATGCGAGGGCGCGAATTCATTATGAAGGACGCCTACAGTTTCGATGTGGACCAGGAGGCGAGCGCCGAGAGCTACTGGGCCATGCACAAAGCCTACAGTAATATCTTCGCCCGGTGCGGCCTGGAATACCGCCCCGTTGAAGCCGATTCCGGTGATATCGGCGGCAATTTCTCCCACGAATTCCACGTGTTGGCGGGCTCCGGCGAAGACCTGATCCTGAGCTGTAATAATTGTGAGTACGCGGCCAATGCCGAGCGTTGCGAACTGACCGAACCCGCCGCTTACGCGCCCGAGGGCGATGTCCCCGCGCCCGTAGAGGTGGAAACCCCGGGCAAGAAAACCATCGAGGATCTTTCAGCGTTCCTGAAGGTGAGCCCCGAACGCTGTATCAAAACCCTGCTCTTCCGCGCTGACGATGACCTGGTGGGCGCCGTATTGCCCGGCGATCGCGAATTGAACGAGGTGGTCATCAAAAACGACCGAAGCGCGGTGGTGTTCGAGATGGTGACCGACGAGGCAACCTTCCAAAAGGCCGGGTTGACCCCCGGATTCCTGGGCCCCGTCGGTTGGCCCGAGGATATCGATCTCTATGTGGACCAACGCGTCCTGGCCATGGACAACGCGGTGGCGGGCGCCAACAGGGTTGACGTGCACTTCACCGGGGTGGTGCCCGCGACGCATTTCCCCAAAAATATCAACGTTACGCAATTGAGCGTGGCTCGCACCGGCGATACATGTCCTCGATGCGACGGCGGCACGTTCAAGGAATACCGCGGGATCGAGGTCGGCCATATCTTTATGTTGGGCTGCAAGTATTCCGAGGCCATGAAGGCCACATTCCTGGATGCCGACGGCAAGGAACAACCCATGGTCATGGGCTGTTACGGCATCGGCGTGGGTCGCACCATGGCCGCCGCCATCGAACAGAACTACGACGATAACGGCATCATCTGGCCCGTCCAGATCGCTCCCTTCCATGTCATGCTTTTGAATCTGGATATAAAAGACGATCAGGTAAACGGGGCGGTCGAGAGCATCTACACCGGGCTGCGCGCCGCAGGTGTGGAGGTACTGGTCGACGACACTGCCGCCCGGCCCGGTCCCAAGTTCAAAGACGCCGACCTGATCGGACTGCCGCTTCAAGTCACCGTGGGCTCACGAGGACTGAAAGGAGGCCAAATCGAGTTGAAAGAGCGTCGTACGGGCGAGAAAAAATCGATTCCGCTTGCATCTGCTGTTGACGAAGTCGTTTCGGCGCTTAAGAATATGGGGTGGAACACGCCATAGGAATGGTGAGAATTGCCAAGAAAGAGAATCCATCGGATTGTCGTTTATCTTTTGGACCAACATCGCCGGCGCATCCTCCTGCGCCGGAGCGCCAACGGTCCCTTCGCTAATTTGTACGTGGCCATGAGTGCGCCCTGGAATGAAAACTTCACACCGGTAGAGATTGCGCGAACATTGGTATCGCGCACCACCAACCTGAATTTCATCTTCCTCTCCTACGGGCCGTCCATGCCCATGCTTTTGGACGAGCGTTCGTTGAAGACCTATCCACCTTTCCACATGCAGGTCACCATGGTCGACCAGGACACGGAATACGTGGATTACGTCTACCTGGCTCAAGCCAAAGCGGCGCCGGATTTTCCCCAGGGCGCCGAGTTGGGCTGGTTCAACCAAAGCAATTTGAAAAACAGCCCGGCCCACGTGAAGCACATGGTGCACCACATCCTCAGCACGGTTGTCGTGGCTTGAGACCGCTTCGGACAGCCAGGCGGAGCAGGCGATCCAGGTTGTCCGGGGTTTGTCCGGGAAACGGAAATTCGGTGATTCTGCTTACCTGCTTATTAGGTTTTTGAAACGAATGCCTGTAACCAATTCTTGTTGAATTGCTTACGGCCTGTCAGCCGCCTTGGAGGGCCTTGAAATAGTACATACATGGTGCCCCATGGCTACATCCTTTCCTCGGAAAGGCAGCAACATGGGACATGTAGCTACTTTCTCGGGAAAAATTGTACGGGTGGGGATTCTCATGGGTACTATCCCCGGCTCAGGATGTACGGGTATGGTCTTCCGAGGGTACCCCCTACGCTCCAGGAAGTACCCACTTGTCACATGTGGGTACTTCCTGGAGCCGGAGGGGTACCCATGGGAATCCATACTTTAGGTTCCCAGGGGTAGGATGTTGCCGCCTGGATGCAGGTATGGTCTTTTTTCGCCTTCGATGTTTGGGTTTTGTCGAGAGTATATATCTTTTTGACTTCGAGTTAAGATGTCCCCGGACGTGAGTTTGGATTTCTCGATCCGGAACACGGTGCATCAGGATACGGCCGTCCTTTTTCCGAGGGAAGACTCTGTTGCTTTTTCCAATTAGGAACGTTTACGTCAGGTTATGGTATTTCCGGTTCGGGTAATCTGGTTACATTGCCGATGGCCGGTTCGTTGCCCGTGTTGAAGACGAAGGCAACGCCCGTGATCGATTCCCAGGCACTGACCGCGACCATGTAGACGTCCTCGCCGATGTCGCCGATCAGGGTGTTGGCTACCGTGGCGAACGGTCGGTTCGGCGGTAACGCGGCCAGGGTCTCGCTGTCAGTTTTCAGGAGAGCGCCGTCCTCGCTGTAGAAGTAGAGGATGACATCGCTGGGTTCCGTGCCCGTATTCACCACAACCGGCGCCGAGAACAGGCCGTCGGTCAAGGGTAGGAATCCGAAGTTGATTGCTCGACCCATGCGCACGTTGGTTTCCTCATCCGTAACCGGGATCGCTACGCCCTGACCGGGAGAGCTGCCCGACGCGGCGGCCAGGTTATTGGTCACCCAACGTCCGTGAATGCCCGGCGCGTCCGTGGTCAGCCGGATCGCGTAACCCGAGCCTTCGCCCAATTCGGTGAACAGGTTGCCGGCTCGTTCAAGCAGGAATCCGCCCGCCGGCACCGTGCGCGTGACCATTTCGGACGGGCCGTCCGTACGCGCCGCCGTCAGGTTGACCGTTGCCGCCGAGGTCCCGGTGTTGTTGACCACCACCAGGCTGTCAAATGCGGTGTTGTTGGAAACCCAGGGATAGAGCAGGTCGCGTGCGGTCGTGTCGTCCGGTTTGAAGGCCGAGGCGTTGCCGATGGCGGTTTCGTTTTGCGGGTTGAAGACAAACACCACGCCGGTCAAGGGAGCCCCGTCGCTTGAGGCCACCAGGGAGATATCCTCGGTCACCCCCGGCAGCAGGTCGCTGACCAGGCGCGCGTAGGGCCGTTTGGGTTCCAGCAGCAGGGCGTCCGGCAGGTTGCCCAGCAGCACGCCGTCGCGGCTGTAGAAACTCAGCGAAACGTTGGCGGGCGCGTCGCCCGTGTTCACCAGCACCGGCGCCGAGATGAGCCCGTTTTCCTGAGGCAGGTAGCCGAAGAGCAGGTTATCGCCCAGACGCCCGCTGAAGTCCGTGTCGATATTCACGGCCACCCCTTGCGACGGTGATTTGCCCGTGGCCGCCAGCAGGTTGTTGGTGACCCAGCGTCCGCGCACATCGGCCGAATTCGCGACCATTTCCACCGCGAAACCCGCGCCGTCGCCCAGGGATGGGAACATCTCGGCGGCCTCCATGCGTAAAAAGCCTTTCGGTTTCAACAGGTAGGGACCGGCCGTTGCCTCCTGGCCGTCTTCTCGTCTGGCTGTCAGGGTAACCTCGGCGCGTTCGTTGCCGTTGTTGTTGACCACCACCACCGAGCGGAAGGTGCTGTTGTTGGAGACCCAGGGATAGACATGCCGGTGTTCTTCCGGCAGGAAGTCGCCGCTGCCGTTGATTTCCAGGTTATCGATAACCCAACCCCAGGTTGTCTGGAAGTCGGTTGAATGAATGCGGAAACGTAAGGTGATGACATCGCCGGGGTTGAAGGTTTGCAGCAAGTCGATATCGTGGCGGACGTAGAGGTCCTTGTTGCCCACGCCGTTGCCGTTTTCCAGCGTGTCCAACCATTTCGAATTGGCGCGGGCGTCGTAACCGGGCGCTACCGGCAGCCAATTGATGCCGTCGGTTGTTCCCTCGATGACCGCGTAATCGCCGAAGGCTTCCTCGCCGTATACGGAGCCTTCGGCGCCGGGTGCGATAAGGGCGATATCCTCATAACTCAGGGTCATCGACTCGGACAGAATGCGGATGGGCACTTCCATCACGGTGATCGAATCGGTATAGGGGTCATAGTCATGGAAGGAATGCAGGCCGCCGTTGTCGAACTGGGAATTGATACCCACTCCGAACCAGTCGCCGAAGAAGTCGACGCCGTCCTCGGTCTCGTTGAAATCGTTGCTGTAGGAAGAAACCGCTTGAGCCGCGTAGGCTTGGAGTTCATGAATCGCTGAGACATAGCGTTCGCCGTCGCGCATGCATTCGATTTGGAAGGTCACTATGCCTTCCGCCGTAACCGGATAGGAGCGCAACAGGTTTTTGGTGCGGGTGTTGGCGTCCATTTCCTCGACCGGCTCGCCGTTGATCAGGACACGGGTGCTGTCATAGGTACCGCGCAGGTCGAAATCCACGCTGAAGTTGCCGTTGGGACGCACGGCCGCGTTCCGCAGGCGCGGCGTCAAGGTGACCTGAGGCGGCCGGTAATCGCTCAGTTCGGGCAGGTCCAGGGTCCAGACGCCGCGACCGTAGGTAGCGACCAGGATCTGTCCTTCGACGATTTTCATCTTGAAGATGGCGGTGTTGGGCAGGCCGTTATCGGCGATCTCCCAATTCTTACCGCCGTCTTGGGAGACGACAAGGCCGATGTCGGTGCCCACCCAGATGATATTTGGATCGTGCGGCATAACCAGGGCGCAGAAGGTGGACACGTCCGGGAAGCCGTTGGCGCTGACGCCCTCGGTACCGAAACCGCTCAGGTCCTCCCAACTGAGGCCCTGGTCGGTGGTGCGCATCAGCTTGGGCAGGCCCGGGGCGGAGAACATCAGGTAGGCGGTTTTGGGATCGGTAGGATGCGTGGCGATGCCGGAGGAATAACGCAAGCCGTCAGGAAGAGCCGAGGTTTCCAGCTTGTTCCAGGTGGCGCCGGAATCGTCGGAGTTGTAAAAGCCGCCGACCACGACAGCGCGGGAGGTGGCCCAGACCACGCGGGGGTCGGCAATGGACACGGCCAGGTCGTCAAAGGTGTTGACGCCGCCCCAGCGCGACGGCGTGACCAGGGTCCAGGTCTCGCCGAAGTCGTCGGAGCGGCGAATGCCGAAGGCGTTCATGGTGAAGATGAGGTCGGGATCGGTGCGGCTGTAGGCGATTTTACTGATGAAGGGACCCAAGACGTTGCTGATGGAGATCAGGTCCTTCCAGGTTTTTCCGCCGTCGGTGGAGCGGCGGTAGTAACCGTATTGAGCGGAAGACATCACCAGGTTGGGATCGGTCGCGTGCCAGGCTACCTGGAAACCGTCGCCGGGAGCGGCAAAGGTCCAGTCGGAGGCATTGTCCGGGTCGGGACCGGAGATCCAGGTGCCGTTGTCCTGCATACCGCCGATGTAGACGTTCTCGCCGGGTTTCTTGTCCACGTCGTAGAACTGGGTGGTTTGCATATTGGCCATCTGTCGCCAGGTCTGCCCGGAGTCATCGGAAATGCCGATACCGCCGTCGTTGGCGTCAAGGACCTGGAAGTTGTTGACGCCGCCGCGCGGGATGACCGTCAGGAAGTGGTGATCGGCGTGCACCACGGAGATGCCCTCGGCGTTCTCCGTCCACCAACCGATGGCCCTGGTGTTACGCCGCTGGTTGTGCGGCGTGAAGTACATGCCGTAGAGGTTGACGCCGCCCACGATGATATAGTTGGGATCGTCCGGGTGCACGGTGATGGTGTTGTCGAACCAGCCCTGCTGGCCGAAGACGCCGCTTAGCCCGAAAGCATTGAACCAGTTGGGGTCCTCGGTCCCGGCGTTTTCCCAGATGGTCCAGGAGTCGCCCGCGTTCAATGACATATAGATGTCGCCCGAAGCGCGCGGCCTTTCCACGGAAGCGTAGAGCCGGGTGGGTTCGCTGGGCGCAATCGCCAGTTCCACGCGCACACTGGCGCCGATGCCGTCGGTAGGTTCATCATAACCCGAGGGTTGGGCGAAAGTGTCGTCGGAGACGCGCCAGGACTGCCCGCCGTCACGAGAAACCAGGACGCCCATGCGGTTGACGGCGGCGTACATCACATCGGGGTTGCCGGGAGTGACGACGATTTGCTGCACGCTGTTGTCGGTAGGTTCGCCGAAATGGTCCCATACATCCCAAACCTTGGTCCAGCTGATGCCGCCGTTGGTTGAGCGGTAGATGCCGGAGCGTCGCGGCCCGATGTCCTGGCCGTTGTTATCGTATTTGTCGTTACCACAGGCCAGGACGATTTTCTCGTCGCGGGGGTCCACCACGATACGGTTGATGGCGTCGAACAATTGCCCGTTCGCGGTAGATTCCAGCTGGGTCCAGGTCTCGCCGCCGTCGGTGGATTTGAAGATACCGTCGCCGGGGATGTGTTGATACTCGGAGCCATAGCCCCGACCGGTTCCCACGTACATGACGCTGGGGTTGGACTCGGCAATTGCGATCGTGGTGGTGGTCATATTGGGCAGATCTTCCATGGTGGGGTACCAGGAGGCTCCGGCGTTTTTGGTCTTCCACACACCGCCGCCGGTGGAGGCAATCAACCAGGTGTTTTGGGAGGGGTCGGTGGGATCGACCACCACGGCGCGCGTGCGGCCGCCCACGTTACCGGGTCCGCGTTCCTGCCAGGGCAGCGCTTTACCGCGTTTTCCCTTACGCTTGCGCGCCTTCTGCAGCTGGGTCACGCGGTAACCGGGCACATATGAGCTCCCGTCCGCGCGCGTGCGAATCTGATTGAGACCTTCCCACAAAGCGCCGGGATTGTCGGCGGTCTTCACGTTGCCGGCAGCCTTGCGACGCACCTTTTGCAGCTTTTGTCGCAAGCGTGCCGCTTCCGCGGAATCCTCGGGCAGTCGGTCCAGTTGCGCCTGGAGGTGGGCAAGGGTCGCTTGGGGGCTCAAGGCGGACGGTGTGGGTTGAGAAGACGGTCGATCGGGCGGGGTTAGGAAGGCAAGGCCGCAGAGGGCGAATAACAACGCAGCGGTTCGTAACAAGGATCAGCTCCAAAAAACCAAAATGGGAATGAAAGAGAAGGAAAGCCCCTCCGGGGGGTCTCATCACCGAATCGTGACATGGAATGTAAGTGTAACAGATCCGATCATGACCAGGGGGCCCCATCGCTTACAGCAAGGTTCGGGCCGGCAAAAAGCCCCATTGGTAGGTAGCGGGCCTAACTCTATAGTTAACAGTGATACAGCTCACAGGACGAAAAAAGCGGCAAACGCGGGGGAAGCGGTTGCTGTCACCAGTCGACGACGCCTGTTGTTGCAAAATGAGGCCGGCGATCGTTGCTCGGTCGGCCTCATCGACTCCGCCGTAAAACTTCTTCTTGCTTAGGGAGATACAACCAAAATTATTGTGGTTCAAGGAAAACACGGTCCCATTACGTACAATAAAGGTGTATCATACAGTCAGGAAACAACCATGGAGGCCGAGGTGATCACCCAAACAGCCTATCGATTTCACCCCGCGGTGTCGCGCTGGTTCGAACGCCGCTTCGATCATGCCACCACACCCCAAGAACGCGGTTGGCCTCAAATCCAGGCCGGTCGCCACACGCTGATTGCCGCGCCCACCGGTTCCGGTAAAACCCTGGCCGCATTCCTGGCCTCGTTGGATCGTTTGTTCACCCAAGCCCTGGCCGGGGACCTGGACCGGGAGACCCGGATCCTCTATGTCTCGCCGTTGAAGGCGTTGAGTAACGATATCCACCGCAACCTGGCCGAACCTCTGAAGGGGATTCGCGCCGAAATGGAAGCCATGGGTTACGGCCAGGTGCATGTGACCACCGCGGTTCGAACCGGCGACACCACGTCCTCGCAGCGCCAGGCGATTGTGCGCAACCCGCCGCATATTCTGGTCACCACCCCTGAATCCATGTACCTGATGCTGACCTCCGAGTCCGGTCGTCGTACCCTGGCAGGCGTGGACACCCTGATCGTCGACGAGATTCACGCCCTGGCCGATAACCGACGCGGCGCCCATCTGGCTTTGAGTATCGAGCGCCTGGAGAACCTGGTGGACGGCCCCCTGCAACGGATCGGCCTGTCGGCCACCCAGCGACCCATGGATACCGTGGCCCGCTTTCTGGTGGGTAACCGCAACCTGACTCCTGAAGGCAAACCCGACTGCGCCGTGGTGGATGAAGGTCACATGAAGGAACTGGACCTGGCCTTGGAGATGCCCGGCTCGCCCCTGGAAGCCGTCATGAGCCACGAGGTCTGGGAAGACATCTATCATCGGCTGGCCGAACTGGCGCAGACCCACAAAACCACCCTGATCTTTGCCAACACACGCCGCGTCGCCGAACGCGTCACCTACCATCTTGCAACCCTGATGGGCTCCGAACACGTGGCCTCCCACCACGGCAGCTTGTCGCTGGATATCCGCCACGCCACCGAGGCGCGTCTCAAGAGCGGCGACCTGAAAGTGGTCGTGGCCACCGCCTCGCTGGAACTGGGCATCGATATCGGTTATGTGGATCTGGTTTGCCAGATCGGTACGCCGCGCACCATCTCCATGTTCCTGCAACGAGTGGGCCGCTCGGGCCACTATTACGGCGGGGTGCCCAAGGGACGGCTCTTCCCGCTGACCCGCGATGAACTGGTGGATTGCTGCGCCCTTTTGCGTTGCGTGCATCGCGGCGAGTTGGACAAACTGGTCATCCAAAATGCGCCGCTGGACGTGCTCTCCCAACAACTGGTCGCCGAAAGCGCCTGCGATGAGTACGACGTGGATCACCTCTACGGCATGTTCAAAAACGCCTGGCTCTACCGCAACCTGC
Organism: Acidobacteriota bacterium; assembly: GCA_030066195.1. Taxonomy (GTDB): domain Bacteria; phylum Acidobacteriota; class Holophagae; order Acanthopleuribacterales; family Acanthopleuribacteraceae; genus JASJCB01. The sequence goes on from JASJCB010000066.1 coordinate 42,490, forward strand.
CGCGCAAGGACTTCGACGACCTGGTTCATATGCTGGCCGACGGCTTTACCACCAAAAACGGCCGTACCGGCGCCCTGCTCTACCACGACGGCGTCAACGGCAAGGTCAAGGGCCGCAAGAGCGCCCGGCTGACCGCGCTCACCAACGGCGGCGCCATCCCCGACAATGCCGACTACCGCGTTGTGATGGAACCCACCGGCATGTTCGTGGGCACCCTCAACGAGGATTTCGCGGTGGAGAGCATCCCCGGCGATGTCTTCCAACTGGGCAATAACTCGTGGCGCATTGCCAAGATTGAAACCGGGGTGGTGCGCGTGGAAGACGCCCACGGCCAACCGCCCACCATTCCCTTCTGGTTCGGCGAGGCCCCGTCTCGTAGCGCCGAGTTGTCGCTGGCCGTCTCTCATCTGCGCGAAGATATCGCCTCCCGCCTGGACAACATCCCGAAGCTGCTCTCATGGCTGACAGAAGAGGAAGGCGTTCTTCCCGCCGCCGCGGAACAACTGGTCGCCTATCTGCACACGGCCCACAAGGCGCTGGGCGCGTTACCCAGCCAGAACCACCTCATCCTGGAGCGTTTCTTCGACGAGGCCGGCGGCATGCAACTGGTCATTCACGCGCCCTTCGGCAGCCGCATCAACCGGGCCTGGGGCCTGGCTTTGCGCAAACGTTTCTGCCGCTCGTTCAACTTCGAACTGCAAGCGGCCGCCAACGAGGACGCCATCGTGCTCTCGCTGGGACCCAAACACTCCTTCCCCTTGGACGACGTCTACCGCTTCCTGCACCACGAAACGGCGCGCGATGTCCTGGTCCAGGCGCTTTTGGACGCGCCCATGTTCCAAACACGTTGGCGTTGGAACGCCGGACGCGCCCTGGCTTTGCGAAGACAAAGCGGCGGGCGCCGCATTCCCCCGGCCATCCAACGCATGCAGGCCGAGGATCTGATCGCGGTGGTCTTCCCCGACCAGTTGGCCTGCCTGGAAAACATCGCGGGCGACAGGGAGGTGCCCGACCATCCCCTGGTGGCGCAAACCATTACTGACTGCCTGGAAGAGGCCATGGACCTGCCGGGCCTGGAGAGCCTGCTGCAACGTATCGAGGGCAACCAATTGAAGATGAGCGCCCTCGACCTGCCCGAGCCCTCGGTCCTCTGCCACGAAATTCTCAACGCCAAACCCTACGCCTTCCTGGACGACGCGCCCCTGGAAGAACGCCGCACCCAGGCGGTCTACCTGCGCCGCACGCTGGATATCGAAACCATCCGCTCGCAAGGGCTGTTGGACCAGGAAGCAGTCGTCACGGTACGCGAACAGGCTTGGCCGGCGGCGGAAACGGAAGACGAGGTACACGAGGCATTACTCTTGCTCGCCGCTCTACGTCCCCAACAAGCCGAAGCCCTCGGAAGCTCCTGGCTAAATGCGATCGCGGAATTGGAGAAAGCGGGACGTGTGGGTCTGCTGAAGCTGCCCGGAGAGCGGGGTCAACTGCTGATTACGGCCGAGCGGCTGCCGCTGTGGCTGGCCGTTTTCCCCGCTGCAACCGTGAAACCCAAGCTGAAACCGCCCGCCCGAGAGGCCGGCCAGGATTGGGAAGCGGAGAGTGCGAGGATTGAATTGTGTCGGGCGCGACTGGAGATATGCGGGCCGACCACCGCCGCACAACTGGCCGGTTGGCTGGGCCTGACCACGGAGGAAGCCGATATCACCCTGCTGTCGCTGGAAGCGGAGGGCTCGGTGCTGCGCGGTTACTTCGACAAGGAACTGGACCGGGGCGGCGAGAAGAGCGAAACCCAATGGTGTAACCGTCGCCTGCTGGCGCGTATTCATCATTTAACCATTAAGGGACTGCGCGCCGCCATTCGCCCCGTGGCCGCGGGGGACTATCTGCGTTTCCTCTTCCGTTGGCAACACGTGGGCGGCGAGCACAAGGTTCGGGAGGAATCGGGTCTGGAAGGCGTGATCGAATTACTGGAAGGTTTCGAGTCCGCCGCGATTTCCTGGGAAGGCGACCTGCTGCCGGCGCGCGTCAAGAACTACCAAACTATCTGGCTGGACCGACTGTGCCTGACCGGCGCGGTCGGCTGGGGTCGCCTGAACCCGCCCGATAACGCACGCGGCGGCGGTCCCATCAAAACTAGTCCGCTGAGCCTGTTCTTCCACGAGAACGCCGATGTCTGGCAGGCGGCGGCAGGCAATGAGCCCAAGCTTTCCGGTTATGCCCGGTGCGTGCGCGAGGTCTTGGAAGACAAGGGCGCGCTGTTCTTCACCCAACTGAAACAGGAAGCGGGCCTGCTGCATACGCAAATGGAAATCGCCCTTGGTGAACTGACCGCACTGGGCATGGTGACGGCCGACAGCTTCACCGGTCTGCGCGCCTTGTTGGTGCCGTCCGACAAACGCCCGACGCCCCGACGCGGGAGCATGCGCCGCCGCGCCGATATGGTCCCGGACCTGGTCTCGGCCGGACGCTGGTCGCTGCTGCCCAGGGGGAACGGCGGCCGAACGGAAGAAACGGCCGCCCTGGAAGAAGAACTACTGGAATACCGGGCCCGGGTCCTGTTGCGTCGCTGGGGCGTCGTCTTCCGCCGCCTGTTGGAACGCGAGAGCAATCCACCGCCCTGGCGGGAACTGCTGCGTGTCTACCGACGCCTGGAAGCGATCGGCGAAATTCGCGGCGGCTACTTCGTAGCGGGCGTGGGCGGCGAACAATACGCCCTGCCGGAAGCGGTGGGCGCCCTGCGCAAGGCCCGGGACAAAAACCCGGAAGACTCACTCATCAGCCTGAGCGCCTGCGATCCGCTGAACCTGGCCGGTATCATCCTGCCGGGCCGCCGCGTTCCGCAAACGCCAAACAACCGGGTCCTGTTCAAAAACGGTGAAGCCATAGCAGCCCTGATCGCGGGCGAGGTAGTAGACCTTGTCCCGCAACACGGCTATTCAAAACACGAACTGGAGACAGCCCTCCACAACCGGGAAAACCGCGCGACCCGACTGGAAGGCGGCGGCGTAATAAGAGCAGTTCGACAGAGACTGTCAGCCAAGTAGCGTGAACAAGCGCCCACGTGGCTTGCCTTACCTTTGGGACCTAATGCAGTCTACTGT
>JASJCB010000067.1 GCA_030066195.1 Acidobacteriota bacterium
ACAATCCGAAGAGCAAATGCGATTCCTGCCTGGAAGGGCGCCGTGCCCACCTTCAAGGACGACATGTTTGCGCTACGCCGCGTCTTCTATAACACCATCTTCCCGGTACACGTCATGTGTGCCCTGGGCGACTTCAGCAAGGTCGGTTTCTTTGCGCACATGACCCGGGAAAAGGGACTTCCCACTACGGTCAACAAGGTCGGTGAAGATACGGACGACCCCGTGGGTTCCATGGACCGCATCATCGAGGAGTTGAAGACCGATGTGGCGGAGAAACGCTATCAGAAAGCGGATTTCCACTACATGTCCGACCAGAAACTCAAAGAGAATGTGGAAGCTCTGGCTACCTTCATGACCAATTCCGCCGACCTGGCCGCCGAATGCATCTACCCTCCCGATTATCGCGCCTATTACACCACGCCGCTCTCGGTTGGTTACGGCATGCTGGGTCCCGCTCATTTCCTGAAAACCTGGAACGGTGAATTGCCCGAGGATGTGGAGAACCGTATTCTTGAACTGGCGGGCAAGGTCAATGAAAAGGATTTTGCACCCGGTCTCTTTGCGGGCTCCAGCGGCATCGCTTGGGTTCTGCACTCCTGGGGCCGTGAAGAGTTGGCCGAAAAGATCATGGAGACCACCTACAAATCTCATCTCTTGTTCGAAAGCGCGGATTTGTTCTTCGGCGCCGCCGGCTGGGGCCTGGCCGGCTTGTATTTCTATCACAAGACCGGCAAGGAAATGTATCTGGACTACGCAAAGCGCGCGGCTCAGGGTATTGTAGAAAAGCTGACGGAGGAAGAGAACGGCGGCCTTTCCTACAAAAACCTGGACGGAGAAACCTACTTCGGGCTGGGACACGGCGCGGCGGGCATCGCCCTCTTCATGCTTCGTCTCTATGAGAAAACCCGGGAGGCCGGCGTTCTGGATGTCGCCAAACGCTTGATGGAGTACGAACTGAGCAACAGTCAGGAATTGGACGGCAGTATTGTGTGGGCGCAGTCTTTAGAAGACAGCCGCATCTACCCCTACTTCCGTCACGGCAGCGCGGGCATCGGCATGACTCTGATCCGCTTCTACAAAGTGCTTGGCGAGCAGCGTTACCTTGACCTGGCCCGGGACGCCGCCGTCTACCCGGGCCAACTCTACAGCGTTCTCCCGGGCCTGTTCTCCGGCCTGACGGGTATCGGCGAATTCATGCTGGACCTTCACATGGTAACCGGCGAGGAGAAGTACAAGGACAGCGCCCGGAATATGGCCGACAAGGCCAATCTCTACAGTGTCAGCCACGCGGGCGGCCGCGCCTTCCCCGGCGACGAACTGCTGAAGCTGTCGGCTGATTTCTGCACCGGTTCGGCGGGCATCGCCCAATTCTTCCGCCGCCTGCTGAAGCCGGGCCCCTTCCTTTTCCTCGATTGCTTCGAAGACTGATTGCGATTCATTGCCTAAATCTACCAAAATACTGTTCCGGAAGACCCCATGGAGGTTGAATGATGTCGGCCCTTGCTTTACTGCTGTGTCTTGCCCTTGAAAACGGTGATATCACCACCGTGCGCGATTACGAAGCCCCACCGATCGATGCCGTGTTGAGCATGCCCTTTTCCATGGACTACGGCTCGGACGGCAAGCTCTTCGTTCTCGACGGCCGTGAATCCCGCGTTCTCGTGTGGGGCAAGGACGGCAAGTTCCTCAAAGCCTTCGGTTCCTATGGCCAGGGACCCGGCCAGCTTGTGAACGCGGCCAAAATCTCGGTCTCCGAAAATGAGATCTGGGTGTGGGACTACCGGCACTTCATGAGTGTCTTCGATTTGGAGGGCAACTACAAAACCCAATACAAAAAGGTAGGTATCGAGCCCCGCCACATGGCGCCGTTGGCCGACGGCCGCGTCATGTTGGGCAGCCGTCACCTGAGACAAACCGGCGATACCATGATGATGCTGTATATGTACAATCCGGCCGACGATTCTCTGGAAACCCTGTTCAAGATGAAAAACGAAGCCTGGATGACCGGCGTAAAAGAGGACCTCAGCAAGGGCAGCCTGGAGATGAATCTCAAGGCCTTTCCTCCCGACATCGATCTTCAGAGGGACGATAAAGGCAACTGGTATTTCGGCTTCGGCCAGGACGCTTCGATCTATCGCTTGGATGAGAACGGCAAAACCCAAGAAGTTTTGAAATTCAACCTGCCCGAACAAATAGTCACCGACAGCGACCGGGAATTGATGGCCGATGTCGACTTCCCCATGCCGAACGGCAAACGTTTCGCCTTCAAGGATTTCCCGGGCATCAAATTCGATTACAGCCACACCAAGGCCTACTATACCCACTTTCTCATCAAGGGCGACAAGATCGCTTTCGTGCTCACGCCTATCGGCAGCCTGACCGGCTTAAACAACGGCTTCTCCCGGGCAACCTTCTACATTGCCGACATGAAGACCCAAAAGGTCATCGAGCGCGGCCGTTACGAATTCCCCCTCGATTCGCTGGTCTATTACCGCAACGGCCGGATTCTGGGGTGCATCGTAGGCGAAGAAGACAACTTCCAGGTTAAGGAGTTCGCACTCAAGGGTATGTAGGAACGGCCCTCGGGCCTTCCTCTTCCTCCTCAAACCGTTTCCCCACCTCGTAAACCGAAACCGGGCTCGGCCCGTGATTCTCGGAAGGACACACATGCCAGGCCGAATCCTGTCTATCGTTGGCCCCCATAAAGGTTTGTTGATCTGGATCTTGATCCTGAATGCGGTGATTTCCGCCTCGGCCGCTTTTATCGATCCCGTCGCCATGAAAATGTTGATCGATGACGGTTTGATGAAACAAGACTTCAACCTGTTCATCATCCTCGTCGTGGTGATCATCGGCTTCGGCATCTTGCTCCGTCTGGGTTCCTTGTGGCAGCAGTTGCTTTCCCAGAAACTGCGCAACTCCGTCTCCCGAACCCTGGCGACGCGCATGTTGGAAGTGTATTACAAGGTTCCCTATGACGAGGTCAGCAAGAACAAGGACGGCTATCATCTTTCCCGGGTTTACGAGGAACCTAACAAGGTTTCCCAGAGCGGCATCTCCCTGATCGTGGGTCTCTCGGAGGCAATCGTCACCTTCATCACGGCCCTGTGCGTGTCTTTGTGGCTGTCGTGGCGCGTGACCGTCATCCTCTCGGTGATCGTACCGATTCTCTATTACCTCTCCAAAAAATTCGGCGCCAAGATTACTCGCCAATCCAAGGAAGAAAACGAGGCCGAAGCCAACTTTCGAGGCGGACTGGGTCGCGCCGTCGAATCTTACAAAACCATCACCACCTTCAGCCTGGAGAAAAAGGCACGCGGATCGTTGTCGTCGGCCTTGAACAACTACCTCAGCATCCTCTACCGCCGCGTCAAAACCTCGGGCATCTACAACACCATCAGCGGCGTCTTCCTCTCCCTGGCTGAATCCGTGGTGCTGGTTGTTGCCGCCCTCGACGTGCTGTTCGGCACCATGACCGTGGGCGGTCTACTGGCCTTCATGTCGGTTTTCTGGAAATTGATCGCATCCGTGATGGGCATCGTGGGCAAACTGCCTGAATTTGCCAAGGTGAGCGGCTACATCATGCGCATGGAAGAGTTCGAAGCCCTGGCCAAAGAGCGGGAAGCCAACAGCAACACCACCATCACCCTAAAAGACATGAGCTTCGGCTATCAAACCAACACCATGTTCAAGGATTTCAACCTGAACCTGGCCGCCGGCGAAAAGATGCTGATCCTTGGCCCGAATGGTTGCGGCAAGAGCACCCTGGCTCATATCATCACCGGTTTCCTCAGCGCGGAAGGTAAGGTTGACGTTTTCGATCTGAACCGCGTCAGCGCCATGACGGCGCCCCTGGCTTTTTTCCAGGGCACGCTTCGAGAACATCTGGATCTGGACAATCTGACCGAAGAAAAATCGAAACTGGCCTGGGAAATGATTCGCGACTTCCAAATGGAAGAGAATCTGGATCGCGACCCGGCCACCTTCTCTGAGGGAGAGAAGCGCAAGGCATACGCCGCCATGACCCTGCTCAAGGACGCCGATCTCTATCTGCTTGACGAACCCCTGGCCGCCGTCGATGTAGGCAGCAAGGATGCCCTGATGGATTGGATCTTCAAGCGCACCGCGGGAAAGAGCCTGATCGTTATCATGCACGGCGATGAATCTTTCTACAAGCACTTCGACCAGGTCGTCGATCTGCCCAATCTGAAACAACTCGAACTCGTGGAGGTCTGATCCCGGAACGCCCCGGGGTTGTTCAGAATTTCGTTCCGGGCGCGTTGTCAGGCGTGATGATGTGCCGAGGAAGTTTTGGGCGCGTTGCGGGGCGCAACATGGAGAGCGCCTATATTTCGGACTTATGTTGCGTTCCCCCTTACAGGTTCACCCGGAATATGACCCCATGTTCGCGGCGGCTGGGGTAGAATCATGCTCATGTCGAGGTCAGCATGAGCCATCTCACCGATTTTGAAGAGTTGATCGCCCGCATTCCCAATCCGCCTACCGCCGATTACATGCGCGAGGCCATGGCCTGCTATATGGCCGGCGCCTATCGCGGGTGTATCGTTTTGAGCTTTATCGCTTTATTTGACGACCTGCTGCAAAAGCTGGGCGAGTTGGCCATGGTCAACAGCGAGGCCAAACGCATCTACGCCCATGCCCAGAAACTTCAGGAGGACCAGAAGGTCTTCGAGCGTTTTCTGATCAAGGAATTGGGCCGGACCCACCTGATTCCCGAATTGGATGCCCAGACCCTGGACCTGATTCGCTCGCGGCGCAATCGCGCCGCGCATCCCTCCGGTCACCAACCCAGCGCCGAGGAAGCGCGGTTTATCTTCCAAACCGTGGTCGACCAGTTTCTCAGTCAGCCCCTGTTACGTACCACCCAATTAGTCGACGATATCGCTCAGCGCCTGGCCAATACCTATTTCTTTACCTCTGAATCCGTGAAGAACAACGCGGAAATCGTCCGTCGCGAGATTCGCCTGCTGCATCGGGAAGCCCGGCCCGCGCTGCTGGCGACGCTGCTGGATAAAGTCCTCGATTCCAATCCGACCATTGCCCGCAATGCGCGGCGCTTTATCCTGGGCCTTGCCGCCCTGGACGATCCCGACCTGAACGACGCCCTGCGCAAGCGCGTGATCAGCGCCCGCGCCGATGACGCCGCCTACAGTCGCCTGGTGCTGTCCCTGATCTCGGCTAACGGCAAACTGGGCGGGAATTTGGACGAAGCCTGCCGCCAACGGCTGCTGGAAGTATTGGCCGACCGTACCCGAGAAATCGGTCCCAATCTCAACCCTTCTCAATTGGATCACCCTGTTCGCGTACTGGGGTCCATTCGTCAAAGCCAGGGCGAGACGGAACTTTGCGAACAATTCGGCGACGAGGTGAGCCGATGCCTGGAAAAATTCCCCTATGTCAGTTACTTCGGACCCGTGTTCGGCGCCCTGCCCCGGTTTCGCGACACCTATGTGGGGGTGTTGCTGGATCAGGCCGGTTCGTTTGAATTCGACGAGGCCAACGCCTTTGCCGATGCGGTTCCCGAATTGGACGAGCAATTGGGCGACATACTGACCGGCGAGGAAGCCTTTCGCCTGATTACGGCCGTGGTGGACGCCGCCCAGAACGGCGCCTTTGCCTCCATGGACCTGAAGAATACGCGCTTCGCGGCCCTGCCTCAAGTGCGTGCCCGGGCTCTTGCTTTTACCCGTGAGGAACCCGCACGAGCCTTGGAAACGGCCGGCGGCGCCGACAAGTTGGCGCACCTGACCGCGGCCTACCTGAACGATGACAAAAACTGAAACCTGTCCGGAATCTCCCTAGCGGCGCACGATCCAAAGATCGGAATCGCTGACATCAACCATGATCACCAGGGCGCGTCCCTCCGGTGTGAGGTCCTTTGCGAAGACATGTCGCGTGGCGGTCTGTCCGGCGAATAGATCGGCGCCCGTTCGACGGTCGCGCCTCGGCTTAACCGTTCCAAGTGGTTCGAATCAAGGTGATAGCGGTAGATATCGGGATTGCCTTGCGGGGGCGCCGCAAAGACCAGGTTACTGCGGTCCGGCGACCAGCGGGGGATCGTACCGAAATTCAGGTCGAATTGGTTCAGGCGGCGCGGTTCGCTCCCGTCGCTTCGAGCGACCCAGGCTAAGGTGCTGCCCCCCGGTTGGATAAGAAGACATCAACCGGCGGTCTGCAAAGCAACCGGTTCAGCGGCTTCTTTCCGATCCTCATCCAAGGGTAGGTAGAAGGTCATGCGGGTGCCCTTGCCGGGCTTGGAGTCCACCTCGATCCTGCCGTTGTGTTTCTTGATGATGTTCCACGTGCTGTAAAGCCCCAAACCTCTGCCCACGCCCTTGTCCCTGGTGGTGAAAAAGGCTTCAAAAATACGATCCCGGCATTCCTCGGGAATACCGGTGCCGCTGTCCCGGAAGACCACTCGTGCTTCGCCGGCCGATTTTTCGGCGCTGATATACAAAAGAGCCGGAGCCCGGCTGCCCTCGTTCGAGCGACGTTCCAGAATGGCCTCGCAACCGTTCAGCAATACGTTCGTCCAGGCCAGGTTCAGCTTGGCGGCCTGACAAACGCGTTGCATCGGGCCGTCCAGGTCCAGCTTGAATTGGATCTGGTGGTATTGGGATCTGATCAAATTGACGGCCGTGCGCAGGCCCTCGCAAATGTCGGCGGGCCCGCTTTTGGTGCGGTTGAGGCTGGAGAACATGCTCATGTTCTCTACGACCTCGCCGATACGCCGCGAGCCCTCGTAGGCCGTGTCCACGTGGTCTTGCATCATGTTGAAATATCTCATAATGCGCGCAATGACCTCAGTGTCCGCTTCTTCCCCGGCCAACTCCAAGAGAAAATCCTTGAAGTTTGCCAGTGAATTTTCCAAGTTTTGCAGACCACCCGAGATGAAGTTATTGGGGTTGTTGAATTCGTGAGCGATGCCGGCGGTGAGCGTACCCAGCGCCGCCATCTTCTCATTGACGACCAGGCGGTCCTGGGCCTTGATCAAAGCCTCGTTTTTCGCGGAGATTTCCTGGTTCTTGCGTTGTAGCTCCATAAGGAACCGCGCCCGGTTCAGTGCAATGGCGGCATGATCGCGGTAAATGCGCAGTCGGCGTGTGTCCGAGAGCGCGGCGTTTTCCACGTCCCATACCATAACGCCGACCGTTCCCTCCGCACCCTCGATGAACATGGAAATCATTTCGGAAGCGCTCCATTTACCCACGATTTCTTCAGCGGGCAGGCCCTTCTGATTCACGATATGGTAGATGCCGTCTCCCCAATCCTCGCCGGAATCCATGTAACGACTTTTAACCTGTTTCGGGGTAAGGGAAATTGTTTTGGCCTCGTCCCAAGGGCCGCCGACGGCCGCTGACGCGATAAATCTGTTTTTCTCCAAAACGAATAAGAGGCCTCTCCGCTCCTCCTGAAAAAGCAGTGAGCCTTCCCGCAAGAGGCCGTCGAAAATTTCTCTCGGCTCTCTAATTTGTGTCACGCGCTTGATGATTTCGTCCAGGTGAGCCAGGTCGTCGTTGGAGGATTTCAACTCTGCTGTCCGCCGGACTACTTTTTCTTCCAGGTTGCGATTGGTCCGCGTCAACTCCGCGGCAAATTGCTTGATCTCGAAACTGTAATAGGCCAGGATGAGCGCAACCAGAGTTTTACCCGTAATGAAGAGTGTGTAGATTCTGATTTCGTAATCGGTATCGACACCAAGGAAGTTAGCGGGCCCCTGTTTGATGAGCAGAAGGGATTCCAAACAAATAAGCGTAATACCGATCATGGTATAGGACGGCGGTAGACGGGTTGCACTCCAACCGAGAATGAATACCGGTAAAAAATCCAGAACGACCACTTCTATCGATGTGGTTACGGGAATGTAGAGATTGGCCAGAGCCATCAGGATCATAAACAGGACCCAAGCCATTGCCTCCCGGGCCCTGGGTGTTTTCAAGCGGTTCCAATGTCCCCGCGCGAGATAGAAGACCGCGGTGACCCCCGGATGAATGATAAAAGCGCCGACCAGATTACCGATATACCAGATGAACCAGTATTCGAGATAAGCATGCCAGGCGATCCTTCCGCTCTGACAAAGACCGAAAACGCCGATCGTTGCCGATACGGCGCAATACAAGGAAAAGCCGCCGAACAAACCCCAAAAATTGGCAATGCGAATGGCCAGTGGCCTGGGGACATGATGTTTCATGACCTGGACCGTAATCAGGATACCGAAAATATCACTGGCGACCGAATAGGGGATGAATGTCAAAGGACTTTTGAGAATGGTGAATTGGCTGATGAGCAGGCCGCAAACAACTGCCGGGATAAGCCGGGTACCGCGTATCGCCATCCCGGATGTAACAACGCCGGCCGGTAGCCATACATCGAGGGAGGGGCCGAAAGCCTCTCGGCTGATCCAAACCGCCCCAATGAAAAACGAGGTAAAAAATAGAAACTCAAAAAGGTTTTTCAGATGTTTCGGCATGTCTCATTCTTTCGGGAATAATAAGATCACGATGCCGGAGGTTCGAGGCGTCACCGAACCGAACCCCTTATATAAAAAAGGTTCAGCCGGTTACAACTGTTAGAACGGGCAAGTCTTCCATTGAGCGTCTTGCCGATAACCGCGGCATCCTCTAGACTTTTACTTATCGACCAAATCAGGGGGAATCTGATGCATCTTCTTTTGTGCTGTCTCTTTTTCGCCTCGCCGTCCGAGGCGCCGAAGCGGGTTCGCGACCATGGTATCGTCATCGGCGTCCTGCCCACGGGGGCCCGTAATGCCATCACCGATGTGGCCGGTGTGCAGGTGGGTCATGTGACCCTTGTGTCCGGCGACCATATCCGTACCGGCGTCACGGCGATCCTGCCTCACGGCGGCAATATCTTTCAGCAGAAGGTTCCGGCCGGCATCCATCTGGGCAACGCCTTCGGCAAGCTGGCCGGATACACCCAGGTCAAGGAACTGGGCAACATCGAGACACCGATCGTGCTGACAAACACGCTCAGCGTGCCCACCGCGGCCAATGCCCTGATTACCTACACGCTTCAACAACCGGTCAACGCCGATGTGCGTTCCGTGAACGCCGTCGTGGGTGAGACCAATGACGGGCGCCTGAACGATATTCGCGGTCGTCATGTCACCGAGGATCACGTCTTGCAAGCCATTGCCGCGGCAAAGAGCGGTCCGGTTGCCGAAGGCAGCGTGGGCGCGGGTACGGGGACCCAATGTTTTCGCTACAAGGGCGGCATCGGCACGTCCTCTCGCGTGGTGCCGAAGGACAAGGGCGGTTATACGGTGGGGGTGCTGGTGCAATCCAATTTCGGCGGCGTCCTGCAAATCGCCGGCGTGCCGGTGGGCCGCATCATGGGCAACCACTACCTGGCCAGGCGTCCCAAGGCAACCCCGGACGGCTCCTGCATGATCGTAGTGGCTACCGATGCCCCGCTGACCGCCCGCAACCTGGAGCGGCTGGCCAAACGCGCCATGTTGGGCCTGGCGCGGACCGGCGGCATTGCCTCCAACGGCAGCGGCGATTATGTCATCGCCTTCTCCACGGCCGAGGGCGTGCGCATCCCCTACCGCCCCGAAAACATGCAGCGCGATATTCAGGTCTTGCGCAACGAGGCCATGACCCCCCTATTCCTGGCCGTGATCGAAGCAACGGAGGAAGCGATCCTCAACTCCATGTTCACCGCCGAAACGGTGACGGGCAACGGGCACACCACCCCGTCGATTCCCCTGGACAAGGTGCTGCCGATCTTGGAAAAACACGGCGTGCCGATCCGGCGGGCCGAAAGATAAAGTCTGCTTGCAGCAATTAGATTGGATTCATTCTTCCTTTTTTCTATCTTCATGGGTCGAAGACCTTCCTCGGGCAGGAGGAAGCCACGAGTTGTCTGAGCCTCGGTTGAAGAGTTGGCCGGTATAGGCGATGTCTTGGAAATAGTCGTCCATGGCGGGGGAGAAGGGCCTGGTGCCTCCCAGCATTTCGGCATTCATTTCCCTATTCCCTGGAAAATCTCTTATGGTTACTCGGTCAGGGTCGGTAGTGAGGAAATCCGAGGAGCGGGATTCCGCCCCAATCGCCTCTCGATGACCCCTGGATGTCGGCAGGGGTATCCTGGCCATTGCCTCGGGTCCGGTAGCGCCCATGACGGACATTTTGACGCGCTCTTTTTCACGACTTCGAATATCCCCGATGGTTCTTTCATCCAGGTTTCCGTATGCATGTTCCATATAGTCGCGGATGAACGGGTGACCTCGCACCGCGGACATGGCGTCGTTGGAGAAATTCTCACTGTGTTCCAGCTTGTCCCAACCTAAACGAAGCCCTTCGGGGGCGTGCAGATTAGAGAATAAGTCGGCTCTTTCCCCCGGGGTATTGTCAGAATCCATATAGGTGCCGCCTTCATTATTCAGGATCTCCAATCTAGCCAGATCCGAGAGCGCTCCGGCGGCGCCGCCGTTGACACCACCGCTGTCAACGGTCGGCAGATCCCTCATTGCCCGGCCGAAACGCTCACTGGATTCCGCCAGTTCCTCGACATGGCGGATTCGAACGCCTGCTCTGACAAGACCCTCCAGGTCACCTCGGGAAACTTTGGCGGAATTGCGATCCAGCCAGAGATTGATTTTGGAACCTCTTGCCGCCTCCGCCCACTGCCCGATACTGCGAATACGATCCGAGGGAACCTTACCGCCCAACCAGATGAAATGCATCAACGGGGGAATTTGCCCCCCGTCGCCGGTTAATTTTTCCGATGAAACATCTGGCTTCGCCCGTTCTTGTCGGGGTAACACCCTGGGACCCGAGCTACGACTCAATCCGTAGGCTCCTCCCAAGAGCGCGGGGACGCCGACCATAGCGGCCAGGGCAATGGGATTGGTAAGACCATATGCATAACCCAGTCCGGCCAGGCCGCCGCCGATGATACCACCGCCGAGAAGTCCTCCAAGTCCGGCCCATCCGTTTGCCTGAATGGGTGCGCTTGATCGAGGTGTTTGACGAACCCGTGTGGGTTCGGCTTCACTCCTCGGGGAAGCTGTATTTTCTTGTCGTTGAATGGGTCCAAGGATTGAACCTGACATTGGCTTCCATTCAGGCCGAGGCTTCTCCGGCGGGAAGACAGAGGTGTTTGCGAGCCCTCCTTGAAACCTTTCGGCGTGTTCTCTCTTCCGTTCCCAGAATTCGTCCATCTTTGCCTGTAGCACACCCAGACGCGCCCGCTGATCCGGTGTTATCTCTCCGGTATTTTCCTTGAGCTGAAGGCCGAAGGCCTCGTGCTTATGATGCAGAAATAGATCATCCTCAGTTGGCGGTAACCGAGTGCTCCGTGGGGAGGTATCTTCATGGATCTCATCGGCAACAGCCGGTGAGGTGACTTTCGGCAAAGCAGACTTTTGTTGTTGTCGAGGCATAAACCGCCTACTTTCGAGCTGATGGAGGCTATTAAACTTGGGTCATTTTTTAAAAGTAGGCCCAAGAATTAAATTTGTCAAGTTTGGTTATGGTTGATAAGTCTCACCTGATCAATCAACGAAAAACGGGACCGGATGACTCCGATCCCGTTCCTATCGATTTTGTTCTGTGTTCAGAGTTGAGATTTACAGCCCCTGGTAGTAGATAGCCCCGGTGGTGTACCAGCTGTAACAGGATTCATCCAGATCCGCAATGATCGCCGTATCTCGATCTTGAATGGCAACCTTCAGGCCGAACCCATTGCCGCCGCTGCCGCCGGTGATCTTGGTTTCGGTGGTGCTTGAATTGGTGATTTCGTAGTGATAGACGGCGTTGATGAGAGACGTTCCCACCAATACATGGAGTTTGTAGCCATCTTTCTCCACGGCCACGCTGCTGCCGAACGTATCGAGATCCATGCCGTCACTCGCCAACAGGAAGTCGTCCAGGACGTAGGACGGTGCGTTGTAGGCATAGATGTAAACCGCACCCACGGCATCGCCGTTGTCCACGTAGCTGGGTGCGCCCACGACCAGGTATTCACCGTCGTCGGTAATGTTGATTGAGGAACCGAAATCTTCGGTGCTCGTATAACCGGTGAGTTTCTGATGGAGCGGGAAGGTGTAGCTGCTGTTTGAGAACACCCAGACAGCACCCTCGCCGGAGGTGTCATAGCCGCCCACAAAGAGGAATCCGTTACCGTATTTCAGTTCGCTTACCACCGACAAATCGGTGGGATAATCGATGGTGGATTGCCAGGCGTAGGAAAAGCTTGTGCCGTAGGAAAGAACATAGGTGTAAATCTGACGGTCCCCGCTTGCGTCGATGATCATGGTTCTGCCGTTTACATCGATATGATGACCGAAGTCAGCGTGGGGATTGCTGCCGAAGTAGGGCAGGTTCTGCTTCGGTACATAGCCGTTGCCGGTGTCGTAGTACATATAGACCATGCCGCCGCCGGATTGGAACGGCGCGCCGACAATCGCAAGTTTTTCTTCGATGGCAACCGAGGCGCCGTAAAGATGAGAGGCAAAGGAAGGCGTTAATTTCTGGTGCGTTCCGTTCGTCCCCTTGAAGATATACACTTCTCCCTCCAAGCTGTCATGGCCGGGGTTTCCCACGATGATATTGTCGCCGGAGGTATCCAGGGTAGCTCCGATGATGTCGTCATCATTCGCGGGATTCCAAGGAGAGAAACCGGGACATAGTTTGGTTTGGCCGACGGCCGTTTGACTCAGGAAAAGACAGATAATAGAAATCATCACAAGACGATTCAGCATAAAATCTCCAAAAAAAAGTGTTTTGCTTGCATTCACAGCCTCTCGCCCTTCAAGGCTGCGCCGATGTCATTGGTTTGATTTTTTTCGGAAGAAATGTGGCGGGAGGGCGCACTTCTCCCGTTGCCGGAATCCAGGCATAACGGCCTGATGATGCCGGTAGTTAGTTAAGGACGCGTCAAGCGATCCGACAGGAAAAACGCAATCTCCGATGGAGGGGGCTCAAAAAATATTTTTTAAACGGATCGACTCAGGCTGCCCATACCGAAGCTTGATTAACCATGGTTGCGATCGGGGGCTGCTCGACCCCGATCCTGGAAGATACAATCAGCTGGGGGAGCGGGTGGGATGAGTTCTTCGAGTTTGCCGCTGTGGGCATCATAGATGTTCCCGGAAACAATCAACTCATTGGAAACGTCCTGATGACCTGCCTGGTTGATGGAACCGCTTCTCCCATCCTTGAGGCGGTCCCGCGAATCAGGTTATCTACTTGCGCAGGCGACAATCTGTGGACTCTTGCTCCCCCTGTGAGTTAACTTACTTATTCCGGCATCTGTGAAGAATGATGCTCTATAATCATCCAGCGTTCGCCATTCCAGCGATATACGAAGGTGAAGCGTGCAGTCACGACGGCACCATCTTTGAACGTAAAGGTATAGATGCCTGAGTTGATTGCTAGTTGGCCAAAGGTACGTACGTTTGCCTCATCAATTTTACCCACGGGCCCTTTGGCAAGAAAATGAACAAAATAATCCTCGATTTCTTCGTGGTTGTGGCGAACCTTATTGGATACGGTCGGAAGCAGGATGGCGTTGCTTTCATAGAGAGTTGCGACTTTTTTGGGTTCTCCGGTCTGTAGTGCATTATTCCACTCATCGAACAGTGCTGTAATTACCGATTCGCTCATGTTTGAACTCCTGAAACTTGTTGGCGCCGGGATGGGGAAAGTTGTTCAGCTTTCGCCTTCGCGTTCAGCCCATTGAGCCGGGGAGAAGGTTTTTATTTTCAGGGCATGGATCTGGTTGCTGTCCATCAGATCGCGAAGGGGTTTGTAGACGGCCTGGTGTTTTTTTACCCGGCTCATACCTTCAAAGGCATCCGTGGCAATTTCAAGTTCCCAGTAATCGCCGGTGCCTCGCGCATCATCCAATTTCAGGCGCACATCGGGGAACGCCGCCTTCAAACGCTCGACAATGGTCTCTCCCATGCTCACGATAGGTCCTCCCAAGCGGCCCGGCCGCTGATTTGCCCCCTATTCTTACAAAACCGGCACTCGCGGGCAAGTTGCAACTTGAACAGCCGGGGTAATTCCCGGTAATTCTCGCCGATGGTTGCTCCAATGTGCAAGCCCCGTTATAATTTGGGGCTTCGATGAATTGTTTTGGACGAGGTATCCATGTCAGAAGTACGCGTTCGCATTGCACCGTCTCCCACGGGCAGTCCCCATGTGGGAACGGCTTATATTGCTCTTTTCAATTATTGTTTCTCAAAATCTCAGGGCGGCTCCTTCGTGCTGCGCATCGAGGACACCGATCAGGCTCGTTCGCGTCCGGAACACGAGGCCATGATTCTGGACGCCTTGCGCTGGACCGGCTTGCGTTGGGACGAAGGCCCGGATCTGGGCGGCCCCTACGGCCCCTATCGCCAAAGCGAACGCACTGAACATTATGTGAAACACGCCCAAATCCTGTTGGACAACGGCAGCGCCTACAAATGTTTTTGTACCCCCGAGCGCTTGGACCGCTTGCGTAAGGAACAAACGGCCGCCGGCGGCAACCTGGGTTATGACGGTTATTGCCTGGGCTTGACACAACAGCAGGTTACCGAAAAGGAAGCCGCCGGTGAATCGTTCACCGTTCGCCTGAAGGTGCCCGCCGTGGGCGAATGCGTCATCCAAGATCGCCTGCGCGGCGATGTGACTTTTGACTACACCACCATCGACCACCAGGTGCTGTTGAAGTCCGACGGATTTCCCACCTACCACCTGGCCAATGTGGTCGACGATCATTTGATGAAGATCACCCATGTTATTCGCGGCGAAGAATGGCTGCCCAGCCTGCCCAAACACATTCTGCTCTATGAGGCATTCGGCTGGCAGGCGCCCGAAGTCATTCACCTGCCCCTGCTGCGCAACGAGGACAAGTCCAAGCTGTCGAAGCGCAAGAACCCTACGTCCATTCTCTACTACAAAGAGCTGGGAATCCTGCCCGAGGCCTTGATCAATTTCCTCGGCATGATGGCCTACACCCTGCCTTCCAACCAGGAAATCTTCATCCTGGAGCAAATGGTCGACAGTTTCGACATCGACCGTGTGCACCTGGGCGGCCCCATCTTCGATCAAGCCAAGCTCGGTTGGGTCAACCAGCAGCATATCGGCGCACTGGCTCCCGAGGCCATTTACGAGCGGCTCGTTCAATGGCGCTTCAACAAGGACTTCTTCATGAAATTGATGCCGGTCATGGCCCCGCGTATGCACAAATTGGGCGACTTCATGCAGGTCTGCGATTTCATGTTCTATTCCGAGGTCCAATACGATACCGCGTTACTGGCTCCCAAGAACAAGGAATTGGAAGATACCCGCGACTTCCTGCAGAAATTCATTTGGGAATTGGAAACCCTCCTGAGTTTCGAAAAACCCCATATCGAGCGTGCTTTCAAGAAGGTTGCCGAAATCCACGGCTGGTCTCTGCGCGAGGTAACGCACGCGGCGCGCGTTTCTATTTGCGGAAAAACGGTCGCGCCTCCGCTATATGAAGTGATGGCCCTGCTTGGCAGCGATATTTGTCGTAACCGCATGCTGGCGGCCGTCAAAACGGTCGGTGAGTTAGGTAAGAAGAAGATGAAGAAATTCCAAAGCGCCTGGCAGAAAGCCTCGGCGGATTGGGAAGCATCTCAGGAAGAACCTCCGGCCGAAACCGAATAAAGCGGAGTGCACCTCATGAAATCCTTTTGCTTGATCCTTCTGATCATTGTTCCTCTATGGGCTCAAGAAGAAGATCCCAACCGCAAATTGGTCTTTTTGGCGGAAGACGGTGACCTGGACGGCCTGAAGAAGGCTATCGAGGCAGGCGGTGATATCAACGGCAAGAGCCGTTTCGACATCACCCCGTTACACCAGGCCGCGCGCGAGGGCCATCTGAATATAGTCACCTGGTTGGTGGATCGGGGAGCGGTCATCGATAACGCGGATTATTACGGTTGGACACCCGCCATGTTGGCCTCCAGTGAGGGACATTTGCCGGTTCTCAAATTCCTGGCCGAAAAAGGCGCAGACCTGAATGCGGCCGACAAGGAAGGCATCACCGTATTGATGTGGGCTTGCGCCAACTTGCAGATGGATACGGCCGCCTGGTTGTTAGAACGGGAGGGTATCGACCTGGACGCCCGTGACAATCAAAATCGAGGGCCGTACCAGTTTGTGCACTATTCCGATCACAAAGAACTGAAGACCTTGGTAGCGCAAAAGACGGGTGTCACCGGCACCCGCAAGAAAGTTCCGCCGAGAGCGCCCACCGAGAGCGGTATCCTAACCCTTGTAGGTCTGGAAGACGGCAAACCCATCGATCTTTCCGATTATCGCGGCGAAGTGGTGCTGCTGGACTTTTGGGCAACCTGGTGCAAACCCTGCCACGCGGCGCTCCCCTCGCTACGTTCCTTCCACAGGAAGTCCCAAAAGAAACCCCTGCGTGTGATCAGTGTCAGCGTGGACAAGAATGCCGAATTGGTTAAGGACTACCTGAAAAAGGAGTCCATGCCCTGGACCCATTTCATCGATCCCTACGGCAAGGTTTCCCAGGCGGTGTTCAAGGTGCGGGGTTATCCCACCTTCATTGTTTTGGACCATGAAGGGAAAATTGCCTATACTGGCCGAGGCTGGTCCCGAGACAGAGCGAGAGAATTGAGCGCCGCCGTGTCAAAACAACTGCGCAAGGCCAAGAAAGCCGGTATCGTAAAAGAAGGCTGAACCTTTTCCGGGGGAGTTGCATTTGCTCCGCATTTGCCTTCTCCCACCGGATGTTCCGCCGTGATTAATATGAGCCGGCTATCAGCTTAGATTTCTCATCTCCAAAACGCGCCAGGCGGCAATATCGCGCCAGCCGATTTCCGCATTGCCCGGGCGAACCAGAAACAAACGGTCGCAACAAATTTCCGTGGGTGGATCCTCCACCTCGTTCTCCAATTTCTTGCGTCGGCGTAGTTCCAAATCTTTGTAGATGAGGCTGAGATGCGGCTTGAACTTGTAGGTTGAAGGTATGTCGGCCATGGCTCTTGCCCGTTTCGCCATATCTTCCAGCGCCTCCAGTTTGTCGATTTCCAAGAAGAAGGTTTTAAAGAAATCCTTGGAATGTTTATAGCCCGTTATCGGGATCTTCAACTCCCTGAGTCCTGTTGAGCCGGCCAGTTTAGCCAACCGGCTACGCAACACCTCGTCACTGCTTTCCCGACCCGTAAACAAAGTCACATGCGGCGTAAATGCTTCTGTATCATGGTTTCTGGCCAATTCCGCGATCACCCTTCGCAGTAATTCACCATGGTATTTGTTCGGCACGAGCCAAACCGCAAAGACGTCGGTATCCGCCATTCGCCCCCCTTGTTTTCCACCCTATTCAATCTCCATCACACGCATCAAATTCGTGCTTCCGGAGGTCCACAGCGGAAAACCCGAGGTAAGGATGGCCACATCACCCTTGCGCACCAACTCCAGGTCCATGATCCGCTGCTTCACTTCCTCAAACATCTCTTCGACAGAAGAGGGCTTTCGGATAAGCAAAGGGATCACCCCCCAATAGACACGCATACGGCGGGCGATGTGTTCGTGGATGGTCGCACCCACTAATAGGGAGGCCGGATGCCTTTTGGAAAGCTTCAGGGCGGAGTTGCCCGAGTTGGTAAAAGCCACCAATAATTGGGCGCCCATCAGGTTGGCGGTTTCGTGGGCGGCGGCGCTGATGCCGTCGGGAATATGGTGAATACTGCCGCGTGGAAGGGTCGGGCTCTGGTAGCGGTAAACCGGGTGAGACTCTGTTTCCTGGGCGATTTGCACCATGGTCTTGACAGTTCTGATCGGGTAGGAGCCGGCAGCGGTTTCACCCGAAAGCATGCAGGCGTCAGTGCCGTCCAGAATGGCATTGGCAACGTCGGAAGCCTCCGCGCGGGTGGGCACCGGGGCGTCGATCATGGAATCCAACATCTGGGTGGCGGTGATCACGAATTTCCCGCCCATGTTGGAGCGCGTAATAATTTCCTTTTGAATCATGGGCACCCGGGGGGAACCCACTTCCACGCCCAGGTCGCCGCGAGCCACCATCACGCCGTCGGAATTGCGAATGATGCCCAGCAGGTCCTTCAACGCTTCCGGCCGCTCGATCTTGGAGATGAACTGAAGGTGATGTTCACCCAGTTCATCGGCCGCTTTGCGCACCACGGTCATATCCTGAGCGTTGCGAACGAAGGAAACCGCCGCAAAATCTACTTGCAGATCTACGGCCAGCTTCAGATCCGCCAGATCTTTTTCGGTAAGACAGGGGGCGCTGATCGTGGTGTTGGGCAGGTTGATGCCTTTACGCGGCTTCAACAGACCGCCCACCTCCACCGTGGTATGCACCTCGTTTTCTTCTAACGAATCCACGTTAAGGCACAGCCGACCGTCGTCAATCAAGACCTTTTCTCCCACCGCAACATCCCTGGCGAAATAGGGATAGGTGGTTGTGACATGCCCCGCCCTTCCGATTGCATCACCGCTGGAGATAATCAACCGATCGCCTTTCTTCAAAGAAATGTTTTCCTCCAACCGGCCGATGCGGATCTTAGGCCCTTGCAGGTCGAACATTATGGGGATCTCAATCTTCAGTTCCTTTGCGGCCTCGCGAACAAGGCGGGTCAATTCGATGCGGTCCTCGGGTTCGCCGTGAGAACAATTGATACGGACCAGATCCATGCCGGCCATGATCAGCGCTCTTATTTTTTCCGGCGTATTGGTGGCGGGTCCCAGGGTACAAACAATTTTGGTTCTTCGCTTTGCAAGCGGGTTGATCGATGCTGTCATGGTGTGCCGTCCTTTCCACGGTTAGGTCTACCGAGCGGTAAACCGATCAACATTATAAACGGGAAGAGCCCCCCGTGGTAAGACCGATCATGAAAAAACCTAATATTCATTAGGTTTCAATTGGAAAAAGTCGCAAAAAAGCCTCTAATCATTGATGTTAATCGGCATTCGTCCAGGTTATTTTCCAAAGTGGTTGAAATTCAGCGTCGGCTCGACAATAATAAAGGCTCAGTCATCATTCAGTTTCTGCCTCGCCTCGGACACTCTTGAATGATTGCGTGGATGTCCTGTCTCTACCCAAAATCCGCGATCGATATGACGCGTCGTAGAAAACCGCATGGTGTCCTGCCTTTTCTGGTTGACCAGAGCTGGTTCCATACAAATAATATCAGGCCGGTTGAACAGAGAGCCGTTTTCCCAATTCAGACCATGAAGAGATCCATGCAAAAAAATATCCCCCAATCATTTGAGCCCGGACTAAATCATCGCTTTTCAGAACAGCTGCATCACAAACTCGATCATCTGGTTCGCGCCCTGGTGAGCAACGATATCGACCTGCAGTTTGCCAAACAGCAGTTGGAACACGCCTATATTCGTGAAGTGCTGAAGGCCCATCAGGGTAATATCGGGCGAACCGCCCAAGCCTTGGGTGTCCATCGCAATACCCTCTCCAAGCGCATCAAAGACCTTAAGATCGATATTCCTAAATCCAAGTGAGGTGCCCGTGAAGGTCGAAGCTTCTCCGATAGCTGTCATTCTGTTGCTTATGATTGGATCGACCGCCTGTGACAAAAAAGCCCGGTTGGATATCCAAGATTTGGATGAGCGTGTTTCCGAATTGGAATTGCGGGTTCGCGAAAACGAGGCGCGTCTTTACAGGCAGTTAGAGGAGCGAGTTGCTCAGCAAAACGCGCAACCGGAAACGCGGCCCATGCCCGCGGAGGAACCGGAAGAAGACAATCCGCCGGCTGAAGAAGAGGCGGCCGATGTGCCCGTTGAAGATCCGGAACCCGTGGAAGAAGTCATGGAGCCGATGCCCGAGCCGGAAAAAAAGGAAGACAACCCCCCCGAAACCCTGGTCGAGGGTGACTTTGACGTGTTGACCGTTTACCAAAAAGCCTACCGGGATCTGGAGGCGATGAAATATGAAGAGGCCGAAGCCGGTTTTCGCTCCATAACCGAACGCGCTCCCGAGCACAAATACGCCCCCAACGCCATGTACTGGCTGGGCGAGGTGTCTTACAGCCAATACAATTTCAATCATGCCATTGTTATTTTCCAGCGTGTGTTGTCCCAGTACCCCGATTCCAACAAGGCCCCCGACGCCCTGCTGAAATTGGCCATGTCACGGGATCGCTTGGGACAACATGAAGAAGCCATGGACGATTACCGCCGCGTGATCGAACGTTATCCCGAAACCAACGCCGCGAAACTGGCCAAAACCAGGCTCTGAATCTTATGAGGCACACGGAGTGTCGACATCCTCGACAAACCCGCATTGCCGATAGTAGCGCAGCATCCGGCTGTAATAGGCCGCGTCCATCTGGGGAAACGCGGGTTTTCCGGAGAGCGCCTCTCGGGTATTGCGAGAAAAAGCCCTAGGCGGTTTTACCGTGGAAGACGCCAGACGAATGCGACCGAAGGATTGCCAATCGGGATAGATCGGTTCTCGCCCCAAAGCCGCGCCCGGCGTGTCGGACCATTCCTCGGGGGAAACAATGGAAAGCGGAAAGCCTTCTTCACCGGCAGCGGTCGGCAACGCATCTGTCGGCGCCGGTTTCGGCGGAAGCATGTGGTAGGTTTTGCCTCTTGCCCGGAAATGTTGCGACAATTGAAACACCGCGGCGCAAATATAGTCCACGGGCGCCGGATTGAATCGGTTCTCGGGATTGGGAAATCGTCCCAGTTTCAGCGATGCCCGAATCAAGGCGGCTTCCAAGTCGCGTGTATTGGCCGCACCGCTTCGGCTATGGCCGGATACCGAACCCAAGCGGTAGATATTACAAGGTAAGCCGCGGTCTTGGGCTTGCCGCACCAGGCGTTCGGCCGCCCATTTGCCCAGGGCAAACCCATTGCCTTTGTCGGGCAATCCATCCAAGACGTCGTCCTCGGTCCAGGTGTCACGGTCACTGAAGAGAGGCAGCCCGAACACGCTCATGCAGGAAATATGGTGATAGAGTTGGATGCGCCCCTTACAAGCCAATCGCAATAATTCTTTGGTTCCATTCAATATCACCGGTCTCAGCGTCGAATAAGATTGCCCGGCGTTGGTTTGGGGCATGATGCCGTAGATGGCATCGACCTCGGAGGCCAGGCGATTGAAAAAACCATGGCCTAAACCCAAACGCGGCAGGGATAAATCACCGGCAATCGGAATCACCCGATTCTCCGGGGGCGGACTCAAATGAAATCGGTTCAATGCCTCTCCGAGTCTCCCGACTGCCTCTCGATCGTTTCCCGCCCTGACCAGGCAATACACTCTGGCGAAGGTGCGCCGCAGCAACTCATCCAAAAGGTGTGCGCCGATGAAACCGGTCGCGCCGGTTAGCAATACAACGGCGGGTTGCCCACTACTGACATCGAGAGAAGACGGCGGTTTGATGTTCTGGTCGAGCTGAACATCATCTCCAAGACTTGCTAAAACATCGGCTCCCGTGTCCAACATCGACTGGTGATCAAAAAAGAGGCTCATCTAATGCTCCGGCCGCATGTGGCCATACTAATTTACATGAAAAAAAGATAATTTGCAACTATTTGATAAAAATAACCGGATAGAAAAGACGTCTCTGCGAATAAATGATCCCCATCTGATTCAAATGCAGAGATACGCTGGAGAGAGAAGTCGCTAAAAACCGGAACGACTGTCACAGTTCGGTAAGGTTTTCATACTTTCAAGACACTGTAATTCAAATTGTGCTTACAATTAGGACCAATCATCCAGGGAGGAGCGTCATGGGTTTGTTAAGCGGACTGCTGGGGAATGCATCCGAGATCGATGCGTCCAAAATCGAAAAACAATTCGAGCTTGTACTGGTACAGGGCGAACGAGTGGAAAAAGCCTATAAATTGATTCGCGACCTGCTGGTCTTCACCAATAAACGCCTCGTTTTGGTAGACAAGCAGGGCCTGACCGGGAAGAAGCAGCAGTTCACCTCCATCCCCTACAAGAGCATCGTGCGCTTCAGCAAGGAAACAAGTGGACATTTCGATCTGGATGCCGAGATAAAAATCTGGTTGTCCAGTACCGATGAACCGATCAGCTTGGAGTTCAAGAAAAACAAAAACGTCCACGAAATCTATCTCGTACTGAGCGGTTATGTCTTGAATTGAGACGTCTAGCGAGGCACGCCTCAGACCATCAAGGCATGTCGAGGATTGACTGCCGGGCGTACCTCGCTGTTGCAAGTGTCAAGTGGCCGGCTGCAAGAACAGCAAAAACTGATGTTTTTCTTAAAACTTGTCACTGGTAACTTGCAACTGCCGCCTTGGTGGGGAAAAACTTGACGCGTTTTTCAAGAAGTGACTCCCCAAGGCGGCTAGATCAAGCCTTGTGAAAAATCCATCCCCTGCTTCATCTGTTGTCGTGCCGGCTTGGGATAAACCAGTTCCTTGAAATGATCGGGAGATTTATAGGCCGAATAGGGCGATCCCATCACCGCCTCGCGGGTGGGCAGGGCATCCGCGCGGCTCTTCTGGAGAATCAAGGCGGCCAGATGTTTCCAGGCATCTCGCGGCGGTGCATTGCGCAGGAGTGAGGCCGCGTTGGAATGTCGCGAATCGATGCGGAAAACCCTGTGCGTGGGCAGCGGCGCATTAAGTTCGTCCAGTGCCAGATCCATGATCAGATAGGGCTTGCTTCCCTCGGCTCGAATAACCCCCGCAACCACATTGGTGATCTGATGAAAGGCCAACGATCTTTTGCCGCCGTCGTTGGTGGCCAATTGCAGGTCGTCTTCCAGAACACCTGTAAGCCGAGCTGAAATAATCTCCAAATTACTTTCCTCCTCCACGGTCGGGTCCTGGAGTTTTTCGGAAAGTTCGATCCGGTTATCGCCCGGCACGATAGATTGGCGCTGTAATTTCAGGTGAGCCTGTTCCTTTGGATCCAGCTTCAGGGTTTCCAGGCTGTCGATAACCCGGTTGGCGGCTTGCCCGTTGGTTTCCACGGCCAGGTTCAATAGCTTGTAAGCGTCTTTCTTTTTCAGGCGCGCCGGATTGACCGCCATATCACCGACCACCATCGAGCAGGCGTCCTTCAGGCCGTGAAGATGAAGAGCCTCAGCCAGTTTCAGGCTCAATTCAAAGGGGACCGGCTGACCGCCCACCTCGCGGTGCAGGCGTTCCCAGCAGTGAACGGCCTCGTTCCATTGACCGGTAACCGTTGCGGAGCCGATCAACTGAACACCGGATCTCACCATGTCTTTGGTCGACCCCGCGGCCACGGCGGCGTCCCACCAACGCTCCTGGTGATCCATGGTGCTGCTCTTGCGGTTGCCGAGCGAACGCGCTTTTTTCAGTTTCCTTTTGAGGTGCTTCGGTACACCTTTGGGTCCCGGGTGATTGATGAAATCGACTTCTTCAACGGCGATGGAACGGCCGAGATAGACGGCGGTAAGGTTACAAAGAACCAGGGGAACCAAACCGGCAATCAGGGTAACACCCAGCTCCAGATAGGAGGCTTCCAGCGCATAGAAGGCATAGAACAAGACAGTCAGGGTGCCCGCCATGATCAGGAAAAAGGCATATTTCGGAGCATTCACCACCGTGCGACGGGCGATCCAATTGATCAGAAGGGAACCCACCCAGGCAACCAACCAGAGACCCAAACCGGCCAGGAAAACGGCCAGAGAGACCATGTAACCATGTAACCCGAAATTGCTGAACCTTGGCTCGCCCAGATCTTGAAAACTAACGACGAAATTGTCGAATTCGTCAGGGACACTGCCGTCCGGCGCCGAGACCTGGAAGAGCATGGTTTTGCCGATGGCCGGATAAATAACGGCCTTGTTCGTCACGTTGCGTTTACCGAACTTCATATTGTAGACGACCTGTTGGGCGCCCGGACCCGGGTCCTTGCTCGGCTCGAACTCCAGGTTGAAACGGGAGTTTTTGATATTGGTCAGGAAATCGGCCAGTTCATTCGGACTGAGTTCTCCCCGGTATTTGGTAGAGACATGAACCTGCATAAAGGGTTCGCCTTCACCCTTGGTGGTTGCCCAGGTGTTGGGCCGTGAGGTGTCGCGATGCCAGGTCCAGCCTCGGGGCGCCTTCACCGAGAAATTGAATCTCTTGCTGACCAACTCCCGGCCGTTCACCATGGATTTCGGCGCTTTCGGCATTTTGTGGACCTGTGCGATCAGCGGCGCCGCGACGGCCGATAATAGAACGAAACAACCAAATCGCTTAAAACCCGACATCAAGTATTTGTGCACGGAACCTTCCTTCCTACCATCTCATTCCCATAAAACGAAATCTGCTCGGGCATCGGCTCAATTTCAAGTGGAAAGTTGGGTCGGCCCTTCGATTCTTCTACCCTAACCAATGATCCTGGAAATGCGGGTTGCAGCCGGTCGATACCGGCGGCCGGCGCAAGGGACATACCTGTATGATATCGTCAAAAAGTACTGAAAGCTGAATCGTCAAATGAGGAATCGGGTTGTCGTCAAAATCGAGGGAATTTGCAGATGGTCATTTGATTATGCCCTCCCGGGAAGGCTTGAGTCAAATCAGGGGTTTTGCGAAGCGGCAACACGCCGAAAAACAGGACAAGCGCCATTTTCATGCGCCAAATATGATGCACATCCAGGGAATTATGTACGTCGGATCAAGTCCCGCTCCTTCCGAAAATTGGCAAGACAAGGCTTGTAAGTTCATGCTAATATTGGAACTATCATTAGGTAGGTAACTAGAAAAGCCAGAAATCTCCTGAGCCGACCGGGGCGCCCTGGAAGTAAAATTATGGCAGCAATTGCGGGACATAAGATTGTTCAGAAGGTGTATGAGAGTGCCAATTCTGTGATCTATCGCGCATTACGGCCGCCCGAAGGAAAACGGGTCATCCTCAAACTGCTCAAGGAAGACTTTCCTTCCCCGGAGGAGTTGACACGCTACCGCCGGGAATACGAAATCACGCGCTCCCTCAATCAGAGGGGAATTATCAAGACGTACGGACAGGAAAAATACCAGAAGAGCCTGGTGATGTTCCTGGAAGATTTCGGCGCGGTTTCCTTAAAGATCCTAATCGGGGAAACGCGCCTGAAGATCGCGGATTTTATCGACTACGGTATCAAGATTTGTGATGCGCTGGGAGAAATCCACCGGCAGGACATCATTCACAAGGATATCAATCCATCCAATATCGTGATCAATACCGAAACGGGCCGGGTCAAGATCATCGACTTCGGTGTTGCCACCAGGCTGAGTCACGAAAACCGTTCGGTCTCCAATCCGACCACCCTGGAGGGGACGCCGGCCTACATCGCCCCCGAACAGACCGGGCGCATGAATTGCGCTCTCGATTACCGCGCAGATTTCTATTCCCTGGGCGCCACCTTCTATGAGTTGCTATGCGGCCGCCCCCCCTTTGAAGGCGATGACCCGCTGGAGTTGATCCATTGCCATCTGGTCAAGGAACCGCCGGCCCCGCACCTCGTGGACGCCCGGATCCCGGAAATTCTCTCTCGCATGGTGATGCGCCTGCTGGCCAAACGTCCGGAGGATCGGTATCAGAGTGCTGCCGGAATTGCCGCCGACCTGAGAATTTGCCGCGAGAGATGGCCGGAGGAGGGCGGATCTCTCGACTTCAAGCTGGGGAGCAAGGATCTGTCCGGTCGTTTCGAAATCCCAAGCAAGCTCTATGGCCGGAAAGAAGAGATCCGACAATTGCTGAAAACCTTCGAGCAGATTGGGTCGAGCGGACCGGAACTGGTGCTGGTGGGGGGGTATTCGGGCATTGGCAAGACCGTCCTGATCCAAGAACTCTACAAACCGATCACGCAAAAAAGAGCTTTTTACATATCCGGGAAGTACGACCAACTACAGCGGAACATTCCCTATTCAGCGTTCACCATCGCCTTTCGCGAGTTGGTTCGCTACCTGCTCTCGGAGCCGGACGCGGCTCTTGCCGTCTGGCGGGATAAGATACTTGGGGCCGTGGGCAACAACGGCCAGGTGATTGTTGATGTGATTCCCGAAATCGCTCTTGTCATCGGATCTCAAGCGCCGGTCCCGGAACTCGGCCCCTTGGAATCCCAAAACCGCTTTAATCTGACCTTTGCTAACTTCCTCGGCGTCTTCTGCCGCGAGGACCACCCGCTGGTCATCTTCCTGGATGATCTTCAATGGATCGACAACTCCTCGATGGACCTGCTCTCGGTGATTCTCGCGGACAAAAGTCTCGAACGGCTCCTACTGATCGGCGCCTACAGGGACAATGAGGTCGACAGGCTCCATCCCCTCATGGTGTCGCGTGTGGAATGGGAAAAAAAGGGCGTGCCGATACGCGAGATGTCCCTTGCCCCCCTCGACCTGACAGAAGTGACCAGGCTGGTTGCCGAGACACTTGCTCAGGAACCGGACGCGGTCACCGATCTGGCGGGGCTCATCTACAAGAAGACCGGGGGCAACCCCTTCTTTACCTGCCAGTTTCTTTTATCCCTCCACGAAGAGCGGTTGGTTTTTTTTCCGGCACAGATTCCGGCGATGCTCCGGCCTGGAAATGGGACCTGGAGAAGATCCGGTCCAAGGGGTTTACTGAAAATGTCGTCGACCTGGTTGTGGGCAAACTCAGAAAAATGCCCGCAACAACCCAGCGCGTGTTGCAATTGGCGGCCTGCGTCGGGAACCGCTTCGGCCTGGAGACACTGGCTACCGTATCCGAGATGAGCAAGCCGGCGGCCTATGATCAGCTATTGCCCGCCCTGCATGATTCCTTTGTGCTGCCCCTGTCGAATTTGGAAACCAGCGATGAGAAACTGGTGGACAGTCCTCTCGTCATCTTTCATTTCAAGTTCCTTCACGACCGCGTGCAACAGGCCGCCTACTCCCTGATCGACGACTCCGCGAGACAGGAAATCCACTACCGCGTCGGTCGCCTGCTCCTGGAATCGCTTACCCCCGGGGAAAAGGAAGAACGGATCTTCGAACTGGTGGACCATCTGAATATCGGCCGCGCTTTGATCTCGGACGAGGACGAGCGGCTGAGACTGGCCCGCCTGGATCTGGAAGCCGGGCAAAAAGCCCTCAACAGCAACGCCTACGACGCCGCCCGGCAATACCTGATCCTCGGCACGGAGTTACTCGGCGAGACCTCTTGGGACGCGACCTATCAGCTGAGCTTCCAAATCTACAAGGAGTTGGCGCGGGCCGAATACCTGACCCGGAATTTCCCCGAGGCGAAAAGAATTTCCAGCCTGATCCTGGAGAAGGCTCACTCCCGTGCGGACAAGATCGATATCTACAAACAGGTTGTGATCCAATCTACCACCCATGCCATCTACGAAGAGGCCATCGAGGTCGGCAAAAACACGCTCGAATTGTTGGGAGAGCCGGTACCCGCGGAAAATTTGGACGAGCATATTGCCACGGTGAAAAAAGCCCTCGACAGTGCATTGGCGGGCCTGGAAATCTCATCCCTGCTCCATGATGAAAGAAGCCCGTCGTCCGAGATGCGAGATGTGCTGGTGATCCTTGACCTGCTGTCGCCGCCCGCTTATATCTCGAACAAGCCGATGTTTACCTTCCTCAATATGAAATCGGTCAGCCTCTCCCTGGAACACGGCTTTACCCAGAATTCGACCACCGGTCTTGCCTGTTACGCCGTGGTGCTGGTGGCCCTTTACGGTGAATTCGAGCGGGCTGATGAACTCGGCGAGCTTGCCGTGCAATTGGTGATGCGCTATCCCGACGCCAACCAGCGCTCGATCGTAATCTGCTTTGTCCGTTCCTACGTCACCCATTGGCGCCGGCATTTGCGGTCATCGATTGCCGCCTTTGATTTGGGAACCCAACTTTCCCTGGAAAGCGGAAACCTGAATTACCTGGGCTACCATATCTTCTTCAAATGCCTGCACCTTTTCCACCTGGGTGAGTCTCTCTCCGAACTGGAACTGCTGATCAAACAAACCGTCGTACATCTCAAGAGAATCGAGAACCGCATTTCTCTCGACTGCCTCCGGCCCGTACAATTGGCGGTTTCCAACTTACTTGGTAAAACGGAAGACGATCTGGTTTTCAGCGCTGAGGATATCACCGAGAAAGCCTTCCTGCAGGATTGTGACCGCTTCGGAAGTCCTTTTGCAAACGGTCTGTTCATGATCTTGAAAGGCACGGTACTGTATCGCTCCGGTCATTATCGGGAAGCGTTGGCATGCATTCGCCGGGCGCAAGAGATGGCGCCCCACATGCCCGGCTGTTTCTCGCTCTCCGAAATCCCCCGCTACCATGCCCTGACGCTTACCGCGCTTTACCCTGAATCCCCAGCGAAGGAAAAGCCGGAGATACTCGAGGAAATAAAGAAACACGCCCTGCAGATGGAGAATCTTGCGCTGCAGTGCCCGGAGAACTTCCGTCACACCCACCTGATGGTCGAGGCCGAAATTGCCCGCTTGGAGAACCGGAACTGGCAGGCACAGCGACACTATGAGGATGCGATTCGCCTGGCCGGAGAACAAGGATTTATCCAAGATGAGGCACTGGCCGAGGAGTTGGCGGGCCGATTCTGGCGCGAACACGGCAACGAGACCCTGGCGGCAGTCTACTTGCAGCACGCCCATCAGGATTACCGCGAGTGGGGCGCCGGTCGCAATGCAGCCCGGCTGGAGCAGCGCTATCCTCAGTTCCTCGCCGGCAGCGGGCCGAAGAATATGTCGCGCGGCAGTACCACCACCAGTTCGGATCAACAGTTGGACCTGGACACGGTGATTCGCGCCTCACGAGCCATCGAGGGCGAGCGGGAATTGTCGTCGCTGCTGGAACGGGTCATGGAGATCTCCCTGGAAAATGCCGGAGCCGAAAAGGGCTTGCTCGTGCTTCAACGGGGCAACGGTCTGATCGTCAAGGCGAAGGGCAGTATCGACGCTGAAAAAACCATCGAGTTGGTATCCATCGAACTGGAGGATTGTGACGAGGTTTCCGGCGGTATTGTCCAATACGTGGCCCGTTCCCTTGAAGCGGTTGTGCTGGACAACGCGGCCGAGGAGGGCCGCTTCGCCGGCGACCCATATATCCGGGAACACGGCTGCAAATCGGTCCTGTGTCTTCCGATCCTCAATCAGGGCCTCCTGATGGCGATTGTCTTCATGGAAAACAACAAGATCGCCGCGGCCTTTACCGGCAGGCGCTTGGAAATCCTGAAACTGCTGATGACACCCGCCGCGGTTTCTATCGAGAATGCGCTGCTAAAGGACGGGGAGAACCGAACGGTCTTCGAATACCAGGTAGGCGGCAGTTTGGATGCCGGGGCTTCAAGCTATGTCACCCGGCAGGCCGATCGCGACCTGCATTCCGCCGTCCGTTCCGGTTCCTTCTGCTATGTTCTCGACGCCAGGCAGATGGGCAAGTCCACGCTCCGGGTCCGCACCATCCGCCGCCTGACTTCCAAACAGGTGACCTGTGCCTCGATCGACATCACCATGATCGGCGGGGCGGGACCCGAGCAATGGTATGCAGGCCTGGCCCAGACCCTGCTGCGAAGCTTGAACCTGTCACAGCAGGTCAACCTGAGAAAATGGTGGCGGGAAAACGACCATTTGCCGCCCGTACAACGGCTTGCCGAGTTAATCGACAGCGAAATCCTGAACCTGATTTCCACCAGGATCGTCGTCTTCATCGATGAGATCGACAGTGTGCTCAGCCTTCCCTTCAGCCTCGATGACTTCTTTGCGCTGATCCGCGGCTTCTTCAACAAGCGGTCCGACGATGCACGCTATCAACGGCTGACATTCGTACTGCTGGGCGCCGCAAGTCCGGTCGACCTGATCAGCGACCGGACCCGGACGCCCTTTAACATCGGCCGAGCCGTTACCCTTTCCGGATTTCGCCTTGCCGAGGCGAAACCGCTGCTGGCGGGTCTCGTTTCAAAGAGCGACAATCCGGAGGTTTTGTTAGAGGCGGTGCTTGCCTGGACCGGCGGCCAACCGTTCCTCACTCAAAAGGTCTGCAACCTGTTGAAGCATGCCGAAACCATGCCACAGGAGGGTCGGGAATCCGTTTGGGTGGGCAAGCTTGTGAAACGGAGCATCATCGACCATTGGGAACGCCGGGACGAGCCCGTCCACCTCAAAACCATCTCCGACCGCCTGTTAATGGGCGGGGACGGGGAGCCCGTTCTTTTGCGGCTCTACCACCGCGTTCTGCAGGAGGGTTTGGTTCCACTGGACAATAGCTCGGCCCAGGCCCATCTCCTGCTCACCGGCCTCGTTAGCCGTGAGGGAGACTGCCTTCGCGTTTGCAACCGCATCTATACTCACGTCTTCAACCTGGAATGGGTCGAGCGGGCGCTGGCCGAATTCGCTTGAACGTTGGTTCCAAATGTTTCGCTCATGACCGTTTTCGTCTGGAGGAGAAATGACAGTCCCGGCCGGACCGCAAAAACCTCTCCTACGCCTGGTGCAATTTGAAGATCTCGATGACCTCGTGCGGCTGGAGCAAGCCTGTTGGCCCGAGAGCCTGCGCGCTCCGCGGGAGGTGATCAGGCAGAGGATCGCTACATTTTCCCGCGGCCAGTTGGCGGCCGTCTTGGACGGGTCCGTGGCCGGAGTGATCTATTCCCAGAGAATCCCCGAGGTCTCTGCCCTGGATGAAATTGATTTTCAAAAGGTTGCCTGCTTGAGCACGGGTCGGGGGCCGGTCCTGCAACTGCTGGCCTTGAATGTGCTCCCACACTTCTCCAACCTGGGTCTGGGAGACCAACTGCTGCGGCGCCTACTGCGGGACCTTGCCGGGAACGACGGCATCACGCGCGTGGTGGCGGTTACCCGTTGCCGCGAACCCCATCCCTCCATTCCCACGGAACGCTACATCCACATGTGCGATGCCCACGGGCTGCCACTCGATCCGCTGTTGCGTTTTCACCGGCATCACGGCGCCGAAATAGTCCGCGTTCTGCCCGGTTACCGGCCGCAGAGCGCGGGTAGGGAGAACCGCGGGGTTTTGATCGAGTATCCAACGGCACCCGCGGCGGCTGAAGAGTGGAGCAGGTCGGCGCTCTCAAATCAGGAGCCCGAGGCGATCATCGAGGATGCCGTGCGCCATATGTTGAAGGAGGGGCAAAGCCTTTCCCGGCATGTACCGCTTTTGGAATTGGGGCTCGGTTCCCTGGACCTCTATGGGTTGGCAACGCTGCTGCAGCAGAAGTTGGGTATTGCGCTTGATCCCGCCTTCTTCTTCAACTATCCCACCGTTTCCGACATGGTCGCCCATTTCACCGACTCGGGCAGGTCGGACCGGGCGGGGACCGGGAACCCCGCCGCCACATTCCGGCCGGTGGATGGTAATGCAATAAGGGAGATTTCTCGCCCGGCCCATTTGGAGCCGGAGGCCGTGGCCGTAATCGGCATGGCCTGCCGTTTCCCCGGCGGCGTTACCGGGCCCGATCAGTTCTGGTCCATGTTGCGCGAGGCCCGCGATGTTGTAAGCAGGGTTCCCGTAAGCCGTACGCCTTCACACGCGGATACTGCCCGGGGCGGGTTCCTGGAGGACGTCGACAGCTTTGACGCCTCTTTTTTCGGTATTTCCCCCTTGGAGGCGGCATCCATGGACCCACGCCAGAGAATCCTGCTGGAGGTTGCCTGGCAGGCGCTGGAACACGCCGCTGTCGACACCGACCAGTTGAGAGGCACACGCGTCGGCGTGTTTGTGGGAGGGTTCGCCAACGATTACGAGATGTTGCGCGCTCGAGAGCAGCCGATCGAGCAGGTGGATCGTTACTTCGGAACTGGCAACGATACCTCTTTACTGGCAGGCCGGTTGGCCTATTTCTTCGATTTTCGGGGGCCGGCGCTTTGTGTTAACACCGCCTGTTCATCATCCCTGACAGCGGTCCATATGGCCTGCCGCAGCCTGCGCGCCGGAGAGTGCGACCTGGCGCTTGCCGCCGGCATCAACCTGGTGCTGGCGCCCGAAATGACGCGTGCCTTCACCCGGGCCGGGATGCTGTCGCCGGACGGGCGCTGCAAGGCATTCTCTGTCTCGGCGGACGGCTATGTGCGCTCCGAAGGTTGCGGCATGGTGGTACTGCGGCGCGCCGGCCGCGCCCGTCGGGAGTTCAATCCGATTCTGGCGCTGATCAGGGGTTCCGCGATCAATCATGACGGCTTCAGCAACGGACTGACCGCGCCGAACGGGGAGGCCCAGCAAGCGGTGATGAGGCAAGCGCTTCACGACGCGGGCGTTCGTCCTGAGGAGGTGACCTATGTGGAGGCTCACGGCACCGGGACCCGCCTCGGAGATCTCGTCGAGATGAAGGCTCTGGCCTCAGTCTACGGTGGACAGGATAAGCGGGGCAGGCCGGTGGTGATCGGATCGGTGAAAACCAACATGGGTCATACGGAAGCGACCGCGGGCATCGCGGGCCTGATAAAGGTCATCCTGGCCATGCAACACGAAACCATCCCGCCTCATCTCCATTGCCGGCAACCGCATCCCGATCTCGCGCTGGAGAGCATTCCCGCCGAGATTCCCACGAAGAACATGCCCTTCCCCGGAAACGCTCAGGGGAGGCGTTTTGCGGCGGTGAGTTCCTTCGGATTCAGCGGGACCAATGCCCATCTGATCGTCGCCGAGCCGCCCCAATTGGAAGCGGCCCGCTCAACGCAACGTGCCGGCTATTTGCTGACCCTGTCGGCTCGCAATGATGCCGCCCTTCAACAACTGGCGCGCGCCTACGCGGACCGGCCCGCCACGGTCGATGATCCCGCCAATACCTGTTTCACCGCTAACCGCGGTCGGACCCATCTGCCGGAGCGTCTTGCGGTGGTGGCCGCATCGGGCGAGGACTTACGCCGGCAACTGGCAGGCCTGAAGAAGGGGGATTCCGCTGTAGGTTTGATCCGCGGCAGGGCCGGGTCCCGCGTCCCTCGCATTGCTTTTCTCTTTTCCGGTCAGGGCTCCCAACTCCCGCGTATGGGGCAAACGCTCTACCGCGACGAGCCGGTCTTCCGCCGGATTATGGATCGTTGTGACAGCCTGCTGCGCCCCTGCTTGGAGGTTCCCCTGTTGCAGGCGCTTTACCCCGAGGGCAACGATCCCGGCCTGCTGGATCAGACGACCTATGCGCAGCCCGCCCTCTTTGCCTTTCAGACGGCGCTTGCCGGATTGTGGCAATCCCGTGGCATCGAGCCATGCCTGGTATTGGGCCATAGCGTCGGCGAACTTGCCGCCGCCTGCATTGCAGGGGTCTTCAGTTTGGAAGACGGATTGAAGCTGATCGCCGCTCGCGGCCGCTTGATGGGAGCGCTGCCTGCCGGTGGGGGAATGCTGGCGGTTCGGGCCGATGACGCGGCCGTTCTCGAGGTTGCCGGACTGTTGAAAGACGATCTCTCCATTGCAGCGCTGAATGGTCCCCGCTCCACGGTGATATCGGGCCGGAACGACACACTGGAGGCCCTGTCTCACCGTTTGCGGCAGGCGAACCTTGCCCACATAAGGCTCGATGTTTCTCACGCGTTCCATTCCGGCCTGATGGAACCGGTTCTCGATCCCTTTGCCGAGGTCGCCGCGGAGGTAGCCTTCCATGTGCCCCAATTGCCGTTGGTCTCAACGGTCAGCGGCAGGCCGGCCGACCCGCGGATAACAACCGCCGGTTACTGGGTGCGCCACATTCGACAACCCGTGCGTTTTGCCGACGCCATTCGGCAGGCGAGGGATATCGATGCATTCGTGGAAATAGGTCCCAAGGCCGTTCTTTTGGACCTGGCCCGCGATTGCCTGCCGGGACATAAGGCGGACCGGCTCCCGGGCTCGTGCGGTGTGAACGGCGAACCGCTTCAGTTGAAACGCACCCTGGCCATGCTATACGTGCGCGGCGCACCGGTAGATTGGTCCGCCTTCGAAGGGAATGGGGGGCGCTTTATTTCCCTGCCCGGTTATCCCTTCCAACGCCGGCGCTTCTGGTTTACCGCCGGGCAAACTTCTGACGGCGCCCGGCCCGAGTGCGCAGCCCCGGTGGAAACCGCCGCCGACTCCAACCGGAATATTTCGAACCGGGTCGTGCCGGCGACTAAGGATCTGAGTGGCGTCCCCGTGATGACAAGCATGAACGAAGTCAAGTCCACACCGGCGGCGTACCGGATTGCCTGGCAGCAGCAGGAGCCGCCGCAACGCCTGGAGCGTTCTGAGGAACAGCACGAGGGTACCTGGCTGATCTTCGCCGACAGTGGCGGCTTGGGCCGAGAACTGGCGGGATTGCTGCGCCGCCGGGGCCGGACTTGTTTCCTCGTTTTACCGGATGGGGCCCATATACGTCGTGGTAGCGATGAGATGGTGCTTCCGGCTGATGCACGGGCGGACGAGCTTTTGCGGGGTCTGTGTCATGCCGGCCGGCCTCCGGGTCATATCGTCCACCTCAGGTGTTTGGACCTTATGGAGACGGAACCCGATCCGGCCGAGGCAGCACGGGAAGCATGCGGTTTGTTGTTCCAACTTGCACGTGGACTCACGGCTCAAACAAACGGCCCGGCAACCCGACTTTGGATCGTAACCCGCGGCGCCCAGGTCCCGGACAGCGCGTTGTCCATACCCGCCCAAGGGCCCATCTGGGGATTGGGCCGCGTCATTGCCCTTGAAGCGACTCGCAACTGGGGTGGTCTGATCGATCTCGATCCCCGGCCGCGGCCCGCCGAGGCGCAGGCCGTGCTGGCGGAAATCCGTCATGCGGGCCACGAGGATCAGATCGCCTTTCGAAACGGAAAACGCTACGTGCCCAGGCTCGTGCCATTGCCGTTGCCGGACAGGGTCATTCAGTTGAAGCCCGATAGCACCTACCTGTTGACAGGCGGTTCCGGTTTCCTTGCCCGTCACCTGGTAGCCTGGATGATTGAACGAGGCGCGCGCCATATTTTACTCACCAGCCGCGGCAGCGCCGCTGATACGGAATTCCAGGGCAGCGGATTCGAGGGTACAAATGTTGTCAACCTTCAGGCCGACATTACAAATCGGGTCGCAATTGAGCGGGTGTTAATTCATATCCGGGACCACATGCCCCCTTTGGCGGGCATCTTCCATCTCGCGGGCATCGCCGCTTTCCAAGAACTGCGCCGGACAACGGAGGCGGAACTTGAGCGAGCCTTCGCGGCCAAGGCACGGGGCGCCTGGCTGCTCCATACGCTGACGCGGGGACTTCCTCTGGACCTGTTTGTCTGCTTCTCCTCCGCGGCATGCATCTGGGGAGCGGAGAAGCAGGCTTGTTATGCAGCCGCGAATCATTTTCTCGACAGCCTGGTCCATTATCGCCGCGCAGTCGGCCTGCCCGGCGCCAGTATCAACTGGGGACCTTTTGCCGGGGGCATGATCTCCAAATCCGAACAGGAGCATCTGCGGCGGTGCGGCATTACGTCCATGACGCCGGAAGAAGGATTCGCCTTCCTGAACGCGCTGCCGGGCGATGATCAGCAGCAGGCCGTGGTCGCCCGGGTTGACTGGGACCGTTTCAGGCAGGTCTATGAGGCCAGGCGGCCCCGGACACTTTTGAGTAAGTTGGGGCGGTCTATCGACATCGATGAGCAGGAACCCGTATCGGGCTTTCATTTCCGGGAATTACCGGCCCGGGTGGAACCGGTCATTGCCTGGCTGCAGGAGAAGGTGGCTTCTATTATGAACCTCGATTCGACTTCCAAACCCGACCCCACCCGTGGTTTCTTTGCCATGGGCCTGGACTCTCTCTCGATCATGGAATTGAAGAAGCTGATCGAGGTCGAACTGGACTGTTCCTTGAGCCCAACCCTGATACTGGAGCACCCCACCATCGAGGCCCTGGCTAATTTTCTCCATGCCCGTCCCAATCCCCGGAACAAGACTTCTACCGTAAGGCTCGACCCGCTGGTGTTGGAACACATGAGCGAGGAGGAAGCTGAAACCATATTGATCAAAAAATTGGAACAACTCCGGAGTTGTTGACATGACTACCTCCCTATCCCCCTTGAAGCGGGCCCTGCTAAAGCTCGAAGAGATGGAAAGCCGGCTCGAAACCCTGAAGTCGGAGAAGCGCATGCCGATTGCCGTCATCGGCATGGGATGTCACTTTCCAGGTAGCAACCGCGACCAGGAGGCGTTCGCTGAGTTGTTGCGCCGGGGCCGTTGCGCTATCCAAGAGATTCCCATACAACGCTGGGACCTGGATGCCTGGTACCATCCCGATCCCGAGGCGCCCGGAAAGATGTACTGCCGCCACGGCGGTTTCATCGATCAAGCCTACGATTTCGACGCGAGCTTTTTCGGCATCTCGCCGCGGGAAGCAAGGGCTATGGACCCCCAGCAAAGGCTGCTGCTTGAAACCAGTTGGCGGGCATTGGAAAACGCGCTGTTGAACCCGGCCGGCCTGTGCGGTAGTAGGACCGGGGTCTTCGTGGGCTCGTCTTTTGTTGATCACGAGGCGGCCGACACGCCCGCATCCATCGATGCCTACACCAGCCTGGGTAACTATCGCAGCACGGCCGCCGGCCGGATTTCCCACATTCTGGGCTTTCATGGTCCCAACTTACAACTGGATACGGCATGCGCCTCTTCCCTTATGGCCGTACATCTGGCTTGCCAAAGTCTGCGGACCGGCGAATCCGAGATCGCCCTGGCGGGGGGCGTCAACCTGCTGCTCTCACCTCAGCCGAGCATTGGTCTTTGTAAGATGAAGGCCCTGGCGGTGGACGGCAAGGTCAAGGTGTTCGATGCGGCGGCGGACGGCTACGTCCGTGGAGAGGGCTGCGGTATGGTAGTCCTGCAACCTCTCGAAAAAGCCCTGGCGGCGGGGCAACGAGTCCTGGCCGTGATTCGCGGCTCCGCCACCAATCACAACGGTCCGTCCGCCGGCCTGACCGTGCCCAATCGCAAGGCTCAGGA
The DNA here is from genome assembly GCA_030066195.1 of Acidobacteriota bacterium. Taxonomy (GTDB): domain Bacteria; phylum Acidobacteriota; class Holophagae; order Acanthopleuribacterales; family Acanthopleuribacteraceae; genus JASJCB01. Next base: position 36,840 of record JASJCB010000067.1, read on the forward strand.
AGACCTTTTGCGCCGTGCACTCGACAGCTCCGGCCTGAGGGCGGGTGATATCGGTTATGTGGAAGCCCACGGCTCCGGCACCGCCCTGGGCGATCCCTTGGAAGTCGGCGCTCTGGCCGCGGTCTACGGCGAGGGACGAAACGTGGATGATCCCTTGTGGGTGGGTTCCCTGAAGGCCAACATCGGCCACCTGGAAGCGGCTGCCGGAATTGCCGGCCTGATCAAGACCATTCTCGTGTTGCAAAAGGAAGAGATACCGCCCCAAATCCACTTTCACAAGCCCAATCCCCATATCCCCTGGGCCGAGATTCCGCTTAGGGTTCCCGATCGGCTTCGTGCCTGGCCACGCGGCGAACGACCTCATGGAGCGGCCGTCACCTCCATGGGCATCAGCGGCAGCAACGTTCACCTGATCCTGGAGGAAGCGCCGGAGCCCGCACCCACGAAGCCGGAACCCGGCCCCTATCTGCTGACCCTGTCCGGCAAGACCCCGGCAGCCTTGCGAGCGCTTGGTGACCGTTGCCGAGACCTGCTGGAGAAGCAAGGGCAAGCGCACCCCGCCGATATATGTGCTGCCGGCCGGCTGGTTGCCTCCGGTTTTCGGGAAAGACTCGCGATAACGGCCGATTCCGGCGAAGACCTGCGCCGCTCTCTTGCCTTGTTCAGCGAAAACCACACGGCCCCCGGCCTCCGCCGCGCCGGCGTGGACGGGCGAGCGGGTATTGCTTTCGCCTTCCCCGACGGGGATCCCCTCCGAACAGGTTGCGGGCGGGAGTTGTTCGAAAATTACCCTGTTTTTCGTCACTGCTTGCAACGCTGCTCGCGGCGGCTGAGTCTTGATCGCCCCCTGGTCGAAGTTCTATATCCTTCCGTACAGCGCGGCCCGCAACCGCTGCACCCGAACTACGCGGAAGCGGCCCGCTTTTCCCTGGCTCTGGCCCTGGCCGAACTCTGGCGCTCCTGGGGCGTTGTGCCCGACCTGGTGACGGGTTCCGGCGTGCAAGCGTTAGCCGCTGCCTGTGCGGCGGGTCTCTTCAGTCCGGAGGACGGTCTGGACCTGGTCACCGCCTGCAACGATACGCAACGCTTTGACCGGATTTGCGACCGCGCGGTCTTTTCCCAACCCCGATGCCGGGTGGTTTCCGCTCCGGAAGGTCCCGTTCCAGGCGATGCGATCGCCACATCCGACTGGTGGCGGCAATGGGTGAGAGCGAATGACGGGACGATAAGGGCCTTCGCGCCGGAGCCCGACATCTCGATCATTATGGAGATGGGCGTGGGATCAGTTAAAACAACCCGCGCGGTGACCCGAGTCTTGCCCTGTGGCCTGAACGGTCGGCGCGTATTGATGGAGAATCTGGCCGAACTCTATACAGCCGGCGCCCCCATCGATTGGAACGCCGTGAGCCCAAGAACCTCGTTCAACCCCGTTTCTTTCCCAGGTTATCCCTTTGAGCGGCGAACCTACATGCCGGTGCGCACTGAGACCGAACCGGCCGTCACACAAGCGAAGCCGGGCGATATCTATGACGCCTTTGCCCAAGAGCCCGGTCATGCGGCCGGCAGAGAAAAACGACGACTTATGCGTTTTGCACCCTTTCCCACCATACGGGAGGGCTTTTCCTGCTTCCGCTTCTTTACGGATCCTGACGAAGATGGATTCACCGGTATTGTGCAACAAGGCCAGGAAGAATTGCGCGAGATGCTCTTCCGCCATGTCGACTTCGCTCGATGCCGCCATGTTTTTGATTTCGGCTGTGGCTACGCGACCGATCTCATCCATCTCGGCACGAAACATCCTCACCTTCATCTGACCGGTTGTACGCTTTCCAGGGAACAGGAAAACTTTGCGTGCGGGAAGTTGGAAGAAGCCGCCCTGACCGAACGGGTCGCCGTTCATCTGAAGGACAGTGCCGAGGTTACCTTTGCCGAGCGTTTCGAGCTTATTTTCGGCATCGAGGTCGCACACCACATCAAGGACAAGGCCCGGCTCCTTTCCAACCTGACCCGCCACCTGGCGGACGACGGACTCCTCGCCCTCGCCGACTTTGTCGCCGCAACGGATTTTTCCATCGACCAGGAGTCTCTCTCCTCATTCTTGATCAGCAAGGCGGAATGGCTTGAACTATTCGAGAAGAATGGCTTGGGTGTCCTTGAGTGCGTTGATGTCAGCCGGGAAATCGCTAATTTTCTCCACGATCCCGACTACGAAAAGCACGTGGACTCTCTCGCTGACCAACGGGTGTTGCCGCGTGTCTTCCATTCTTATGACCGTTTGGGCAAGCTGATGCGCAAGGGTCTGGTTGCCTATGTTCTGCTGACCGTGAAGAAATGTGGAGAACCGGCCGTCGCGGAGAACCGCCGCAAGCTGGAGCACATGACACCCTACAGTTTGCTTTCGCCCGCCCACTGGTATTACAAGGTTACCTGGCAGCCCAAGGCTCCCGCCGGCCGCGAGCCCGCCGCCGAACAGTCGGCCTCTTTGCAACGCGGCGCCGCGATAACCGTCCCCTTGGAGGAGATCGCCCTGGTCTCGCTTGCCCACGCCTTGTGTACAATGGGCTGGTCTCCGCGGCCTGGACAGGAGTTCAGCGCACGCCGGCTGCAACAGCAGTTGGGCATCATCGGTCGCTACGAGGCCTACACGGGGCTATTGTTGCAAATGTTACGGAAAGCCGGCTATCTGGGTCGAGAGGCCGATACCTGGTCGGTCCTCAGGGAACTGCCGCGGGGTGAGAGTCACCGGATGACGGCGGAGCTTCTGGAGCGGCACCCCGTAATGACGCATGAGCTTCTACTGCTGGAACGGATCACCGGCGCTTTGCCCGAGATTCTTCGAGGCGAAACCCGAGCCTTGGATTTATTGTTCCCTGACGGTGACCCGGAGACCATCGGCCGGCTGTATCATAACGCCTTGAAGCTTTCCGGCATGGATGAAGTATGCTGTGATGTGGCTCGGAAGGAAATCAGCGCCCGCCGCGGGCCGGTCCGTATCCTCGAGGTCGGCGCCGGCACCGGCTCGCTGAGCGCATGTCTGCTGTCTCACCTGCACGCCGCACGGACCAGTTACTGTTTTACCGACATCTCCACTCACTTCGTTGTCGAGGCTCGCGAACGATTCCGCGATTTCCCGTTTATGAGCTACGCCGTCCTGGACCTGGAGCGGGAACCGGCCGAACAGGGATTCGAAAGTCATACCTATGACATCATCCTTGCGGCAAACGCGGTACATGTAACGACCTCAATCAGCGCGACCTTGACCCGGTTGCGCCGCCTCCTGGCTCCGGGCGGCGCGTTGATCCTGCTTGAAGGGATCGGCCGCCGCTGTTGGAGTGATCTCATCTTCGGGCTGTTGGACAATTGGTGGGATTTCAGGGATCGCCGGCTGCGCCGGGATCACCCGCTGCTCGATCTGCCGACTTGGAATAAGGTATTACGCCGGGCGGGTTTTGCCCGGATCGATGCTTTCGGCGATGACAGTACGGATGATACTCCGGCGCCCATGGCGGTCATCCGGGCGGGTGAGACTCCATGCCCGGCCTACAGCGGTACATGGCTGATCCTGGCAGGGAAGCACGGACCCGCAAGAGCACTCGCGACCTTGTTACGCGGTCGCGGCGAGTTGGGTTTGCTCGTCTATCCCGAACAAGACGCACCCTGCCCTGATGCGGATGACGTCGTGATCGACATCCACGAGCGGAATGCTTTTTCGCGGCTTGTCGCGGATTTGTCCGCAACCGATCACCCGCCCCTGAAGGGCGTGATCCATATGTGGTCCCTGGACCGGACGCCGGCGGACAGGCCCGATGATGCCGCCTCGATGCTATGCGGCAGCATGTTCTCACTGGTGCACGCATTGGCCGTGCACCAAACCGATAGGGAACTTTCCATCTACCTGGTCACCCGGGGTGCGCAACAAGTGGCAGGCAACGCTGTCTCGGCCGAGGGTTCCCCGTTGTGGGGCTTGGGAACGGTGCTGGCCCGGGAACACCCCCAATGGTGGGGCGGTCTGATCGATCTCGATCCAAAGGAAGCCGCGGGGGAAGCCGAAGCCCTGCTCGCCGAGATGGACGCCTCCGGGGGCGAGACCAGGGTCGCTTTGCGCAACACGGGGCGCTATGTCGCCAGGCCGGCCCACGTCGCCCTTGATCCCGTGGCCGAGTATGCCTTTCACGCCGATGCAACCTACATGGTCACCGGAGGGCTGGGTGGTCTCGGCCGTCACGTCTGCCGGTGGATGGTCAGCCGTGGCGCCCGCCACCTGTTGATCCTGGGTCGATCTGCTGAAAACCGGAACGGGCGGGCATTCGCGGACGCTTTGGAAGAGATGGGTTGCCGGGTTACCCTGCGTGGGGTCGATGTTTCCGATAGCGAGGAGTTGGGCCGGGTCCCGGCCGACGGCCTCGATCCGCCGCTTAAAGGTTTGATCCATGCGGCCGGTTCCCTGGATGATGCGCGCCTTGCCGACCTCTCCCGGCCGCGCATGGCGGCGGTTCTGGCCCCAAAAATCCAAGGCTGCTGGAACCTGCATTGCCTGACTCGCTCTATGCCCCTCGATTTCTTCGTTTTGTTTTCCTCGGCAAGCGTCCATCTCGGCATACCGGGTCAGGCCGCCTATGCGGCCGCCAACGCCTTTATGGATGCGCTGGCGCAACAGCGCCGGCAGGCCGGACTCCCCGCTTGCAGCATCAACTGGGGACCCTGGTCGGAAAGCGGCATGGCCGCCGGTATGGCAGACGACCGTGGATCGTTCAAAGGATTGGGCCGAATCAGGCCCGGCCGGGGCTTGGAGATTCTGAACATACTCCTTGGCCGAGACGATACCGGACTTATGGTATTGCCCGCCGACTGGGACCGCTTTTACCAAAACGTTCGCGACCCGTTCTTCGCAGAATTGATTCCGCCGCGAGTGGAGACGAGGGACAGTCTCGGGCCGGTTTCCGCTTTTCCGCGCGGAGACCGGTTGGAAACATTCGTGCGGGAACGTTTGCGCGACCTGCTTCAACTGGACGGACCCCTCGATCCCCAACTGGGATTTCGTGAAATGGGCCTGGACTCGTTTACCAGCCTGGAACTCAGAAACCTGCTGCAAAGAGAATTGGGCTGCTCCCTGCCCGCAACCCTGCTTTTCGACTCCCCGACCTTGCCCGCCCTGCTCGACCGTTTGCGTAAGCAACTGGAGCCCGGCCGGGATTCGGAAACGCATTCCGAGGAGGCCGTTGAGACGGCCGCAGCGCCTCGTGTTGTGAGCAATGCTAGGGCGCTTCTCCAGGAACCCATTGCCGTTGTCGGGCTGGGCTGCCGTTTTCCCGGCGATGCCGTCTCACCCGAGCACTTCCGGCGGCTCCTGAAAGAAGGACGCAACGGCATCATCGACCTTCCCGACGAGCGTTGGACCCGCGGCAGTGAAGCCGTTGCCGACAGGGGTGGATTCCTTCGGGATATCGATCTCTTCGATGCCTCGTTCTTCTCCATGTCTCCTCAGGAGGCCGACCAACTCGATCCTCAACACCGATTGTTATTGGAAGTGGCCTGGCAAACCCTGGAACACGCGGCGGTTTCACCGGACCGTTTGCAGGAAAGTAATTGCGGCGTCTTTTTCGGCCTGGCCACCTTTGATTACGCCTCGCGGGTCCTAAGCCGTAACCTGGAAGAGGTAGATGCCCATACTTCGTCGGGAGCCTTCGCCGCCACCGCGGCCGGCCGCCTGTCGCATATCCTCGGTTGCAGAGGGCCCAGCATGGTCGTGGATACGGCCTGTTCCTCTTCCCTGGTTGCGCTGCATCTGGCTTGTCAGAGTTTGAGATCAGGAGAGTCGGAACTGGCTCTCGCGGGTGGGGTCAATCTCATGATCGACCCGCGTATCACCTCTGTTTTCCAACGGGCCGGCGTTATATCGGAAGACGCCCGGTGCCGTTGCTTCGACGCTTCAGCCAATGGAATCGTGCGAGGAGAAGGCTGCGGGGTCGTGCTGCTGGAGCGTCTCTCCGATGCGCGGCGGAACGGGGACCGCATCCTGGCGCTGGTGCATGGCTCCGCGGTCAATCACGACGGCCGGGCCGGCAGCCTGACGGCGCCCTCCGGCACATCCCAACAGATCGTGATGCGAGAGGCGCTGAAGCGCGCCGGTCTCAAGGGATCGCAAATCGATTACGTCGAGACCCACGGCACGGGGACCAGGCTGGGTGATCCCATCGAAATGGGTGCTTTGGGTCGGGTGTACGGCGCCGAACGAGACACATCCCGACCCCTGGCGGTCGGCTCGGTCAAAACCAATATCGGCCATCTGGAAGCCGCCGCCGGCATAGCCGGTTTCATCAAGACCGTGCTGGCGCTGCACCATGGTGAGATCCCTCCCAACCTTCACTTCAAGCAGCCCTCCCCACACATCGCATGGGACAGCCTGCCCATCCGGGTACCGGTTCGGGCACAGCCCTGGCCCTCGGGGAAACAGCCCCGCTATGCCGGTGTCTCCTCCTTCGGATTCAGCGGCACCAACGCGCACGTGTTGCTGGGTGAAGCCCCCCGAGAGGCGGCAAGCGGTGCGCGATGTGAACGACCGCTTCACCTGCTTACCCTTTCCGCGCGGGACGAACGGGCGCTGGCGCAACTGGTGGATCGTTACCTGGAAATGCCGGCAGGACCCGCGGAAAGTTCCCTCGGTGACCTGTGTTTCAGCGCCAATGCCGGCCGTGCTCACTTCTCTCACCGGATTGCCGTGGTAGGCGCCACCTGGGAAAGGATGCTTCAAGCTCTCGACAACCTTGCTTCCGGGATACCCGATGCCTGTCTCTTCAAGGGAAGCCCGGACGGCGATCATCCGCCCCGGGTAAATCTGCTGATCGGGAATGGGCAGGACTGGTCTTGGAGCGGGCGCTTGGACCATCCCGGTTATCGCCGTGATCTGGATGATTTCCTCGCAAAGTCGGGTACTACGCGCGATGGCAGCGACAATCCGAGCAGACGGTTTGCCCTACTCTACAGTCTGGTTGGTCTTTGGCGTTCCTGGGGAATCGAGCCCGCGCACATCGCGGCACATGGACTTGGAGAATACGTCGCGGCCTGTTATGCGGGGGTCTTTTCCATCGAAGATGCTCTGGAACTGCTGAAGGCCCGCTGTCGCCCGTCTCAAGACAAGGATGCGCCCGCACGAGCCGCCGGGAAAATCGATTTCCGCGAACCCCGCATCAGCCTGACCACCCCCCGGGGCGGCCGAAGAATCGCGAACTCGGACTATTGGACTGACCCCGTTGGACAGTCCTTCGATGCCGACCGACCGCTACCCATGCCTGACGGCCCCTGCCTGGAAATCGGAACAGCCGCCCAACCCGGATGGGGCGAGTTACTGCATACCCTGGCCGGGCTCTATGTCCGCGGCATCGATCCCGATTGGGCCGCTTTCGACGCGCCTTACAGGCGCCGCCGGGTATCCCTACCCACCTACCCGTTCCAAAGACAGCGCTACTGGCTGAAAGACCCCGAACCGCTCCGTCAAGGACTCGGGTCAACCGGCTTACCCGACCCGGGGAAACCGGAACCCGGTTCCGTGCGACAGCAGGAGGTTCTCGACCAACTCGTGGCAATCGCCGCCAGGTTGCTGTTGGTGGAAAAGCCCCGCCTCGATGCGCCCTTACTGGAAATGGGCGCGGACTCGTTGGTGATGCTCAGCCTCAAAAGCAAGATCAAGAAGGTCTTTGGTTGCGAGATTACCACACGCCAACTGGCCGAGCAGTATCGAACTCTCCAAGCTCTTGCCGGGTATATCGCGAACCGGATGCCGCCGCCCGTCGAAGCGCCCGCGGCGGGCGATGCTCTGAACAACAGGCCCGGGCCGAATAACCGGACATCCTCATCCCCTCAGACCCTGGAGTCGATCCCCCGGCAACAAATGCAGGAGATCATGAACCGACAACTGCAAACGATCGAGCGAGTCATCGATCGACAACTGGCCGTTCTTGCCAACGCCGGGACCGCCGGTCATGATCAGGCGTCGCAACCGATGCCCGAACCACCCGCGCCCGGCCCCGTCCCCGGGGCGAGCATCCCGCGCCGGACGCCGGCCGGGACGGACGTCTACAGCCCGCAACAGAGAAAGCACCTGGACGAGTTGATCACCGCCTATACCCGGCGCACACGCACGTCCAAAGCCAGGGCCGAGGAGGGCCGTAAGCACCTTGCCGACCGCCGCGGCTCATGGGGGTTCCGGCCGTCGATCAAACAGCTTTGCTATCCCATTTACGCCCAATCCGGCAAAGGATGCCGTATCACCGACCTGGACGGCAACGAATACATCGACCTGACCATGGGTTTCGGGGCTCATTTCTTCGGCCACGAACCCGAATTCCTGACCAAAGCCCTGGAAGCCGGGTTGAAGGAGGGTTTCCGCATCGGTCCGCGTCATGACCTCGCCGACCGGGTAGCCCGGCAGTTTTCCGAATTGACCGGCATGGAACGGGTCTATTTCTGCTCCACCGGTACCGAAGCCGTTATGACCGCCCTGCGCATTGCCCGCGCCGCCGGCGGTCGCACGAAAGCCGTGGTTTTCCAGGGTTCATACCACGGTCATTTCGATGCCGCATTAGCC
>JASJCB010000238.1 GCA_030066195.1 Acidobacteriota bacterium
GGTAACCAGGGTTTCGGGTAATTCGATACGGCCCAGCGCCTCGCCGTCCTTGCGGTGGATATCCGCTACTCCCTGAAAGTCGGGACCGTAGTGGAAACCGGCCGCCTGCAACATACTGTAGAAATCGCCGGCGGGCATGGTCTCTTCCAGTTGCTTTTGGATGAGTTTGGGGGCGGACCAGAAATGCGGCATCATGCCGGACATCGGGTCACGCTCCAGTTTCAGTGTCGCCAGGGAAGTCCAATCGCCGCCGGAGGCGGGTCTGCCGTAGATGGTCAGGTGATGAGTGCTGCCCTCGCCCGGCGCCAGGGAGACCTGAACGGTCATCGGCCGGTTCAACTCCAGCATGTCATGCAGTTCAACGCCGGTGATATCATGAGAGCCCGCCAGGCCGGCCTGACCCAGGGCCGAGACAGCCATTTCAAGGTAAGCCGCGCCGGGGAAGACGGCCCGGCCGCCCACCACGTGATCGCGCAACCAGACCTGGTCGTTGACATCGACTCTCGCTTGCCAGACATGTGCGTCCCTGGGTGCGGCCAGTTCCGTATGGAAGCCCAGAAGGGGATGTTCCGGGCCGCCGGATTGAACGGGACCACGGCGTCCTGCATAGGCGGGCACACCTTCCGGCCCGAGCCAGAGCGCCTTGTGGTTCCAGGGATAACGCGGCAGGGACTGCATGGGGGCTGGGGTATGGTACAGCTTTTCCCAGGCAATGGAGAAACCCGTGCAGAAAAGCTTGCCCAGAGCGTGGTAAAGGCCCGGCTCCGCATGATTCAATTCAATGACGGTCGCCGCGCTTTGCCCGCTGCTGCCGATGGAAATCAGGAAGGCGCCGGGCTTTTCCCACTCGGTTTTATGCGATGTCTTCAACCAATAAGCTCGATCGGGAGTGGTTGCTTCCTCTCCGTCCAGTACCAACTTGCCGTCGGCCTCACGGGGGCGAATGGTTTCCGGGACATCGTCGCCGAGTACCAGGGACAGGGCGATGGTGATCGCGTCGCCCAGGGTAAGACAGCCGGCGGCACGGGCCGCCGCGATGCGTCCCAAACCCTCACCGACGAAGGTTTGTGCTTCTACGCCCCAGCTTTCCAACTGGGCGATCGCGGCCAATTGCACCGCGAAGCCGCGCAGGCGTCGGGTATCGGCGTCTTGGGCATCGCCGTCCAGGAACGATTTGCCCAGGCGGCGGGTCAATTGGCGGTTGCACTCGCGCAGGACACGGGCGCCGACCTGCTCTTCACCGATAAAAGGTATGTGGAAGGTCTCGGTTTCAGGGTCGGGGTTACCGAAGGAGAAGACCAGTTCGGGCTTGACCTGCCGGGCGCTGCCCGCGGTCCAATCATTGCCCGCCCTGTCTTCCAGGAAGTGGATCAATGCCTCGCGCAGGGAAGCGGCGTCGGGGCCGCTGACGACAAGCCGCTGATCCAGGTGGGACCCGCGCAGGGCCGCCGAACGGCAGAGGGCATAACAGGCATTTCTGTCTTGAAACCGCGCTTCGGCTAAGAGATCGCGGAACTGCTCGGCGCGGTTGCGTAGCGCGGTTTTGCCGCCGGCCGACAAGGGCAGCACCAGTGTGGAAGGAATCGGTTCTTCATCCGTCTCAGGGGATTCGGGGCCTGTTTCCAGGATGGCATGGGCCAGCGTGCCGCCGAAGCCGAAGGAACTGATGCCGGCAATCACGGGGCCGTCACCCAGACCGGCGCGCTCCGTATTGACCCTTAGCTTTAAGTCTTCGAAATCGATATGCGGGTTGGGGGTCTCGTAGTGTAGGCTGGGCGGCAGTTCGCCATGGGTCAGGGAAAGGGCCGTTTTGATCAGCGCCGCGACACCCGCACCCGATTCCAGGTGGCCGATATTGGTTTTGACGGAGCCCACCAGAAGCGGTTCTTCCCTTTCCGCCCCGTAGACCGCACCGAGTCCCTTTGCCTCGATGGGATCGCCCAGCAGGGTGCCGGTGCCGTGAGCTTCGACAAAACGGACCTCTTTCGGGCTCACGCCCGCCTTATCGCAGGCGCGCCGGATCACGGCCTCCTGCGAGCGGGGACTGGGCGCCATCAGGCCGTTGGTGCGACCGTCCTGGCCGACCGCGGTGCCGCGAATCACCGCATAGATGCGGTCGCCGTCCGCTTGGGCCTGTTTCAGAGGTTTCAGGGCCACCATGCCCACACCCTCGCCGCGCACATAGCCGTTGGCGCGAGCGTCGAAGGTTTTACAGCGGCCGTCGTCGGCCATGGCGCCCGCTTTGCTGAACCCGATCGCGCCCGCGGGGCTGAGGATGAGGTTGACCCCACCCGCCAGCGCCAGTTCGCAACTGCCGTCACGTAGCGCCCGGCAGGCCATGTCCACCGACACCAGGGACGACGAGCAGGCCGTATCGACCGCGATGCTGGGACCGTGGAAGTCGAAGAAATAGGACAGGCGGTTGGCGGCGATGCTGTAGGCGCTGCCGGAAGCCGTGTAGCCGTCCACCTTATTGGCGTCGCTTAACTGGAAGTCACTGTATTCGTTGGTAGAAATACCCACGTAGACACCGGTGCGGCTGCCGGCCAGGTTTTCAGCAGGCAGGCCCGCGTCAGCCAGGCATTCCCAGGAGGTCTCCAACAGGAGGCGTTGCTGCGGGTCCATGCGTTCCGCCTCGGCGGGAGAAATGCCGAAGAAGTGGTTGTCGAAACCCTTCACATCATCCAGAAAACCGGCCCAACGAGTGATCGCCTTTCCGGGAGATATACCCCTGGGGTCATAGTAGTCCGCGGCCTTCCATCGATCCGCGGGCACCTCGCTGACGGCATCCGTACCCCGGCACAGCATGTCCCAGAATACCTCGGGGCCGTGAGCGCCGGGGAAACGGCAGCCGATGCCCACAATTGCGACCGCATCGGTCCGACCGGCGCTCTCGGAAGCCGGGGCGCCGGTCGCCCTACCCTCGGCCAGATCTGCCAGATAGGCGCTCAGCGCGGCTACCGTGGGGTATTCGTAAAGCACGGTCGGGGAGAGGCGACAGTTGAGCATGCTTTCCAGTTCGCCGGAAATCGAGACCACGTCGACCGAATCCAACCCGTACTCGTTGAAGGGCACACGGATATCGAAGTGATCGGGCTCCAGGCCCAGTTCGGTGCAGATGCGCTGTTGAAGCCATGATTGCAATTCGTCAAGCTTGGACATATTCTCTCTCCCTGGAATCGGCAATAACTCTCAGCGTTCCCTCTGTGAAGGCTTGGCGGGTAGCGCCGCGCTGTACCTTGCCGCTGGTTGTTTTAGGCAGTGTAAAGCCCCTGATCAGCACAATGGCCGCGGGTTGAATCTGGTGTTCATCGGCAACGGCGGTGCGAACGGCGCTTAAAACGGCATCGGGGTCTTCCAGGCGAGGCCGGGTTACCTCGGCGACCAGTACCACCTCCTCACCGTCGTTTCCCTGGATGGAGAAGGCGGCCGTGCCGTTGGGGTTCAAGTCGTCGTGACTCTCGATGCAGGAGCGTTCCAGGTCCTGCGGGTAGATCTGGCGGCCGCGAATGGTGATCACGTCTTTCAGGCGACCGCCGATAAACAGTTCGCCGTCCCGTATGAAACCCAGGTCACCGGTGCGCAGATAGCGCACGCCGTCTCTGACGGGAAAGGCGCGAGCCGTTGCTTCCGGTCGTTGCCAGTACCCTTGAGTGATGCCGGGGCCCGAGACCCAAATTTCACCCGGTACGTCCGGCGGGCAGGGCTCCGTGGTCACCGGGTCGACGATCAGGATGGTCTGATCGCGCAGGCTGCAACCGTTGCCCGTGATGCGGTAGTTTTGCTCGGGATCGTCGCAAAGCTCGATGCGACCCTTTTCCAGGGCGCCGCGATCCACGCCCAGGAAGACAGGCGGCTTGTCGGCTTGGCCTCCGGTAACCATCAGCGTGGTTTCGGCCATGCCGAAGCAGGGGTAGGCGTCGAAGGTGGGCACTTCTTCCATTTCCTCCAGGGGCGGAATTCTGGAAAGGGCCTGTTCGATATAGGGCGCCAGTTCCTCATCCTTCTTGCGTTGACGTTCCTTCTCGCGCACTATGAATTCAGGCAGTACATCCCTGCCGAACAGATCGAGGGACTCACAGATGTGGCTGTGCTTGTAGTTGCCGCTCTGGTGCAGCAAAATCAACTGGTCGACACCGGACTTCTCCAGTTCCGCGAAATTCTCTACAATCTCGGCCGGCGACCCGATCCCGCCGGTGCCCGCCTTGGCCCTGGCCGCGTTGTCCGCGAAGTCCATGGCGCGAATATGACCGGCGTCGAAGTTCTCCCAAAGGCTGCTGACACCGGGCTGGTGTTGACCGTCGCGCCAGTAGTGGCCCAGGCCGTAGGTGAAGAACTGAGCGCCCTTGAAACCGCGCTCCAGGGCGGTCATGGAATCCTCGTGGCACATGAAGCCGCTCAGCATGGCGATGTTGGGGTTGACCGTACGACCGATGGGGGTACATTCGTTCTTGAAGGTCTCGTAGTATTCATCCACCCAGAATTTGGCTTCCTCGGAGTTCAGGAAGGCAAAGGTCAGAGCGCCCAGGCCCAGACGGGCGGCCAACTTCAAGCTGTCGCGGTTGGAGCAGGCCATCCACATGGGCGGGTGCGGCTTCTGCAAAGACTTGGGCACCAGGTTGCGAGTGGGCATGCTGAAGTAGCGGCCCTGATAGGCGGGGTAGGGCGACATGGTCAGCATGCGAGCCGCCTCGCGAACGCCCTCGGCCCACATGGGGCGTTTGTCGGCGAAGTTGACGCCGAATCCTTCCAACTCCATGCGGGTGCCGGATTCGCCGGTGCCCCACTCGCACCGGCCGTTGCTGACCAGGTCAAGCGTGGCAATGCGCTCGGCGACGCGGGCGGGATGATTGAAGTTGGGGTTCATCACCATAATCCCATGGCCCAGACGAATTTGCGTGGTGCGTTGACTGCAAGCGGCCAGGAAGACCTCCGGGGCGGCAGAGTGGCAGTATTCTTCGAGGAAGTGGTGTTCCTGGGCCCAGACATAATCGATGCCGATACGGTCACCCAGTTCTACCTGTTCCAAGGACTCTTGAAAAAGACGGTGCTCGTCACCCTCTTTCCAGGGTCGGGGTAACTGCAAGTCAATAAACATCCCAAACTTCATGGTGTTCTCCTCAAGGGGACAGCGGCGCGCATCTTCAGGCACACGGATTCCGTTACCATCCCGTCTTGCCTTTGGCGAGGCGGGACCGTTGTCGGCATACGTCTGTCCTATACACGATGTGCTGCTGTAATAATCGAATCAATGTGTCCCTCTAATGCCATGAATAAACTTGGGAATAACCCAAATAAATAGTATGAGGAACACGGTATCGTTGTTGGCTATACAATATCGATTTGCTTATCGAAAATCAAGTAGTTTTTGCATTTATTTTTGTCATGGATTACTAACATTCACTCCTCTTTGATAGTTATAAAGCTGTCGAGTTTTTGTCCAATTTCAGGTACAAGAATATCTTCTATACCTAACTTTAGTCACAAAAAGTGACTACGAGTATACTTAGAAATCAGCAAATCAAGACACACTAATCCCAAACATGAATCGATTAAATTCAAGCAAAAAAAGTCCAACAGTCTTGTTGCATGTATTGAGTGAGTTAAAGGTTTAGGGGGTTGATTATCGTGGGTACAGCAACTCCTTCAGAGGGCCCTTGTCGCTGAATCGGGGGTCAGAAGATCCCATGCAAGGGGCACGATGAACAATGTGAGAAATGTTGCAGAGCAAAGGCCGGCAACGAACACCGTGGCCATGGCGCCCCAAACAAGCGAGGGTTCGGGAATGCCCAGGGCCATGGGAAGAAAGGCCAGCGTCGTGGTCAGGGTCGTTAACAAAATCGGTCTTAAGCGAGTACGGCACGCATCCAGGCATGCCTCAGTTCGCGGGAGGCCCGCGCGGTAGCGTTCGTTGATGAACGTGACCAGGATCAAAGCATCATTGACCACGATCCCCGTGACACCAACCATCGCAATAAAGCTGTTGATGGTGAACACGGATCTTGTCACAAAAATACCCAAAACAATTCCAATAAAAGAAAACAACACAGAGGAAAGAATGATCATGGGTTGTAGGTAACTTTGGAATTGTGTGGCCAGGATGAGATAGATAAGCAATAGAGCCAGAATAAAGGCATATGCAAGCGATGTAAACGAACGGCGGGTATCGGCATATTCACCCGAGAAATCCAGGGTCGCGCCCGGGAAGTCGGCGCGAATGTCTTCATAATATTGTTGGACGTGGTGCACCACTGCCGCCGGAGAAAGATGACTGCCGGCGCGCAAGTTGGCGCCGAAGGTGACGGCCCGGTATCCGTTGAAACGGTTTAAGCTGCCGTGCTCCTGAAAGGTCAGGGTGTCGTTGAGTTCGTCCAGAGTCAATGGACCCACGGGATGATCGATTAGGGGGATTCTGCCGGCATCGGCGGGCTCTTTAACCCCGGCCACCTTGAGGCGCAGGTCAATCTGTTCATCCTGGTTGCGGAACTCACCGACCAGTCGGCCGTGAATGACGCCCGCGGTCAAGCGGCCCACTTCAACCGGTGAAATACCATGTTCTCGGGCCAGGTTCTGTTTGACCCGATAACGATAGACCCGATTGCGGTAACCGCGGTCGTCTCTCAGGTCGACCAGGTGTTCTTTCAAGCGCGCGTTCTTGGAAAGGAAAGTTTCCATGCGTTTGGCCAGACCTTCCACGGCTTGGGTGTCGGCGCCCACGATGCGCACGCTGACATCCCGACCGGTGGAGGGCCCCTCCTGTTGTGGACGCACGCGCAATCGCCAACCCTCGGGCGGCTGAAGTTGGCTGCGCACGCTGTCCAGCCAGACCATCGGATCATTGGCGGGGTAGTCGTCAAAGCGGCGCTCATTCAAAGGCGGCAGGTCCACGGCAAGGTACCCGATGTTATGGCTGAAGTGCTGTGCATGATCCTCGTCGGTCATCAACCCCGCGAAACCTTCAACCGAGGTGGTCTTGCCGGGGCCCCAGGCCAGAATGCGCCCGGCCATTGCTTTCAGGGTCTCCGAGGTCTCGAAGATGGTGACGCCGGCGGGCGCTTCCAGTTCGACCAGGTAGCGGTTGTAATTATCGGGGAAAAAGCGCACGTTAATCAGTGCGGCGCGCCCGCTGAAAGACAGGCCCGCAATCAAGACGGCGGCTACGGTTGAGGCAGCCATAAGCGCCAGGCAGGTCTTGGGTCACAGGGCCTGGGAAACCGTACGTCGCTCCAGCAAATCCTCGAAGCGCTTCATGTCTCCAGCCAGAAAATCGATCCTGCTCTGAAGGCGCTCCTGCTCCGCGTGATTCCGCGCCAGATCCAGTTGGATGAAGGTGTCATCCAACCTGGCGAACTGCCCTTCGTCATCCAGGACAGCGCCCACGTCACCGACTACCCAGGTACACTTCCCCGCAACCTCGGCGGCCAGGTCCAGCGCGGCATAGGCTCGAGTAAATCCTGTCAAGACAACTGATTGTAGAGACGGAACAGCAATGATTGGCTTTCCGTTCTCCGCGGGGGAATACGGAGCGAGGGCAAGCCAAAGCAACACCCAATTCACGGTCTTTTCCTTCTATCTATATCTAGAGTAATGTCATTGAAGAATGCATGGGATGAATTCATAGTCCCATAAAATCTAAACCGCGTATCGAATTTCCCGAAATAAAATTAGGATAAACACCAAAGTAGGTGCACCTAAATAAATTGATTTTTAGCAGCCCTCTTGAGAAGGCTCGGAAAATAACAGGCCCATTGTAGGAGTAAACCACCGGGCGTGTAAAGATGTTTTGAAAAAAAATAATGCCGACCACACACAAATGCGCTGAAATTCCAAGACAGGAGCTCCACGAGAAAGGAAAGATATCTACATGCAAGTAAAGAAAGCAGAATTAGTCGGCACCTCAAAAGTACGATAGTGTTTCACATTCTGTAAGCTCATAAGCCCCTGCAATTTCTTCGGAAAGGCTTTGTTTCTTCTCAGGCGTCAAACCAGAGAGTATGGTATTTCGCCTCCGCGGTATCCACTCGAAATTCGACTTTGTTTCCCTGAACACCAGAGCCGGGATAGACAAAAGGGCTGCCGGATTGGGCAAGGCAGCGATGATCGAGGCCCGGTTCTCCAGGTTCCGGGATAACTCATAGTGGAGCTGACGGCGCCTTGGCAGTTGCGGCCGCTATGGCTTCAAACCAAAAATCAATCCAAATCCGTAAAAACAATCATAAAACAATGTAGATGCCTGTTCCAGGCGTAAAAAAGCCGAACAACATATCCAAAAGGTTGTGCCGATTTGTTCTGGGCGCATTGTTGCGGATCTCAAGACGGTGCTCGGCAGGTTTGGGCGCGTCGCGAGACGCACTGTCGTGTCCAAAGCGATCAATGGGCGCATCGTGAGCCTCACGATACGCCCATTTCGGCGGATCAGGTTCATGGTTCTCTGCCCAACAGGTTCCTACGACAACTTGCTCACAGCCTGGGAACATGCGACATTACACCCGGCGTTCCTCGATCCGGGCTTTCACGTCGGCGATTTCGCGTTACGCCGGACGGGTCGATCTGTCGCCTAAATTCTTTGGGTTGGATACGCTGGTTTTGCCTACATCAACATATATCGGTTTTTGGAGCATTCGATTTATTTCCGAACATTTTTTGCGGGGCTTTGGCAAGTTCCCGGTCAGGCATCGGTGAATACTTGACTTAAAGGACTGTCTGGGGAAGAATGCAATTGCCTTCGACCAATCGTCTAGAATCCCCATATAATGACTTAAACCGCTACTACCCCTCCCGAGACTTCTCTAAACAGGATGTACCGATGAAACGTTTTCTCTTGCTGTTGCTGATCGGCAACGGTTTTTTGATCGGACAGGAGCGCGAAGTGACATTCGGCATGGTTATTGACGGACCATCCGAATATTTAAGCCAAAGCGTTATCGAAGCCATGAAAGCCGAGATCTTTGCTCTTCTGAAGCGCGACTACAAGGTCAACTTCCCGGAGACCTACGCCCTGAATTCCGAATACGATCTGGACAAGATCAAAGCCAATTTGAATCGCCTGCTTGCCGATGAAGAGGTGGACATGGTGATCTGTGTCGGGGTTCTGTCCTGCGTGGTGGCCGCCCAATACGGGGACTTTTCCAAACCCGTGTTCTCGCCTTTTGCCATCGGCGCCGAATTG
Organism: Acidobacteriota bacterium; assembly: GCA_030066195.1. GTDB lineage: Bacteria > Acidobacteriota > Holophagae > Acanthopleuribacterales > Acanthopleuribacteraceae > JASJCB01. The sequence goes on from JASJCB010000238.1 coordinate 9,170, forward strand.
GGGATCTATCCCATCGACGACGCGGGCACCAGCGCCAAGGCCAATTTCAATTTCGTCATGACCCCGGCCAATGTAGTCCGCGATCTGGCCGTCATGCAGCGCATCAAACCCATCAAATCGGTGCACATCGTGGTTTCCGACCTGTTCCTGGAGTCGATTCCCGGCATGAGGACCTTTGTCGAGGCAAGCTTCCAAACGACCGATGTTCAAGTGATCATCGTCCCCGCCACCGCTCAGCCCAAGGAAACCCTGGCCAGGATTCCGGATGATGCCGAGATGGTGTATGTAACGCCGCAGGTCCGCCTTTCGAGCATCCAAAGAAAAGAGTTTTTTGACGGTCTCGCGGCGCGGAAACTGTTGAACTTCTCCATGTCGGGCCGAGACGAGGTTGCCCTGGGCGCCCTTTCCGGTTTGTCGCCCGAGAGTGACCGCGTGCGCTGGTTCCGCCGTCAGGCCATCAATATCCAGCGGGTTCTGTTGGGTGAAAAACCCGAGGATTTGCCCGTACTCTTCAAGGAAAACGCCAAGCTGAGCATCAACATGAAGACCGCGCGCGCCATCGGCTGGTTCCCCTCCTGGGATCTTCAGATCGATGCGGAATTGTTGAACGAGGAGCCGGAGGATATCGGCCGAAAGCTGACCCTGGAGGAAACCGTTCAGAAAGCCGTGGCCGTCAATCCTTCGCTACGCGCCCAGGAACGCGAACTGGAGTTGGGCAGGCAGGAGATCGAACTGGCCAAGGCTCGCAAGCGGCCCTCGTTGGACGCCGATGTTACCTATCTTCAGGTGGACAGCGACACCGCCGCCAACTCCTTGGGTAACCAGCCGGAGAGCAGCACCACCGCACAACTGACGGCCACCCAACTCATCTATTCCGACGCGGTCAACGCGGCGATTACCATTCAGGAAGACGCCCAGGTTGCCCGCGAAAAAGCCTTCGAGATAGAAAAGCTGGATGTGGCCCTGGATGCCTCCAACCGCTTTCTAATCTACCTTCAGGCGCGCACCCTCTACCGCATCCAGCGGGAAAACCTGGATTTGACCCGCTCCAACCTGGAGACCGCCGTGGTGCGGCGCGATGTGGGCATCGGTAATCCGGCGGAGGTCTTCCGTTGGGAATCCCAGCTCGCTATCGACCGCTTGAATGCGATTACCGCGAAGAACGAGGCGCACTCCGCGCTCTATTTCCTCAATGAAATCCTTGATTTCGAACAGGAGGCCTGGGTCGAAGCCGTTCCGCCTAATCGATTCGACCCGCGTTTGCGCACCGGGTTAGGCAAGTTGGGACCCTATGTGGACAATGCGCAGGATTTCGAACGCGTCCGGGGTTTCATGGTCAAAGAGGCCATTGCCATGGCGCCCGAGTTGGCTCAGATAGACGCCTTGATTCGTGTTCGCGAGCGGGAAGAAACGGCCAACCGCCGCAGTTTCTACCTGCCCACGGTCAGCCTTCAGGCCCAGTTGAACCAGATCGTGCAACGCAAGGAAGATCCCGGCACGATCGCCATACCCGGCATCCCGCCCATCGAACTGGGTCTGCCCGAGGAAACTTCCTGGAACGCCGCGTTGAACTTCAACCTGCCCCTCTTCGACGGGGGCAGGCGCAAGGCCAACCTGGCGATCAGCCGCATTCAACTGGAGCAAATCCAATTACAGCGCCGCGCCGCGGTCAACGGATTGGAGTTGCGCGTACGCGCCGGGATGCAGGAGGTCGCGACCTCCGCGGTCGCCATCGAGCTTCGCAACGAGGCGGCCGAGGCGGCAGAGAAGAACTTCAAACTGGTGGAAGACTCTTACGCCAAGGGTGTGGCCACCAGCATCGACCTGCTGGATGCGCAGAACTCGGTTTTGGTCGCCCGCCAGGCCGCGGCCAATGCCGAATACGTTTTCTTCCAGGCGCTCATGGAGTTCCAACGCGCCACGGGTCAATTCGACTATTTCATTTCCACCGAAGACCGGGAAGCGTTCTTCCGAAGACTCGACGAATATTTCAGCCGGTTCCGCTAAGGGAGGCAGCATGCGTTTATCGATCTGTGTGATGTTAGTGCTACTTACCATATCCTGTGGTAAGGAAGAGGAACAATTCGAGGAAATTATTCGCCCCGTGCGCACCGAAGAAGTGGCTGCCGGCGGTGGGCGCCGAGTACGCACCTTTAGCGGCAGCGCTCGCGCCGGTTTGGAGTCCAGACTCAGTTTCCGGGTATCGGGCACCATCAAATCGCTGAAGGTCAAGTTGGGCGATCGCGTCAAAAAAGGCGACATCATCGCCGAGTTGGATCCTACCGATTACAGTCTGCAAGTGGACGATGCGGAAGCTTCCTTGCGCCAGGCCCAGGCCCAGAGCCGCAACGCCGCCGCCACCTACGAGCGCCTGCGCGGGTTGTACGAAAACAACAATGTCAGCATCAATGACCTGGACGCCGCGCGCGCCTCCATGGAATCGGCCGGAGCCCAGGTCCAGTCCATCACGAAGAAGTTGGAACTGGCGCGGTCCCAATTAAGCTACACCCGGCTGCCGGTGCCTCTGGACGGCGTTATTGCCCAGGTGAACGCCGAGGTAAACGAAAACGTGCAGGCCGGCCAGGCCATCGTCACCCTCAACGCGGGTTCGCGGCCGGAAACCATTTTCGTGGTGCCCGAGCAGTTGGTCAGCGAAATCAAGCCCGGGGACAGCGTCACGGTTCAATTCGACGCCATTCCCGGCAAGGAGTTCGGGGCCACCATTATCGAGGTGGGCGTCGCCTCCGGCAGCTTTGCCACCACCTACCCGGTGACCGCGCTCCTGGACGACCCCAACGCGGATGTGCGCCAGGGCATGGCAACCGAGGTTTCCATGATCTTCGGCAGCAGCGAGGACGATTCCAAGATCTACGTAAGACCCAAGGCGGTGATCGACGGCAGCTTCGTCTATGTGGTCCAACCCGAGGCCGAGGGCCTGGCCAAGGTGGTCAAGAAGCCGGTGACCGTCGGTGAGTTGACTGCCCAAGGCATGGAAATCATCTCCGGCCTGACCGAGGGTGAACAACTGATTGTGGCCGGAACGCGGTTCATTACCGAGGGCATGACCGTCAAGCTGCCGAAAGCAAAGGAGTAACTCGTGGATATTACCCGGACCGCCATATCCAAATCACGCGTTACCTACACCATCCTGGCCATTGTCCTGGCCAGCGGCTTTATGTCGTACCAGAGCATGCCGCGCAGCCAGGACCCGGGGTTCATTATTCGAACGGCCATGATCCAAACCTTCTTTCCCGGGGCCAGCCCTGAAAGGGTGGAGAAACTGGTTACCGATCCCTTGGAAAAGGCCATCCAGGAAATCCCCGAACTGGATACGGTAAGCTCCACGTCCAAGACCGGCGTGTCGATCATTTTCGTGGACATCAAGGAAAGCGAAACCGAGATGCGGCCCATCTGGGACAACCTGCGGCGTAAAGTCGAGCGCGAAACGCCCAACCTGCCCGAGGGTATCCGCGGCCCCTATGTGAATGACGAGTTCGGCGATGTCTTCGGCATCATCGTGTCCATCATGGGCGACGGATTCTCCTATGCAGAGTTGAAGGATGTTGCCGATCAAGCGCGCGACGAACTGCTGCTGTTGGACAACGTGGCCAAGGTCGATGTCGTCGGCGATCAGGAAGAGCGTATCTTCCTGGAATACGATAATGCCCGTCTGGCCAGATTGAATCTCACCCCTTACGAGTTCCAACAGATCCTGTCCTCGCAAAACATCCTGACGCCGGGCGGTTCCATTCGCGTGGACGAGGAACGCATCTTCCTTGAACCCACGGGTAACTTCGAATCGGTAGACGAAATCTCCAGTTCCATCATCACCCTGCCGGGCCGCTCCGAGGTGATCTACCTGCGCGATATGGTCAAGGTTACGCGTGGTTATATCGACCCGCCCAACCGCGAGATGTACAGTTCCGGCGAGATTGCCCTGGGTCTGGCCGTTTCCATGCGCGACGGCGGTAATATCATCGACTTGGGCAACGAGGTCAAGGCCGCGGTGCGTCGTTTGGAAGGCGCCTATCCCATCGGTATCCAGTTCGACGTGGTGGCCTTCGAACCCGCGGAAGTGGACAAGACCATTCGCAACTTCTCCAACAGTTTGCTACAGAGCGTCGGTGTTGTCATTATCACCATGGTCCTGTTCTTGGGAGTTCGCACCGGTCTTGTTGTGGCTACCTTGATTCCCGCCACCATCCTGGCTTCATTCCTCTTGATGGCTTTCTTCGATATCGGTTTGGACCAGATCTCCCTTGCCGCTTTGATCATTTCACTGGGGCTGCTGGTGGACAACGCCATTGTGATGAGCGAATCGTGTATGGTGCAGATGGCCGGCGGCGTCAAGCCGATCGAGGCCGCGGTACGCTCGGCTTCCGAGCTCAAGATTCCGCTGCTTACCTCCTCGCTTACCACCAGTGCCGCTTTTCTGCCCATCTTCCTGGCCGAGTCTGCCACGGGTGAGTACACCGCCTCGCTGTTCAAGGTGGTTACCATTGCCCTGCTCTGCTCCTGGCTGATGGCGCTGACCCTCATCCCCATGCTCTGCGCCGTCTACCTGAAAGTAAAACAGCGGGAGGGCGAAGCCTATAATTCGGCTTTCTACCACTTCTACCGCAAGATCCTGATGCTGGGCCTGCGTTTTCCCCTGCTCGCACTGGTCCTGGCATACGGCACCTTCTTCGTATCCTTGCAAGGATTCAATTACATTCCCAAATCATTCTTCCCAGACAGCGACCAGCCCATGCTGACCGCCAAGATGGAACTGCCCACCGGGACGGCCATCGAGGAAACCAGCCGGGTGGTGCGGCGCATCGATAATTTCATCAAGGAAAAACTGAAGGCCGGTGACGGCAAGGACGGGGTAACCAACTGGGCCACCTTCGTGGGCGAGGGCGCTCCCCGTTTCATCCTCACCTATGCGCCCGATCCGCCCACGCCCGGCCTGGCCTATTGGATTATCAACGTCAACGATTACCGCGTCTCACGGCAGATGATCGACGACCTGGCCGCGTTCGTGCGCGAGAACTTCCCCGACGCCCTGTTCAACGCCCAGCCGCTGGCCAAGGGTCCCCCGGTCACCAACCCCATCGAGGTGCGCATCTCCGGTAGGGAAACCGAGCAGTTGTTCGAACTGGTCGCCAACGTCAAGGAAGAGTTGAAGCGAATTCCCGGTACGATCAATATCGACGATAACTGGGGCCCGCGGGCCAAGAAGATGATGGTCAGGGTCAACCAGGCGCGCGCCAGACGGGCCGGGCTAAGCAGCCAGGATATTGCGATCAGCCTGCAAACCATTCTGAGCGGATTGGAGACCACCCAGTTCCGTGAGGACGATAAAACCATTCCCATTGTCCTGCGCTCTTCCCTCAGCGACCGTCAGGACTTCAGCAAACTGGAACAATTGACGGTCTATGCCCAAGCGACCGGGACTGCCGTACCCCTGCGCCAGATCGCCGATATCGAGGTGGTTTGGGAAGCTCCGCTGATCAAGCGCCGCAACCGCCTGCGTACCGTGATGGTTTTGTGTAAGCTGGTTCCCGGCGTTACGGCGACCGAGGTGGAGAATCAATTGAAGCCGAGCCTGGAAGCCATGGCCGCGGAGTTGCCGCCCGGCTATCGCTTCGAACTGGGCGGCGAAAACGAAAGCTCCTCCGAATCGCAGGAATCGATCGGGGTGAAACTGCCCATCGCGGGTATGATCATTATTCTGCTGTTGGTGGGTCAGTTCAACTCGTTCCGTCGACCCATCATCATTATGGCGACCCTGCCGCTGGGTATCATCGGCGTGGTGATCGGCATGCTGATCACGCAGGCGCAACTGGGCTTTATGGCCTTCCTGGGGATCATCTCACTGATGGGGATCGTCATCAATAACGCCATCGTGTTGATCGACCGCATCAAATTGGAGATCGCTGAAAACGGTCATGCCCCGCCACGAGCGATCATCGAGGCCTCGCAACGACGCCTCCGACCCATCCTGTTGACCACCGTCACCACCCTGGCCGGATTGGTCCCCCTATGGACGGGCGGCGGTCCCATGTTCGAACCGATGGCCATCACCATCATCTTCGGCCTGGCTTTTGCCACCTTCTTGACCCTGGGCGTGGTGCCGGTGCTCTACTCCATCTTCTTCCGCGTCCAATTCAAAGGTTACGACTACGACAAGGAGGTTACTGAAGCAAAGCAGTAGGGTGAGCAAGCCCCTACGTAAAAAGACCTGAAGCCGGAACAGTGACGG
>JASJCB010000107.1 GCA_030066195.1 Acidobacteriota bacterium
ATGGCCGCGAACTGCTTCCAATAGGGCAGTTTGTCTCTGAAGGGTTTAAAGACATTCGCGGCCGGTGCTGCTTCGCTTTTCACCCATAGAAATCAATGACATGAGTGTCGGGGTATTGAACTCGGAACTCGGTAAAATGTCGAGGTATCAACCCAAGATCGATTTGAGAAATCCTTCTGCCTACCCCGGGGTTGATTAGACCACCATGAGAACAGCATCCAATTGGGGCCGACCTTCTCCAGCGGTGTTAAGCAGCATAATGAGTACTTGACTAAAGCTTGCCCGCTCTGTATGGTTATTTTCAATATTTACAGGGCAAGACAATTAGTCGCAGCTCCTTATAATCTACTATTTGCGAATGATCCAGCAGAGGCCGCTTCATCGCCAAATGAAGGATTCCACAATGATAGATTGGTAAAATGCTTCTTGGAGAATAAATCTATGGAACTGATCCGAAAAAAGTTGGAGACAAGTCGGCTCGAATTATTGGATATGGGGTTAAGAGGCAATACCCTCCTTCACTTTCCTCGTAGAGCGAAGAGCCTCGAGATTGTTGACGAAATCTCCCATGAAGTCTTTCGTCTGCTGGTTGATAAACAAAAATCCATGACCTTTTCCCCGGTTCCCAATGAATTGATTGATGAATATGAGCAGATCGATAACACTCGTCCTTTACCAAAACTGCTTGAAGAAATGTTTGGTGATAAAAGACATACCGATACCAGGCTCCAGACCAAGTTAAGCGCCGACCAGCTGGACAAACTTCTTGTGAAAATAGCCGGTGAAGCCAGAACCTACTACCAGGAACAAGGGGTGGATATTTTATTTTTGGCACTTGGCTTTCTTGTTTGGTTTGAAGACAAAAATTCCGATATGCCCCGAAAGGCTCCCTTGATTTTGGTTCCGGTTGAGTTGGTCCGAAATACCGCGAAAGAGCGTTTCAAAATCAGCTATACACTTGCCGATCTTTCCCCAAACCTCACTTTGGAAGCGAAGCTGAAGACAGAGTTTCAACTTGAGTTACCTCAATTCGGCGAGGAGTTGGATGTCCAGGCTTACTATCGGGCATTGGAGGAGTGCATTCAGAATGAACCCCGTTGGCATATCCTGGAAAATGAAATGGCCCTGGGATTTTTCTCATTCGGAAAATTCCAAATGTATCAGGACCTCGATCAGGCTAATTGGCCGGCCGATAAGCAACCGGAGAATCACCCCGTTTTGACGGGTCTTTTAGGTGAAGGGTTTTCCGGATCATTCCAAGGAGAGAGCCACGAGTCGGACTCCTGTTCCGATCTGGCAGATATGCACCTTGTCAAAGATGCCGATTCAAGCCAGACGGAAGCCGTGAAGGTCGTCAAAAAGGGTTCTCATCTGGTAATTCAGGGTCCCCCGGGTACGGGAAAGTCTCAAACCATTACAAACATCATTTCCGAATCTTTAGCCGACGGCAAAACCGTTCTATTCGTTGCTGAAAAAATGGCCGCCTTGGAGGTCGTCAAGCGTCGTCTGGATGAATGTCATCTGGGTGACGCCGTATTGGAGTTACACAGTCACAAAAGCAACAAGCGAGCAGTTTTGGAAGATTTGAGGCAAACCCTTGAATTAGGTGAACCGGACATTGCCGATCGCTCACTTGAAAAGAAGCTTTACAAGCAGTTACGCCAATATTTGGATACCTATTGCACGCAGGTCAACCAACCCGTGTTAAACGCGGGAATCAACTACATCAGCGCTTTGGGACAACTGTCCAAACTCGGGCAAGAAGCCGCCGGTCACCGTATTCCTGAACTAAACTTTCAAATGATGAGAGACTGGGACCATGAAACCTATCTTGAAGCCTGCGCCCTCATAGGTAAATTGGTGGATCACCTCAGGAAGTTGGGGCCTGCCGTTGATAATGTCTTTGCTTTATCCAGTTTGACCCATTTTTCACCGGTTGAGGAAAAACAGGCTCGAGATCAATTACAAAAAGCAAACGAGTTGTTGAGCGCCTGCCAACGAGAAAGTAATGAATTGGCCTCGATCTTGGGAGTCCCGAATCCAGGGACTCTTTTTGAAATCGGAGAACTTTTCCGAATCGCCCAAAAAATTTTGATGTCTCCTGATCTAACCGGTATCAAGCTTGTCTCCGATGAATGGCAAGCAAAGCGTCAAAACATTCTGTCTCTTTTGTCCAATGGAAAAGAAATGAGCTTGCTGAAAAGACGCCGCAATGATCAGGTAATCGATCAAGCTTGGGATGCTGATTTGCTGACTACGCGGCAGGTATGGGTATCGACCGGCAGACGATGGTGGCGATTCCTTTCACCGGCATTTTGGAAGGCAAAGAGCAATCTTCAAGGGTTACTCACTCAAAGTTTACCCGTTGAGACTGAAGAGTGCATTCGGTTGTTGGACGATATCTTGAAATACCAGAGTTTAAAAAAGCAATACCTTGCCGAGGAACCTTTGGGCGATAAATTGTTCGGCGTGAAATGGCAAGGTGTTTCAAGCGATTGGGAAGCCTTGAGCCGATGCGCCGGTTGGGTGATTGGTCTTTATGAAGAAATTGCAAAAGCCCCGCGCCTCAAAGAATTGCCGCGCAAGCTGGAGTCAGGAGCGGAAATAGGGGACAGGGCTGAGCGGATACAAAGCATGAAGGAAACCTGTGATCATATCCCGAGTTTTATCAACCGGGCCGCGGCGATATTGGAAACTCCCTTTAACGGCGAAGAGGATCCGGGGATCGAACGTCTCGAGTTAAAGAGTTTGCAGAAAACGGTCAGTGAGTGGACAGAGCATCTCAAAGAAATCTACCCGGTAACTCATTACAACAGGTTGCGCAAGGAACTTCAAGAAAAGGGGTTGGGTGAAATCGGCCAATTGTCCTTTAATTGGCGTCAAGACCCGGGTTTATTGCTCTCTACCCTAAAAACCGGGTGGTATGGAGGACTTGTCCATGAAGCCTACAAAACATGTAAAACCATTAAAAACTTCGATCGAACCCACCACGAGAGGGTAATCGAGGAATTCAGGGAATTAGATATCCATCTGTTTCGCCATGCACAGGAATCCCTGGTGGAAAAACACCATGCACAGATTCCCGTTATGAGCGGGGCCGGTGAAATGGCAGTATTGCGGAGAGAGATGAATAAGAAACGGCGACATATGCCTATTCGTCGTTTAATTGCCCAAGCCGGCCGAGCGATACAACAGGCAAAACCAGTGTTCATGATGAGCCCGATGTCCGTGGCGAAATACCTTGCTCAGGGCACGATAGATTTTGACCTGGTGATATTCGATGAAGCGAGTCAGGTCAGGGTGGTCGATGCAATCGGGCCTATCTTAAGAGGAAAACAAGTTGTTGTCGTGGGAGATACGCGACAAATGCCCCCTACGGATTTTTTCAGTAAATCGCTTTTATTGGATGATGAAGAGGCCGAGGAGAGCATGACCGCGGACATAGAAAGCATTTTAAGCATGTTTCTGGCTCAAGGCGCGCCCGAGCGGTTGTTGCGATGGCATTACAGAAGCCGTCACGATTCTCTGATTGCAGTCTCCAATCAGGAATTTTATGAAAGTAAGCTGATGATTTTTCCAAGCCCTGGCGTGAACCCTCAGGCCGGCGGGCTTAGCTTTGAGCACATTGATTATGGAATCTATGAGCGAGGAGGCTCTCGCACCAATCCCATCGAGGCGGTTGCGGTGGCAGAAGCCGTTATGAAGCACGCTCGTCTGACCCCTCAATTAACACTTGGGGTGGTTGCATTCAGCTCAGTGCAAAGAGATTGTATTCTTCTTGAACTGGAGCGATTACGTCGTAAGGATTCAAGCTGTGAAGATTTTTTTGACCCGGGAGCTTTAGAAAGCTTCTTTGTGAAAAACCTGGAAAATGTCCAGGGTGACGAACGGGATACCATTTTCATAAGTGTCGGATATGGCCGCACCGATTCCGGCAAGGTCATTCGAAGTTTCGGGCCTCTCAATCGCGAGGGTGGGGAGCGGCGTCTCAATGTATTGATTACCAGAGCACGTTTGTCCATGGTGGTTTTTTGTAACTTCACCGCCGATGATCTATCAACCAAAGCAACAAGTCCGCTTGGTGTCCGAGCCTTGAAGAACTTTCTGCGTTTTGCAGAAACCGGAGCCTTGGAAACCCGCAAAGAAACGGGTAAAGATACCGACTCGCCCTTCGAGGATGATGTCGTCGATGCAATTCGACAACTGGGTTATGATGTTGAGCCGCGGGTTGGTTCTGCCGGTTTGTATATCGACATCGGCGTAATCGATCCCGAAAAGCCGGGACGTTACATTCTTGCCGTCGAATGTGACGGCGCCGGTTATCACAGTTCTGCCAATGCTCGGGACCGTGACCGTCTACGTCAAAGCGTGTTGGAAGGCCTTGGGTGGCGCTTTCACCGTATATGGAGTACCGATTGGTATCGCGAAAAGCAAAACGAAATCAAACGTCTAAAACAGGCAATTGAAAACGCCCTTTTCTACTATCGAGAGCTGGAAAATAACCATACCGAGTCAAGTGAGAGAAGTGCAACTGTCCCGCGCATTCAGCGGGGCGCCAGGAAAGAGGCAACGGTAACCTACGCCGCCCCATATACCCTGGCATCCGACTCACTGAACATTCCCTACAAATGTGAAATCCACGAGTTGAGCCTGGATGTGCTTTGCAATTGTCTTCAAACCATTCTTGAGGTAGAAGGTCCGTTGCATGTCAGAGAAGCGGCAAAAAGAATCACCGAAACGGCCGGGTTTGTTCGAACAGGGGCACGAATATTGGACCAGGTTTTTTCGGCGGTTAAATACGGACATCATCTGGGGAAATTCTTCTTATCCGGGGAGTTTCTTTATCAAGATCAGGAAAGAAAGGTAGCTTTACGAGATCGAGGGCAACTGCCGTCAGCCTATAAGAAAATCGATTTGGTTCCACCGGAAGAAGTTGCACTCGCACTGGTGACGGCTGTAAACACGTCCTTCACTCTAACCAGAGATGAAGCGATTTCCGAGGCGCTTTCCATTCTCGGTTTCCAGCGGACTACTGCCAAGGCAAAGTCCTGTGTGGAGAAGATTCTCCAAACGGTTGAGAAAGAAGGCCGTCTCAAGATAGAACATGACAAGATTACGCTTGGCTGATAACGAATCACCACGGTTTTTATTTGCTCTCATGCCGTTTATCGAATTTTCGCATTAGCCGAACTCTAGGTAACCACCGCGGCGGTTTCTTCCTGGGATGCGAACAGGTTCAGCACGTCCCAAATCTCTTGGAGGGTACTTACCGATACCGCTTGTTTGCGTACTTCCGTCGAGAGTCCCAGGTCGCGAACCAGGCGCACCAGGTACTTGCGGAAGGCGCAGCAGGCCCGGAATTCCTCGCCGCCTTCGACCGACATGGCCGCGAACTGCTTCCAATAGGGCAGTTTGTCTCTGAAGGGTTTAAAGGTATTCGCGGTCGGTGTTTCGGCGAAGGCGTCGCAGATGCGTTGCAACAGCCAGGGATCGGCAATGGCGGCGCGGCCCACCATGACCCCGTCCAGGTTGTTGAGCCAGGCGCGGGCGCGCTCGGGACTGTCGATGTCGCCGTTGCCGAACACCGGGATGGTCAGGGCTTCCTTCAAGGCGTAAATGGGTTGCCAGTCGGCGACGCCCTCGAATTTCTGCTGATAGGTGCGTCCGTGAATGGTTATTGCGTCCAGGCCCTCTTCCTGGAGGCGAAGCGAGAAGGGAATCAGGTTGTCGGCATTTTCCCAGCCCAAGCGAGTCTTGACGGTAACCGGAATGGAGACCGCGGCCTTGATCTCGGCAATGATGCGACAAGCCAGGTCGATATTCTTCATCAGGGCGGAGCCGTGTTGGTGCGCGACGACCTTCTTGGCGGGGCAGCCCATATTGATATCCACCCCGGCGGCGCCGCGGTCTTCAGCCAGTTTGGCGGAAATTTTGAAGTGTTCGGCATCCTTCCCGTAGAGTTGGATGACGACGGGTTCTTCATCGGGATAGATCTTGAAGAACTTCTCGGCCAGGGCGGGCTTCCGAGCGATGGTAGTGGCGGGCAGGAACTCGCTGAATAAGAGCACACGAGGTTCAACAGCCTTGATAAAACGCCGAAAAGGCGGGCTGGTGTACCCGTCCATGGGGGCCAGGATGACCAGGGGTTCATGGTGTCTCGGCCACATTACACAACTCCGTTCCGCGAAGCATCGCGGCTGAAGGCTTATACCACTTTCTTTGCAAGACACGCAAGCCCCGGTCCCGCGCAAGATGCGTGTGTCCGAGCGGAAATGAAAAAGGGGCCCGAAAAACGGGCCCCCGGAATTTTGAGTGTATTGGTTAAAGGCTTACTGGATGTCTTCCGTCAGCGTCAGGCCGGAGAAGGTGTTGTAGGCGCGGATGCCGTAGTGCCAGGTACCGGCAGTAGGATTGCTGATGGTGCAGGTCTCGTTGTTGCCCCACTTGAAGGGACGGCAGTCGTAATCGGAAGTGGTGGGCTCGGCGCCGTAGCGGACGTAGAGGTCGGCATCGCCGGAGCCGCCGCTGACGGCAACTTCCAGGGAAGTGGCGCAAGCGTCAACCGTACCGGTGTAACGCAGCCAGTTGCCGCTGCTCGCGCTCAGGTTGCTCGCGGAGTCGTAGCCGCCGCAGGAGCCGCCGCCGGCGGCGGTAACCGTTGCGGTCACGCTGACGCCGGAGAAGGTGGAGTAGGCGCGAACACCGATGTACCAGCGGTCTGCCGCGGGACTGGAGAACTGGCAGGACTCGTTGTTGCCGTTCAGGTAGGGACGGCAGTCGTAGGTGCCGGTAGTGGGCTGGGAACCGCGACGAACGTAGAGGTCGGCATCGCCGGAGCCGCCGCTGATGGAAACGGTCAGGTCGGAAGCGTTGGCCGGTACGTCGATGTAGAACTGGCGCATGGTGCCGGGGGTGGTGTCTGCAACGGACTCGGCAACGCCGCTGGTCAACTCGCCGCCGGAGCCGCCGCCGGAGCCGCCGACGCCTACAGCCGTCCAAGCGTTACCAACCTGGGTGTACTCGTTGGAACCGGAGCCGTACAGGTCGGCAGCCGCTTGCAGGGTGTTGGCGCGAGCGTCGGCGAACTGGGTGTTGGGGCCCATGTAGGTTACCAGGGCGCGGTACCAGATGGCAGCGGCCTTGGTGATACCGATAGCGCCGACCACGTTGCTGGTAGCGCCGCGGGGGTGCGTACCGCCCTCGGACAGCAGGTAGAAGAACAGGTTGCCGATGCCGCTGTTCCAGTGAACCCCGCCGTTGTCGGCAGAACCGGTGTAGCGAGTGGGATAGTAGTCGTAATCGCCGCCCTGCTGAGGGTCGTTCATATAGCGCAGTGCGTCGCCGGGCGTACCGGGAGTGTAGATGTCCTCACCGATCTTCCAGACGTCGGCGCTGCTTGCGCCCTTCCAGGACTCAATGGCGGCTGCCATGATGTCGGAAGTGGCTTCGTTCAGAGCACCGGACTCGTAGGAGTAGACCAGGTCGGCGGTGAAGTCGGTTACGCCGTGAGTCAGCTCGTGGCCCACAACATCCAGGTCACCGGACAAGCAACTGAAGGTGCTGCCGTCGCCGTCGCCGTAAACCATCTGAGAACCGTTCCAGAATGCGTTGTTGTAGTTGCTGCTGTAGTGAACGGTAGAGGTCAGGGTCATGCCGTTGCCGTTCAGCGAGTCACGGCCGTGGACCTGGAAAAAGTAGTCGTAGGTGTCGCCCGCGTAATCGTGAGCGTTGTCGATGCAGGTGTCGCCGGAGGCGCTGCTGCTTTCGTTACGAGCCAGGGAACCGGGCAGGCTGGTACCGTTGCCGGCGTCATAGGTGTTGCGGTTACGCGCGGTGTGAATTTGAGGATGACGGGTCACCAGTTTGCCGGAAACGGATTCCAGGAACAGGCGGTCACGGGCGGGACCGGCTTCGGTTTCGTAAGATACTTCCACCATAAAGGTAAAAACGGGTGCTTCATTATGGCGGGTGACCACGTAGGCAGCTTCCATGTTGCCGACCAGTTTGAACTTACCAACGCCCAGGTGATCCAGAGCATCGATCAGGGCCCGGCTGGGATCGGCGGGCTTTTTGCGGAGGGGTTGTTCGAAAGGCTCGGCTACTTTACCGGTAATGCCGAACATTTCGCCGGTGTGGCGATCGGCATGTACGATCACATGTTGGCCGTAAACAGGGTAACCGTTAAGGATAGGCTGAAAACGGACGTGAGTTTTGCCCATGACACCGTCGTGTACGCTCAGCGTTTGGTAGTCGACATCGTTGTCGACCAGATTCTGATTGCCGCGCAAAAAGGCACGTGCGGCGGCGGCAACAGACGCGTCGCTCTTGAGTGCGGTGGGTTGGGCAAAGCCCATAAAGGCGAACAGAGCACAGACCAGAGCCAGAGAAAGTTTCTTCATTCTAAATCCTCCGAAGTTGATGCCCTGCCATTGAAATTTTGGCAGACCCTTGTGGGGAGACCGAATATAGGGAAATCAATAAATCGCCACGCTTATTTCCGGGCAGAATGCACCTAAGCTACGGTCCCATAAAAATGATACTGGATCTTTACTGAAAGATGCAAGAGTTTTTACACAAAAGAAAATTCATGACATCGTTGCAAAAAAAGAGCTTGACGAACCCCTGGCAGTCTTGGTAATTCGACACCTTCTCTGCTTCATTAAATTTTTTTTTGATAGGGTCGTCCAAGACATAGGCAACAAGGGTTTCACATCTGTTTTGGACACCGACCAAAAAATATTGCAAAATGGACATATTCGTCCCTGGTGGAGGAAAAATGCAGCTTTTTTATGCCATATTTTTTTTTACTTCAACCCTGTTCGGCGGCGATTTTCTGCCAAAAACGCCTCCTCAAGCGGTGGGTTTCGACCCCGATCGCCTTGCTCGCATCGACGCATTTTTGGATCAACAGGTCAAAGAAAAGCAAATTGCCGGCGCGGTCGGTTTGATTGTTCGGAAGGGTAAACTGGTCTACCTGGCCGCACATGGTTTTGCCGATATCGAACAAAATATTCCCATGCGCACGGATCACCTCTTCCGCATTGCTTCCATGACCAAACCCATCACCTCCGTTGCCGCCATGATGTTGTATGAGGAAGGCAAGTTCCGCCTTTCCGATCCTCTCCATCGATATTTGCCCGAGTTCAGTAGTATGAAGGTGTTGGAAGTAGACCCTGAAACCGGCACACAAACCGAGGTCGACGCCCGCTCGCCCATTCTCGTCCGGCACCTGCTGAACCACACGGCGGGATTCACCTATCACTGGAATCCCGTGTTGGGGCCAAGGTACAAAAAGGCGGGAATCGGGCATGGTCTGGATCAGTTGGACGAGGATCTGGCCCCCAATATGAAACGTCTTGCAAAACTTCCCCTGGTGCAACATCCCGGTCAGGGGTTCCATTACGGTCTTTCGGTAGATGTTTTGGGTTACCTGGTCGAGAAGGTTTCCGGTATGCCGTTGGACCGCTTTTTTCAGGAGCGTATCTTCAGACCGCTGGGAATGACCGACACCCATTTTTACCCGCCCGGGAAAAAACACGAACGTCTGACTGAAATTTATGCACGCGGCAACAACGAACTGACGCCGCTGGGAACGGCCGACTATACGCTTGGTTCGCTGACCTATTCCGCGGATTATCCCGTCAACGGACCCACGCGCTTTTTTTCGGGCGGCGCCGGTCTCACGTCCACGGTTACCGATTTTGCTCGTTTTCTGGAGATGCTGCGACGCGGCGGCGAATGGAACGGCAAACGTCTCTTGGGCCGGAAAACCATCGAACTGATGACAACCGACTCCCTGGGCGATCGCGACCCGGCGTTCGGCTTGGGCTTCGGCCTGGGTTTCTCCGTAACCCGAAGTCTGGCTGAGGCGGGCGAGTACGCCTCGGTCGGCAACTACGGCTGGGGTGGTTTCTGGCACACTCTATTCTTTGTAGATCCGGTGGAGGACATGTACGCCGTCATGATGAGCCAGGTTTTCCCGGTGCCGGGTACGGATACGCGATCGGTATTTTCCAACCTGGTTTATCAGGCGCTTGTCGGTGATTGACCGGCTCAGCACACCGCCCAGAAAGGCTGAAGATCAAAGGCTTTATGGGATCAATTCACGGCGACGCATGCGCCGCCCGAAAGCTGCCGATTGCCCTTCTCCAAACCCGCTTTTCGCTCGACTCGTAAAAAGATGATAGAATGGCGGCTGAAACCGGCCGTCCGGTTCATTCCGTCCCGCCCCCACGGGATTATTGAAGAGGTTGCCCATGTTCCTACTTTTCGGCCTTTTATGGATGCTTGACGGTAATACCAACGTGGAAGTCGTCAAAGAATTCGAAAATCCTGAGGATGTCTCCGAGGACTATCTCAACTTCCCCTACTCGTTCGACATGTCGCAAGACGGTCGTTTGTACGTCATTGACCGCTGGCGCCACCGCCTGATGATCTGGAACAATGACGGCAGCTTCAATACGGGCGTCGGCAGCAAGGGAAAAGGACCCGGCGAGATCTACTTCCCCATGAAGGTGGCGGTTGACGACAAGCACGTTTATGTTTGGGAGCCGTTGCGACGCCTGACCCTTTTCGACCTTGACGGCAAGTACATCAAGAACATCAATATTCCCAAAATCCAACCCCGGGTCTTCGGTGTTTTGAAACCCAATTTGTTCCTGATGGGCACCCAGGTCCCCACGCAGAAGGGCATGTTCTATGTGATCGGCACCCAGGACGACCAGGGTAAGACAGTCGAGCAGTTGGGCCAGTGGAAAAACGAGGCCGTGATCAAGATGGAGAAGACTGGTATCGAGAGTGCAATCTTCGGACCCGATATCGACATCCAGCGCGATGACAAGGGCAACTGGCATTTCGGATGCTCGGCCGAACCTTTTCTCTACCAGGTCGGCAAAGACGGCAAGGTCTCCGGGAAAAAGCGGTTCGAGATACCCGCCGGTCCGCCCACGGACGATGAAGTGACGCTGGCGACCACCATGACCTTCCCCAAGCACGACGGCAGCAGGATCGACTTTTCCAAGATGAAAGGTATGAAACTCGTGACCGACCGGGACAAGTCGTTTTACACCCACTTCATGGTCAAGGGCGACAAAGCGCTGTTCGTACAAACGCCGCTGGGCGGCCACGTGGGCATGGGCAACGGCTTCAGTCAGGCCGTTTATTATGTGAACGACTTCAATACCGGCAAGGTGCTGAGCCGCGGCACTTACGAGTTCGCCGAGGACACGCAGATTTTGTACCGGAACGGCCGCATCCTGGGCCTGGTTGTCAACGAGGACGACGAAATCGATGTCCGGGAACTGAAGCTGAAAGAATTTTAAGCCCAACTGAAAAGAAAAAACTACCAAGGCGCGGAAACCTTCCGCGCCTTTTTTGTATCGTTCGCCGGATAACATATTATTCCTGTAACAGCTTTTGGCCGATATTGCGGGGTTGCAACGGTGCCGGGAATTTTTTCTGTTTACACGTTTGTAGCCCTATGATAGTCTGAATGGGCGTTCATTTATCGTTTTTCGATAGCTCTCCGGACCGTGGGAGTTCCGGGGCACCTGTATACTTAGGAGGAAAATTTACCATGAAACTGCAAAGTAGCCGTCTCTGTGCGGCCTTGTTACCGCTCGCCTTCAGTATGATCGTTACCGCACAGGAACGTCTCGAAACCAAGCAACTTGCCGGTCCGGCCGAAGAAATTCAAACCGGAGTAATGGCTCAAACCGACCCCAGTCTTTCCGCTATTCATTCCAAAAGCGCCCTCATCCCTGTCGACATGCGCGTCAACAAGCGCGGCGACTGGTCCTGGCGCGGCGATCTGACCTTTGACGGTACCCGCGCCCGCGTTATGGTTTTCAGCGGCGGCGATACCTGGAACATGGAACTCCTGGCCCCCAACGCCAAGCGCGCCGTACCCGCGGCCGAGCTGGTGACCGAGTTTCGCCAAACCACGCTGGGCATGGGTTCTGAAGCCTACCAGGGCGACCTGTATGTGTTCGACGAGATCCCCGCGGGCGAATGGCAGCTCAGCCTGAAGTCCTTCGCGCCCCTGAACCGGAAAGGCTATGTATTGGTCAGCACCGACAGTCCCTACCGTTTGATGTCCTATCAACAAAACCGCGACCAGTTGGTGGGCAATGCGATTTCCTTTGTCAGCTACGGCTTTGAGAAATCTCGTGAAGAGGGCGCCGCCGTGGTCAATGCGGGCATCGTTACCGAATCCTGGCTGCGGGTGACCAATCCCGACGGCGACGTTCAGTACTACACCATGTACGACGACGGCATGCACAATGACGACCTGGCCGGCGACGGCATCTTCGGCGGCAGCTTCCCCGCTGAATTGGTGGGCAACTACAACGCCCAGGTGATCGCGCGCGGCGTGACACCCGAGGGCCGGCCCTTCCTGCGCACCGCCGAGCACCCGGTACCCGTAATTGCGCCCGACCTGGCTCTGGCGCGAGATTATGCCGTCACCCGCATTGCCGATGACAAGCGGCTGACCGTGGAAATCGCCGTGGACAGCGCGCCCGAGGCATTGGACAAGTACCGTGTCTTTGCCGAGGTCTGGGGCACCGACCTCAACGGCGAGATGATTGCCTCCAACTGGATCGGCGGCATGGCCTATGTTGAAGACGGTCAACTGGAACTGGCTCTGGATGCTCGTTGGCTGACCCGCGCCGGTGTTACCGCGCCCTTCGAACTGCGCAACCTGCGCATCGAGAATCCCGACAACTTCATCCCCCTGGCCACGGCCGACAGCATGATCCTGCACGTGCCCGGCATGCCCCGCGGCAGCCGCGAGATTGCCAAAACCATCTCCGATGAAATGCTGATGGGCCCGAAACCCCAACGCCGGGCCAAGGCCGGCCCCGTCCTGATGCTGGTACACGGCTATTGTTCCGGGAATGCCTGGGGTCCCCAACAGGGTCAGTTCGCCAACTCGGTGGTTTTCCAAGATTTCAACAAGAACCGTTCCCATGACCAGTTCGCCAACCTGATCGGCAGCTTTGGATCGAGCTACAGTTCCTTCGGCGTGGTTGCCCATAGCCAGGGTGGTGCGGCATCGACGCACTTGTATACCTACTACTGGAGCGGCCTGGACTATGCCTCGGGCAGCCGCCTGATCCAATCCTTGGGTACGCCTTACCAGGGCACCTCTCTGGCCGGAAACGTTGCGGCTCTCGGCGACATCTTCGGTGTGGGTTGCGGCGCCAACAACGACCTCACCTACAGCGGCGCAAGCTCCTGGCTTTCCGGTATCCCCACCTGGGCTCGCAACGCGGTCAACTACTACACCACCTCGTTCACCGACAAGTGGTGGCGTTATGACTACTGCCACCTGGCTTCCGACCTGATCCTGAGCGACCCGGACGACGGCACCACGGAGAAATCCAAGGGCCAATTGTCGAGCGCGATCAACCGCGGCCACAAAACCGGGCAATGCCACACCACCGGTATGCGCGATATGGCCCAGTATAAGGACGGTGGTCGCAACAGCACCATGAGCAGCAACGCTGCCCGCTGATTCAACCTCTGTTCATTCCATGAAATGAGCGGTCTCTCAATAGAGAGGCCGCTTTTTTTGTGGAAAATTCCCCGCATTGGGTCAAATGCCGGGATTCAGGGTAGGTCCTCCTGAATATGGTAGCGGGCGTCCGAAACCAGACCGAGACCATGAAGGACGTCTTCTTTGACGACCGTATAGCCCGTATCTTTAAAAGCCATATCCAAGTCCTCACATATGGCGCGCGCGCGTTCATGGGGCAACGGACCATCGATAACTTCCTTTTGCTTATAGATAACATACCACGACATAAATAGCCTCCCCGTGCCCGGAAATACCGGGCATGCGATAACCCGTTGCATCGTTCAAAGGGTCTGGACTGAAAATGAAGCAAGGTTCAGGCCAGGATGTTTACACTAGCGTTTGGCCAACTTGAGTTCAATGTCTGAATCGATCAGGGCCTCCACCAATTCCGGGAGTTCTTCAACCAGTCTTCGGAGTTCATTTTCAATCTCTTCCGCCCGGGGATCGCTCAATCTCTTGAATCTTTCATGACAATTCAAGAAGATATCCGCGGCCTCGCGGTATCGTTTCATGTCCACATAGAGACGCGCACGGCCTACTTCATAACTCAGCCTTGTTCGGTCATCTTCCTTGAGCGTCTTTTGGTATTGTTTCATCAAGGCATTCATGGTTTTTTCGGCCTCCGAATAATTCTTCCGCCGGTGATAGAAGTAGGCAAGATCCCAACGAGCTTCCATGACAACACTTTGGGAAGCTTCGGGTTGAGTCTCCAGCAGGTCGAGATTATTTCGAAAAGCCTTCTCTGCTTTCTCCGCCTTGCCCAGCTTTTCCAAGGCCTCCGCTCGATGGTACCGACTGATAGCCGTATTTGAATAAGTAATGCCGAAGCGGGCATCCATAGCGGGAATCAGGTCTTCCAGCAACTGCAAACATTGCTCGTAATGACCCTGCGCGATCAGCAAGGTCACTTCCATGCAACGAACCCCCAAGGCGAACTCATGGTCTCGGGGCACCATCCGGGCAAGAGCTGTTTTGACCTCTCTGTTCAGCCTGACCGCGGTACTCATGTCTTCGAGGTGGTAATTTACGGTGGCAAGCGCGTATTTACTGTAGAGTGTGGTCGGGTGCTCAGGGCCATAGACTTCGGTCCGTATGTCCAGCACGGCTTGATGTATTTCTTGGGCGACTTCGTTTTCACCGATATCTTCCTTGAGTTCCGCAAGGTTGTTTCGGGTAGCCAATAACAGGGAGTGGCTTTCCGGGAGGCTGTCGGCCTGAGTCTCCAAGATCCGGCCATATAGTCTTTCCGCTTCTTCGTGCTCGCCGATGCGCCATAATGCATTGGCCAGGCTGTTCATGGTTTGGGCGACGCGAAGATCGTTTTCCTGCCCGAGTCGTTTCCAGTCAGTCAAAAGGGCCCGGTACATTTCAATGGCTTTTGAATAATCTTCCTCCCTGCGAACGAGATTGGCCAGGCGCCAACGCGCGGTCAGTCCATGTTGATTATCGGGGTTATAACCGGCAATCTCCCGAAAAATGGTTTTCGCCGTTTCAACTTCGTCACGTAAGTGATGATAAAGACCCTGCGCCAGTCGAATCTCCAAGGTCGCTTCATCCCATCTACCGTTCTCGACACGCCGAATCTCGTAGGCAAGGTTCAGTGGGTTTGCCGCTTTTTCGATCATCCCCAGGCCGAGGTAGGCCTTGCCGATGGTAAATGCGAAGGCCGCTTTCACCCTCGGTTTGCCGGCGAAATCATGTTCCAGTTTTTCATAGGCATTGTCGATCATGTCCACAACCCGAAGGTTTCGACCATAGGCTTTCGTCATCTCCGGATCGGCGGCCTCCCAATCGGGGTTCACGGCCTCGATCATTTGGGTAAACAAGTTGCGGGTCATCTTCTCCGACTGCCAGGCCTCCGATGTCATGACATAGCTCTGGGCCAGCATGAAAAAGCCGAAGAACATGGAGAATACTGCCGTCATTCCCAATGCTACCAACAGCCGGTTACGTCGGGTGAACTTGCCCAGTTGGTAGAGCAGATTGGGCGGGGCCGCGCGCACGGGCCGTTGGCAGAGGTAGTTTTCGATATCGTCGGAGAACTGTTCCGGGGAACTGTAGCGATCGCCGGGCTCCTTGCTCAGCGCCTTCAGGACCACGTGATCCAAATCGCCCTTCAAGGCCTTGATCAATTCCCTCTGGTAAATACCCGGAACCGAGGATGACGAGTATCCGTTGCGGGCAATGCGGTCACTGGGTGGTTCCGGCGTTTGAGAACAGATAATATCCAGCATCCGGCGTAGTGAACCGTTGCTCTCCTGTTCCGGCTCGAAC
The DNA here is from genome assembly GCA_030066195.1 of Acidobacteriota bacterium. Lineage (GTDB taxonomy): Bacteria > Acidobacteriota > Holophagae > Acanthopleuribacterales > Acanthopleuribacteraceae > JASJCB01. The sequence goes on from JASJCB010000107.1 coordinate 15,854, forward strand.
GGCGGTTCTCCCGTCAGTAATTCGTAAAGCAGAATACCCAAACTGTAAACGTCGGTGCGCGCATCGGTCTCCAGAGAACGATCGGCTTGTTCCGGGGACATATACGCCGGTGTGCCCAACAGGGTCTCGCCCCGGGTAATCCGGCTCTGATCCGATTCGCGAATGGACCGGGCGACACCGAAGTCGATCAACTTGGGCACCGGCCTGCCGTCTCTTTCTACGACAAGGATGTTAGAAGGCTTCAGGTCGCGGTGAATCACTCCCCGGAGATGCGCGTGCTGAATCCCGGCGCACACGGCGCGAAACAAAGCCAACCGCGCCCGCAATCCCAGCTTCTTTTCCTTGCAATATCGGGTAATGGGCCGGCCGTCGAGATATTCCATCACAAAGTAGGGACGGTTCCTGGCCGTTACGCCGCACTCATGGATCACCCCGATATTGGGGTGCGACAACATGGCCAACAAACGCGCTTCGGTACGAAAACGACTCACGAAGTTGCTGATCTGGTAACCCGGCTTCAATACCTTCAGGGCCAGCAGTCGTTCCGGTTCGTTTTGCTGAACGAGAAACACCTGGCCCATGCCGCCCTCACCGAGCTTTTTGATGACCCGATAAGGGCCGATGGTCTCGGGATCGGGCGGAAGCAGACATTCAGCGCGTGGCAGCGCGGGTTGTTCCATGAACTGGTCCAACTCTTCCGCCGTATAGATGATCGAGCAGGCCGCTTTAAATAAGGGTTTGTTTTGACCGCACGCCTCCTCGAGGAAGGCCTCGCGTAACTCGGGCGATAATTCCATGGCCCGGCATACCAAATGATCCAGTCTCCACCAATCTTCCTTTTCCCACATCTTACCCTCCCTTGGTGATTTGGGAATCGGGAAGGAGTCAGACACATCCCGGTGTCGGGGGGCCTCCCCATGACCCGGGACAGAAACGGTCTCTCTATTACTTTTGGAAACAGTGTTCCTATTGATATCTAGCGATTTTTTCAAGGGAATCGGCTCAAGAAAGTTTGATTTTCTCATAATTTTTCCTTGCATGGTTTCAAGACTACTTGAATCTTATAGACACCATTCCTTTTGAAATGTTCATAACCGCTTGTTCATTTCCGGGTTCCATCTCCGCTTCGGCCCACATATGCCCGCACGGATCGACAAGCGCCTTCGAAGTTCTCAAAAGCCGGCTATGAGGTATTCCCGGGAGCGCCCGCGGCGGGCTGCAAGCCGTTCATTTCGCGCCGGCGAAATTAGGCGGCTTGTTTTTCCGTGTCAAATAAATTCTTTCGAAAGCTCATTGCAATTCGCGCTTGATCCTTCGTCGCTTCGCATGCCGGGGCGCACCCGGGAAGACCCCATTGTCAGCGTTTGCCAAGCTTCCCTCGCATTTGCGCGTACGTATGGTCACGGTCGCTTGGGCTCCCGGAAATACTTCATAGTCAACACAAATGGCGGACGTTGACTCAATGGGTCAGCGCGTAGACGATGATGTTGATACCCAGGGCATAGGCTTTGGTCGAGTATTTCTGGAAATACCACTCGCCTTCAGCCTCGCGTTCGAAACCGTCGCCGATATCGGTGTTATGCGTGGCGACGACCAACAGACGCCCGGTCTCGTCGAACAAACCGCGAAAATGCACCTCGTCCACGCCGCCGGACTTGTGAATCCAAACCGGCTCGCTGGTCCAACCCTGCACGGCGAAAATACGCGCGGGAATCTGCGGGCAGCCGTCCATTGGAAAAACCATGTTCAGGATGGGATGCGTGTTGGGAATATCACGCCATTTCAAATTGGGAAGAACATCCTTCATGGCCGACTCCAGGCTCTCCCATTCGGCCCATCCCCAGAAATCATCCACCCAGAGGAAACCGCCGCGCAACAGGTACTCACGCAAGCCGGCTTTTTCTTCCTTGGTCAGCCTCATCCAACCCACATCGCACATGTAGATGAAGGGGTAGTTGAACAAATCCTCATCGGTCAGCCGACGCACGATGGCGCGGGGGTTGGGCTCGATGGTGGTCAACTCGGAGAGTCGAAAGAGAAAGTTCTCCTCGGCCTCGGGATAATCGGTTTCCCACCGCTCCCAATCGCGACCGCCGAAACTGTACCAGGATTCGCCGTAACCGCCCTCGCTGTCATATTGAATGCGCACGAAGGTGAATTTGTCGGGAATCTCCACGTTCTTGCGCTCCTTGAAGATCTTGTAGGCGTCGGCGGTCTCGTCATCGGGCGCAACCGGGGCATTGAAAGCCAACAGGAGTAGTGCAAGAACAGAGTGGATCATGAAGCCTCCAAGACCGGCCGTCGAAGCCCGACCGTCACATACTCAACTTAACGTGATTCTGACATGGAAAGTTGAGATGAGGCTAGTAAAACCCGTGTGAATTATCGATGGTAAGTTGGACGAGTTCCAGCGAAGATAGTCAATAGGCAAGACAAAAGATTGAATAACAGGTTAGAATAAGCCTATGTTTCGGGAGGCATTTGTGACGTCACTTCCTCAAACGCTCAACCTGGCGACACCGGCTTTGGACCCTGAATATCCTTTGCCCAACGGTGACGAACGATGGCAGGATTTCAGCCCCGCCCGTGGAGGCAACGCACTGATTCGGGTGCGCAATGCATTGACGCGCCACCGCAACCATTCCGGTAACCGGTTTTTGAAGATGGCCTTCACCAGCCATCGCGGCGCGGGTAAGACCACGGAGCTCAAACGCTTGGAGGATCAGCTTTCAGAACATTTTCACTGTATCTACCTGGCCGCCAACGTGGAAATGCATGCCATGGTCATCGAGGTCGAAGACCTGCTGCTGGTCATTGCAAAGACGGTGGAATCTTCCATGCGCGAAGCGGGCATGCCCATAGGGGACGATCATCTGCACAAGGTGTTCCAATGGTTTGCCGACACGGTCAAGGTAACCTCCGCCGGACAAACCTATCTGGCCGATTTGAAAGCCAGGGTCGAGGCTAAAGCGACGATCCCGTTTATCGCAAAGCTCATTGCCAACCTTACCGCCCTGTTGCGCGTCGAGAGTAAACACCGAACCGAGGTCAAAGAGACACTTAAAAAATTTCCCCACGGGCTGATCAAGGCCGTCAACATCCTTTTGGATGCCGCCAATGACAGGCTGAAAGACCATGGAAAACAACTTCTCATTACCATCGATAATATGGACCGCTACAATCCCGATGTCATCGACGCTTTGATCAACCGCAATGCGGATCGTTTGCACGAGCTTCACTGCAACCTCCTGCTGACGCCGCCGATAAGCATGGAGTACCGCCCCGAATCCGTCAAGCTGGATCAAAACTACACCTGCGTCATCATGCCCACCATTAAACTTCGCGAGCAAGACCAAGGCTACACACACCTCATGGATCCAGGGAAATCCCTGTTATTGAAAGCATTGGGACGACGCATCGACCTTGACAAACTGATTCCCGAACAAGAAGCCCGTGAACGGCTTGTCTACGGCAGCGGCGGCAGCATTCGCAACCTTCTTAAACTGGCCTACGATGCATCTTTGGAAGCAACCGGTGATCACATCTCTTTGCAAGATGTCAACGGGGTATTGCAGCGCTATCAACTGCGACTGCGGGATATTATGGATATCAACGGACTTCAAACAGTTTTGCGCTTTATCCAGGAAAACAAGCGCCTCAATGACAACCCCGACTGTCTGAAGGCGCTTCACTATGAACTGGCCTTTATGTACAACGGCAAAGTTTGGTACGACATCCACCCTCTACTTGCAGAATTGGATACCTTCCGGTCGGAGTTGACGGTATCGTGAGCAACACGGATTTACCTCATGTGGACACCCTTCTTTCCCCGGATGAACAGCGTCGTTTCCAAAGCATGTTGCAGCGGGATGCGGGCCGCAAGTTTCGGTTGGTGGTGATCCAATACAGGCGCCCCGCTGCCCGTTTGAGCCTGATAAGTTGGATTCAAGGCCGGCCGGGCATGGAGACCGTCCCCTTCTATCACGTCGACCTGGCTCAATTGCCCGGCGAAAACCTATGGGCGGAATTATCTGAAATTTTGCCCGTAAAGCCCCATAAGGCCTTGATCGGGCTTTGGAATCTGGAAAATACCCACATGGCTTTCGACCTGGAAAACCCGGACCATCAGCCGCCCATGATGCAGCAACTGAACGTACAGCGAGACCTTCTGGTCCGAGATTTCCCTGTAATTTGGATTCTTTTCATCAACCCGGTGTCACGGCATCGGTTGATGATGACCGCCCCCGACTTCTGCGCTTTCGTAACGCAATGGCTGGACGGCTTGGAGGATGAGGAAGCATCTTATCGAATATTGCCCCTGGCTACACCGGAATCTAATTGGGGCCTCAATGCGCTGTCCGACGACTTTTTCACTGTCGAGGCCTTCAAGCCTATCTGGGCCCTATTGGGTAAATACCAACTGGCAGAAGCAAGAGACCTCCTGCGCCGCTATGACTTGGAACCGGAATCTGGTCAGGACGCCTATTGGCAAAGGAAGCTACTGAACGCCGAGGAACTCTTCCGGTCAGGCTGGCCGAAACAGTCTTCAGCGGCGCTGTTCGAGTTGTTGAACGGTCCGCCGGCACTCGAAAAAAAGGCACGGCAATACATCCTACTTCATCTCTGCTCCCGACTGATCGACCGTCCTCTTCAAGCCCTGCCCATGTTGAAGAAATTACTCGAAACGGCCGGGGAAGCCGCGGTAAAAAAGCAAGCGAACTTTATAAAAAACTTCTTGACCACCCAACAACCCGATCCCATGCCCCCTGCGAGTGATGCCGCGAACACTCATTCGGAAAATGAATGCCGGCAGCAAATCGAGCGCATTGAAAACAGTCTCGGTCCCGATCATCCCAATCTTTCGATTTTTCTGAACCGCCTGGCCGGATTGCTTTTGAACGGGAAACAGTATTCTGAGGCGGAATTACTGTATCGCCGCGCCCTAAATATCGAACAAACCAGGCAGGGCAGCCTACACCCGGACACCGCAATCATCGGCAATAACCTCGCCGTTCTCCTGGTGCAAACAAACCGGGCTGATCAGGCCGTCGAACTGTTTAGAAAAAGCCAGGATGCTTTCAGTGAGACTCTCGGGGTGAACCACCCCAGGACTGAGACCGTCAAATACAACAGTCTGCTTGCCGAAGCGGCATTGCCGTCTTCAGCGACCAAAGTTCCGACTTCGGGGAATGCTCAGTAAACTGTAAACCTGGTACTTGATGATTCGTGCTTAGGTCCCGCAACCTTCTTCAATCATGGAAATGGTGGAGCATGCTCGCGTCACAAGCCAGGATGTTGTCAGCGGCGAGCCGCGCCGGTTGTTTATCGGTGAAACCACTTTCGCTGTAAAAGATGAACACGGCAGGACGGTCCAAGATGGATGCCGCGTCCTTTGCATCGGCAATGAACTTATCGACCTCGGCAGCGGTGACGCGTCTGTCCCAGTTTTTGATTTCAATCGCCAGATCGGGATCATCGGGATGGTCGGCACGGGCATACAGGTCTATTTCAACGCGCTGGTTTTGGTTCGGATGAAGGCTGAGCTTTCGAATCGTCGCGAAGGGACCCAACTCAGGGAGCGGCTCCTCGTGCGAGGTCAGGGAAATCTTGCTCAGGGAAACCCGGTTTTTTCCCGCCTGGGCAAAGTAATAGCGCATCTTTTCTTCACAAGCCAGGCCCTTGAGGTTGTCCATTTGATGTTTCAGCTTCTTGAAACGAGCCTCGTATTCCGCTTCCAAGGTTTGAGCGTCGACGTCCTCGACCTCGGCTTCGAAGAACCTGCGAAAGACCAATTCGAACAGCGGATCGCCCAGACCGCGATAGTGAATGCCTGTATCGCCCCGCGCAATAATATCGGCCTTGCGCATTTGCTGCAGACGGTCACTGATTTCCGCATCGCTCAAATCCAGCTTCAGGTTTTTACGGATTTCATAGGGGGTAAACTGCTGCTCGTGGTGTTTGGCCAGGAAGAGGATGATTTTCTTGGCGTTGACATTGTTGATACGCGACACCGCGGAATTGATGTACTCGCTCCACAATCGGCTGATTTCCCCGGTGTTGACGCCGGTTTCGTAATCCATGATGCGGCGCGCCGTTGCCGGGGTGACGGGGCCCTCCCACTCGTACATACTGTTGAGAACGCAGGCGATGTAAAACGAATCGTAGTGACATAATTCAGCCAGATATGCGGCCTGTTCCGGGTCGATGGTGCGATTATAGATACGCGCATAGGTATACACGGTTGCCATGGCTTCTTCATGGCTCAGCGGACCCATGGTAAAGGTGACATAACGTGCAACCATACGCTGGATGATCTCTTCCAACCGGCCGACGTAACTGCCGGAGATGATCTGGGGCGATACCTTGCTTTCCGCGGTTTTCTGGTAGGCCGAACACATGTCCACGGTTTCCCCGTCACGCGTGACGTTTTGGTTCATAAACTGGAACTCGTCGATGATTTGAATGATACGCTCGTCCCTGGCGGCAGCAATATCATGCGGCGCCTCGCGGATTGCGTTCCACACAATGCTCAGATCCTCTTCATTCAGCAAAACCTGAATGCGCCGAACGTGGGTGCTGATTTCGCTATCGTCGCCGCATAGCTCGGGGATTTCACTCAAGGGAATGCTGTTATTGAAAGTTAGCGGTTTGCGTTGCTTGAAGGCAAGGTACTGCAAGATAAAGGTCTTGTAGAACAAAATAACAAAGGCGCGCATGTTGATGCGTTCCTCGGGCGCCCGGAAATAGAAGGGCACCATCCTCGTGTCACCACGCGTGTAGATGATGTTGTAGAAGCGCTGCAACAGCGCGGTTTTACCCCGGCGTTTGCGTGCAAGCAGGGCCTTGGATCTACCCGCCTTGATCTTGACTAGGTCAACCCAATCCATCAGCAGCTTCATTTCCTTCTTTCTGCCGGTAAACAGTTCGGGGTTGCCGATCTCCTCATTCAAGCGCAAAGGTGATTTCCGATGAATCCATACATCCCCCTACTGCTATTCTAACGCGCCGCCGGCCGGTTGCAAGTTACAACCGACCGTCTGATACTCACCATCTGGGGACCCGGTTGAACTTACCCCCGGCAACAGACGTAATACAATAGGTCCCCGGCGGTTCCCCCGAAACTTGCCTTCGGCCGGTCGGCAAGCCTGTATAATGGTCTGATGCCGCATCCGGCCCGGGATGGTTCATGAAGTTCCGTTCGCCCTTTCTCAAAGCACCACCGAAAAATGTCAAGGAAAACCGCACCGAGATCATGCAAAAGCGTGTCGTGCTCGTCACCCTGCTTTTCGTCTTTCTGGGCTTGCCCACGCTTTCCGTTGCCATGAACTGGATGCCCGAAGACGGCTTGGGTTATGGTCTCTATTGGCTGCATGACCACGTCTTCCTGACCATCAAGGGCTGGACCTATCATCGTTTCCAACCTGCCGGGTCCATCTGGTGGACCATGGCCCTGTTGTTTTTCCTCACCTGGCTGGTCTTTTTTCTGGTGGACGAATCCATGATTCTCTCGCCCCATCGTGACCTGGCCGTTTTTGCCTTGCGCCGTCCGCGTTTCCACGGTCCGTTGTTGCGCTCCGCCCGTTGGTTGGCCCGCCGCAAATTATCCCCGCGCCTGCTGATCGAGGCCGTTGAATATGAGCGCACCGCCGTCCTGGATGCCTTGATAAGGAAACAAGTCGACAAAGCGGAACTTCAGCGCTTGGGCGGTCTCACCCTGTTGCAAATCAGGCTGCTGACCCTGCCCGGTTCACGCCCGGCCGAATACCTGCAAGCCGCCTGTGTCTGGCAATCGAGTTACCTCTTGCTGCGCAATCGCCTGAAAAACCGCCCGCCGTGGTTTGTCGAACTCAGCAAGGTTCCCGCATCCCTGGCCGTGCTGTTAATGGCCTCGCCCGATCCCGGGGAATGGCGCACCGTGCTCAACCAGGGTCGACCCCGGTTGTTGGACGGCGGCGACCTGATTCTGGACCTGCTGCTCACCGCCGCCCTGGACGATCACGCCACGGCCGAGAAGTTATTGGGCGAGACCCTGGCTTTGCGACCGCCCGCCGAACGCCGCCGCGTCATTACCAAACACCTGCATGTAGCCTGTACCAACAGGCGCACCTACCTGGAAACGCAACGCCGTCTTCTGGAAAACATCGCCTTGGGCGTTCGTGTCCCCGTCGAACCGGAAATGCCCTTCGGCAGTGTTCAGCCCGCGCTGCTTTCCTATCTGGGAAGGCTCACCCTGAACACGGCCATGGATCTGGCAGACCTGATCGACCGGCCCGCGCCGGCGCTCTCCATGATGGATACTCTGGAAACCCTCTCGCTCACCATTTCCCTGTTCGATGAACACGAGGAGGAGGCGTCCACCCTGGAAGTCCTCCTGGATCGGTTCGAAGCCTTTGTCGGCGATATCCCCACCGCGCGCGATTTCTATCGTTGTTCCAGGCTTACCGAGGCGTCCCAACGTAAACGCCGCAAGGCCTGGAGCGATTCCGCGGTGGCGCGTGACGATCTGCTGGGGCCGGATGACTTCAAGCTTTCCGCCGCCCGAACCCGGAGCCTGCAACACGCGGCCGGCCCCGCCTACGACCAGGCACGGGAGGTTTCGTGACCACACGTTGGCAAGACGGAACCGAACGCGAGGAACGGCGGCGCATCAGTCGTTTCAAGGGGCGCACCAACCATATCCCCCTACGCGGTCGCATCGACGCGGTCTTTTTTGCCGGGTTGGTGCTGACCGGCCTGGCCCTGGCTGTAGCCTTGTTCATCATCTTTCAGGTGACCGACCTGTTGGGACTCCGCGACGAAACGCTGGTGCAAGACCTGGCCGATGAACGCAAGCTGACCAACGTTCGCGACGAGATCGCCCAAAAACCCCTGTTGGACGCTGAATTCCACCCCCGCGACAATCATCTATATATCAGCAGCAAGGGCGGGGTCATCCATCGCTACGATCCCCGCACCCGACTTTGGTCCTCCGAGAACCCCTTCGAGGAAGACGGCGGTATCGACAGTGACCTGATCGATCTGAGATCCGGCAACGGCGACGACGATGCCGCCGCGCCGGGCGGTGAAATCCTCTGGGCCCGCAGCAAGGACGGCGGTCTGGCCCGGCGTATCGAGGGCGAGTGGCGCACCGTGATCGGCGACCGACCGCTTACCGACCGCGACGGCAACCCCGTGGCCGGCGAAGACCTGCTGTGCGCGGCAATTTCAGACGACGGCAACTGGCTGGCCGTGGGTACGCGCGGGTCCGGTATGGGACTGTACTACCTACCCGAACGGACCTGGGTCCAACCGGATAACGACCATTACCTTCAAATGAAGAAGCTGATGCCGGACGGCAACATCACCCATCTGGCCTGGTGGCAGGACCGCTTCTGGGCGGGCGGCAGTCAGGGCCTTTTGTCTTTCCTACCCTTGGCTGAGGGACCAAGAATTGAAGAGGTGATCGCCGAACACGCCGTCAAGGACATGGACGCCGACCCGCAGGGCGCCTTGTGGGTACTGGCGCGCAAGCAATGCGGCGCGGAAGGCGGCCCCAACTGCCTCTGGTTCGCCGCCTTGGACAGCCCCAAGGAAGTCCGGGTCTTGATGGACGAACGCAACGTCTTTCCGCAACTGAACCTGGCCGACCTGATCTTCGCCGAACAATCCGGCGGATTCCTCACCCTGGCCGGCGGCACCGGCATCTTCGTCTACGACACAAGCCGGCGTCGCTGGAGCCGACCCTATAGCGGCCAGGTACTAGATGTGCTGCGCATGTTGGACGAGGGCTCCGGTTTTGCGTTCGGCTACGTAGGCGGATTCGGTTTTTGCAACCTGGGCAAGGTCACCACCTGGAACGTGGCCGGCCAACGGGTCATCAAGGTAAGCGGACGCAGCCGCGCCGACCTCCTGGCGCTCACCGATTCGGGCCGCATCTACGGCCTGAACAAGGATCAGTTGCCCACGCGTTTGTTCAGCGGCGTACCGGAGGGCGGAGGCAGGGCGAGTTTTACGCATGCGGTGGCCATGGACAACGAGATCCTGTTGATCGGTCCCAAGTCCGCCCTGCTGCACGATGTGGTCACCCGCTTCTATCGCGAGTTGGATTATTTGAAACTCCCCTCCTGGCTTCGCGACCCGGCCACCCGGTTCAGCTTTGCCGGGAACCAGATTTACGGCCTGGTGAACCGAGGCGCCAAAAGAGTGCTTTATGCCGCTCCGCGACCGGCGCTGAAGGCAAACCGCGCCAAGCTCGATGATTTGCCGCTGGACCGGGGTATATCCCGTTCGGCCAAAATGCGGCCGTGGGGCGACTACGGCATCTTTATCAGCGAACCGGGCGCCGTTCCCATCCAACATACCTCCTCCGGCAGCCGGGAACTGGTAGGCGCCGCCGCACCCGATATGGACGGCGCCGACTTCGTCGATGTGACCGAGTTCGACGACAAACTGGTGGTTATCAACAATCGCGGCGTTCGCTTCTACGACCTGGACAAACGCGCCTGGGGCGGCAACACGGCGCATCCCGACAAGGACCCGTTTCTCCAATTGGAGGGCATGCCCGACAACCTGCTGGCCCGAACCCGATCCGGCGCCTTGTTGCGCGCCGAGCCCTCGCGCAGTGTCTACCGCTTTGAAGAGGTCATGGGCTACAACCCCATCACCATTTCCGACGAGGGTCTGACCGATGTCTTCATGGACCCGGGCACCGAACGCCTGTTCCTGGCCGGAGAGGGCAAGATCGAGGCCTATTCCACCATCCGCCGCGGCCGCATCTGGGGTCGTGATTTGGGCGGCAAGGGGCCCGTTACCCTGGCCGGCGTGCCCAAGGGCGTGCCCGTCGCGCTCAACCGGGGCATAGCCTACGTCGGTGACCGCAAGCTGGAACCGGCCGCCGGTCGCGTGGAATCGCTGAGCATCGGCGAGAACATGATCTGGACCGCCCGCAACCTGCGCGGCAAACGCTACCTGAAGGGTTACAACCTGGAGCGTCCGCTGGACTATCTCTTTGCCCAATGCTACTTTCGCAATCCCGCGCCCGCGCCTGACGTTTCCAGGGTTATCGATGCCCGCCCGTTGCCGGAAAACGATGTGGTGGTGTCCACCGATGCCGGGCTGTTTTTCTACAGCAACCGCGCGCGCTCCTGGTTCCCCGGACCCGCCGACATTCTGCCCAAAGGCGGCCGTATTTTCATCCTGGCCGATGAGATGCTGCTCGCAGAGGAACGACCCGACGGACGCTTCCGCCTGACCTTTGTCGATTTCGACACCATCCAATTCCCGCATACCTGCTCGGTGGACGAGGTCCGCATGGTCACTTACAAGGAATCGGCAGAGCACTATGCGGTAGACGAGCCCGGCGACCGCGTCGCCATGCTGCGCGCGGACGGCAGCGTGGTCATGAGACAAAAGGCAGCGCAATGGGAGGCTCTGGCCAAACCGGGCGGCGGTCCCAACCCCGCGGGCATGCGCAGGGTCTTCGACCGTCGCGACGCCGAAAACAAAACCTTGTGGTTTACCACCGATTCCCTGCTGTATCGCTATGACTTGAAGCGCCACTTCTGGTCCACGATTACGCTCAGATTCGACGACCGGGGCGAAAAAGCCGCCGATATCCAGGTCTTCCCCAACGAAGGAACCGACCGCATCTGGGTGCGCACCCGGGCCGGCCACTACTACCAGGGCGATTACGAACCGAAGAAGAGCCAGATCGACCTGACGCGTATCTACACCGCACCGACCGGGGTACTGAACGCCGGCGCCGCCGACATCGTGGACTTTCAAGGTACCGAGGACAGCATTTGGACCGCGGTGCTCAAGGATCGCCTGGTCTTTTTCGATCCCTCCGAACGCATCTGGATCGACGGACCCAAGTTCGACAGCAGCACCCCGCCTCGATACGGGGAGATGTCCCGCGCCAACGTGGTCACGGGTAACGAAGGCAAGACCTGGTGGGTGGGGCGGTCCTACGCCGATTCTCCGGGTGAATACAGTTACCCGACCGACTTCGCCCGCTTCGACCTGACCGGTGAAGCCGCCGCTTTGGATGCCGATCGCACGGTTTGGCAACTGACCGCCGATCGCCGGATTCTGCGGTACCGCCAACCCGATCGCGGCAACTACGGCAAGCCCGAGGTTTACCTGGACAAGCCGGTTGCCGTCAGTTCCGGTCAGGTGATTGCCGCCTACGAATGGCAGGGCATTCTACTGTTCGAATCGGCCGCGGGACTGACGGCGGTCGATCGCCTGAAGTCCAAGCCGGTGAACCTGCCGCCGGAGGCCGCCGGATTCAACGGCATCAAAGACGTGCGCACCGTGGACGATGACCTCTTGCTGGTAGGCGACAATCGGGTCCTGTTCTTGCGCAAAAACCAACCCATCGCGGCCAGGATTGTGAATAACGTGGAACGCATGATCATGGATCGCGGCGGTACGCCGTGGTTGCTTCAGAACGGCCGTTGGCTGCGCTTCAACGGGCTGCGTTTCGCGGCGCCGGACCAGGGACGACCCGCGGGTCTGGTCATCAACGCGGTCAACGGCGCTCGGGTTACCGGTAGCGATCCGCGCGGCCGGGCTTATACCTGGAGTCGCGGCTGGAAACCTGTCGCCGCCACGCTGCCTTCCGAATTGGGCGACAATCCGGGCGCCTTGTTCAGCGGACCGCAAGATCACTGGTGGGCGGTCAAACAGGACATCTTCTACCACATGATCGCCGATCGAAACGGCCGGGCCATGCGCATCGTCGCCCGCCTGCCCATCCCGCCGGATTTCGGTGCGGCTACCGACGTCACCGGCTTTCGTTCCCTAAGCCGCGAGGTAGAACTGACCGGGAAAACCGGGCGCACCTTCAAGGTCACCTTCGACGGCGATATAAGTCACGAAACAAGCTTGTTCCAAACCCCGAACCTGCCGATACGTTTCCAGATCGCCGACACCTGGTCGCAATTGAGCGGCAACGTAGTGCAACTGGCCGACGGCCGCCGGGTCTACGATCCGGTTACCGGATTCAGCCTGGGGGATACGGGCGACCTGATCGCGGAGCGTCCCTCCGGCCCGATTCGCCTCGCCGAGGGCGGCGCGCTTCAGCCCAAACCCGGCGAAGCGCTGACAACCTCCTGGCTCCGATGGGAAGGCAACACTCGCGAATTCCTGTTGCGCGGGGAGGCGTCCACTAGGCGCATGCCGCTAAACCGGGTGTTGGTGGACGGTCACTTCATCTTCGAACATATCGACACGCTGATGAAGGATGCGGAAAACCAGGATGCCTTCCATGCGGCCAACCAACACGGAATCTGGACCTACACCGGCCGGGGTCTCTTTCTGAACGACGCCCAGATCAGCTTCATGCCTGTCAAACTGCCGGGTAGACTCCATACCGCTCACGGCCGCTTTTTCTGCGATCTGGGCGCCATCTCGCCGCTGGACGGCATTATGGACCAGACGCCCTCCATGCCCACCATCCGCCTGGGCGATGTGGAATTGATCGAGGACGTACGCAATCGTCGGGTAAGCGCGGTGATCACCGCTAATAACCGACGCGTCAATGCCTTTGCTCGCAAGGGTTTCGTTTGGGACCAGGAGCGTCTTGCCGTGGCCTTTGACGGCGGCAACCTGTTCCTGCAAAGCAGCGCCGGTCTGCATGGTAGCGAGGATTACAGCGGTTTCGATTCCGGTCCGCCGGGCTCCGATCTGGCCAGGGGGAAACTATTTAACGAACCGGGCAGCGCGGGCCTAACCTTCAATGACGGCAACCGCTGGTACCGGCGCAACAACGGCTGGGAAACGGACATCGGCAATCCCCGGCTGAACCGCACGCTGTTCAGCGATGACGCCTGGACCTGGAAACTGGTGAACGGCCAACTGCGCGTGGACCTGGTGGGCGCCGAGTCCTACTTCACCATGGACAAAAACGGTTTCGCCTGGGATCGCATGCGCGGCGCGGCGGCCACCGACACCGGCCTCTCGGTAATGACCGACGCCTTCTTCGAAACCAGGGCGCGCCTGGTTGAACTGAGCCGCATCAGCGCCCTGCGTTTCCCGGCCCAATCCACGGACCGGCTAATGGTGCGGCGCGGCGGCCCGGACGGACAACTGGTCCTTCGTCAATACCAGGGCGAAACCACCGTCTGGGACCATACCCAGCAGGCCTTCGTGGCTGAAACAAACACGGCCGACGAACCCGTGCTGCAAATGAACTGGTTGCGTTTCCTGCCCGGAAAAAACGGTTTGCGTAAGGAAATGCGCTTGATGCGGCCCGACCGCGGCGATTATTGGGCGTCCATCAACTTCAATCGCGGCCGCTTCCCTTTTGACGTGGTGACCTCCATTCTATCCGATGACGATGCCATCTACGTGGGCACTCTGACCGGTTTACAGATCTACCGCACCACCCTGCCCCTGCGTTTACGCGAGATCGAATTCAACTACAGCATGTCGCCTGAGATCAAGACCCAACTGACCCCGGTCGACGCGGTGGTCAGAGACCCCAACATCGAAAACCGCGTGGTTGCATTGAGCGTCGACGGCGCCCTGGCCCGTGATCCCGGACGGCCTTTTGCCTGGACCGCAAACACCCCGGAAGCCTCGGCGGACGTGCGTTTCGATACGCCTCTCTGGCGCTGGGTGCGGCAACCGAACGGAACCCTGACCGGGAACTATAAGTTGACCGGCCGAACCCAGAAACCGCCGCCGGTGGAAATCCGCGCGGGCCGATTTCCCCATGACCGTATTCGCGACCTGGTCCATTGGCGCGGCGAAGCCTTCACCTTGTGGGGCGCCGGTTATATCACTCGCTACAAACGCATGATGCCCAAACTGGATGAGGCGCTGGACACCTGGAGCATCCCCGTCGGCCGCTTGGAGCGCTTCATCAGTCTTGCCAATCCCCTGGTAACACCCGCGGGCACCGCTCCCAACGGCCTGTACGCGGCAACCGCCGCCGACGACCTCTTCCGGTTCGACGGTTTTTTTTGGAAGAACTGGCCGGAAAAAACCAACGCGAGCCTGAAAAACGCCCTACTGGAATACGATGCCGACCCACCCATCTTCGCGGGCCGCGACCTGCGGCTGACCCGGCGCGACAGGCGCCGTCCCCTGCGGTTTGAACACCGCGTGTCCAAAGGCACCTGGCACCAGGTTCCCTGGGAGGGCGACCGCGTGGCGTTGGACCGCTGGCACGACCTGGTTCAGGTAGACGGTCGGGTCTGGGGCGCTACGGCCGCGGGTTTTGCCAACTTCGCCCGCCGCAATGACGGCAAGCTGATCCTGAACCCGAACGATCTGGTCATCATTCGCGACCTGGTGGCGAAACACCCCGGTGACCGGGTCACTGAATTGCGGTCAACCGCCGGTAACGGTGTGATGGTGCGGCTGAACCAGGACAGCGATCTGGTCTACATCGGCCGCTTCATCCCGGGCAACGACAGCGGCGGCTTCCAAAAACAAACCGAGGACCTGTTCGCCTCCCGCGTTATGGTCACGCCCGGCGAGAGCAGCCTGTGGGAATGGCGACTGGAAGGACGCCGCGACGGCAAGGCGGGCTACCTGACCGTGCGTATGGGCGAGGAGCGACCGCAGATTGTGGGCGGCCGATTCGATTTCGATACCCTGGACTCCATCGCCGTTTTTCGCGACGGCCTGTTGGAGGTAGCCACGGAGGCCGCGGGCTGGTACCAATTGCTGCGCGAGGACCCGCGCATCGGCAATATGCAACGCGACAAAATCCAGGGCTTGGACCCGCTACGCGTGCGCCGCGTAGGCCTCACCCTTTCCGGTGACGCGATCAACTTGACATTGCAGACCTATGCTGACGAGACCATCCGCCTGGGTCCGCGCGGCGTGCCCGAACGCACCGCGGTCTTCCAGGAGTTGCTGGCCCGTGACGGCGCCTGGAATTATTTCCTGGAAGACGGAAAGTTGCAAATCGTCGGCCGCAATACGCGGGGCGGCTCGGCCAGGCGCACCATGAGCGAGGGCCGTTTTCTGGACGACACGGTGACCGGCCGCCCCCTGGCCGTGGCGGACGAGAACGGCGTCAACTACCTGGTGCCGACCAAGGCGGGTATCCTGACCATGAACGCGGCCCTGCAAACTACCGCCGTCCGCGTGGGCCCCTTCCCGGGTCTGTCGGAAGACACGACGCCGCACGTTTTGTTCGATCCGCACGGCGACGGAAGAATTGCCTACGCGAGTCCACGCGCTTTCCGATACCTGGACGGAGAGGGCGGTGTCCTGGCCGAGCTGAAACTGGACGCGCCGCCGGGGAGTCGCTTGACGGGTATTTCACCAAGACCGGGAGGCGCCTGGCGCTTGGACTGGACCGAGGACGACAAACCGGGCTGGAACCGCCTGCGCGGCGAGGATATGGGCGCTTTCCCAGGGCGAACCCGCTATATCGACATTCGCGGCCTGGAGAAATTCCAAGAAAACAGAATCGCCTGGGGCGACCCGACCCCGCTTTTACTGGCGGGATTCAAAGAAAACACCATCGTCTTGAGACTGGAAGATTTCCAATCGGAACTACCGGTAAATCTACCGCAAGACTTCCAACTGGTAGCCCAGGTGGTGGCGGGCAATAGATTGTTGGTCTTCGGCAAAAACCACCTGTTCGAAGTAAGCCTGGAACAAGCAGTAGACGAACTGTTCAAAAGCCTGGCCCGCCCCTCACTAACGGCCAGACAATAAAGGATGATCTTTAAGTCATTCAAGGGAACGGTCTGATGCTTCAGATGAAATCGCCGCGACGGATCGCTTTCCGCCGCGGCGAAGGTTACTTAGTTGATAATTACCCTACCGTCGGCGCCTTGGCCCTGACCGTCGCCGCCTGAAGCCTGGTTGACAACGGTGGCGCCGTTAACGCCCACATTGACGAAGGATAGACCGCCCTGAGCGGCTCCGTTGTTGGATGCTGAACCCGCGCCGCCTTGGAAGCCGCCGCCCCCGCCGCCGCCTTGCTTATGCGATCCACCGCCGCCACCGAACCCGGCGCCGCCGTCACCGCCTTGCGAATGCTGCGGGTTATGGCCGATACCGCCGGCGCCCGGGCCGTTTACGGTACCCGCGCCGCCTCCTTGGGCAACGGGATCGACATTGACGGGTTTACCGGCGTGACCGAAACCACCGCCGCCGGCG
>JASJCB010000108.1 GCA_030066195.1 Acidobacteriota bacterium
ACCAGCCCCTCACTGACCCAACTGACGGAATATGTTGCCGAGGCGGATGATGCGGCCGAACGGCTCGACAAGGCCAAGGCCCTGGTGATGGACGCCCGCGACGACCTGGATGTGCAAAGAGCAGAGGTGGACAGGTTACACGGCTACCTGGCCAAGTTGCTGCGCGCCGCCATGCACGGGACGCCCAACCCCGCCCTGCGCGACGAGATGCGCCGCTACGGTTATAACTTCCGACCCACCAAAAAGGAAGCGCCGCCGCAACCGGTGCAAGTCGAACAACCCGAAGAAGCTAAAGCCGAAGGCGAACCGGCGGCGAACGTGGAGAAAAGCCGACCTTCGATATGGACCGGGCCGCCGCGAACCGCCCCCGGCAACTTTCGCAGTAATCACGACGCGACGCGGTCCATCGAACCCTTGTCCCAATCGCCGCCCCCCGAGGGCTGAATGACGGAGCGGATTCACGCCGAGTGGGATTCTTGGTGGTAACTGAGCTCGGGATTTCAGGCGGCGGACTGTCAAACTGGCAGGAACCCCGGATGCCTCCATCCTCCTCCCCCCCACCGGGGGGCCGGCCTTTCTCCCGGGCGAAATAACCGAGGTATGCGGCCCCTCGCACCTTGAACAGCACCCCGCAACGTACACCGATTTCGAAAATCAGGGCGGTGTTCGATATCATGTATCTCCAATTATTTGGCCGTAATAATCCGCCGATATTGGGAAGATCTTTAGAAATCAGAAAAACGAACGATAAAAAAATTGACGATATATTGGAAGAAGAGGAAGTCCATGCCGGCCCTTTACGACCCACCGACCGGAGATGGCGCCGATACGATCTCTATCGTAATCACCCACCGGAAATCGAAAACATCACTCAAACGCCTGTTGGATTCTCTGGCCGTTCAGAAGCAACTCATCGCGGAAGTCATCATCCTGCACCAGGATGCCGATGAGGCTTGGGATGATCTGATCTCCGACAGCGCGCCGCCTCTGAAGTTCATACCCTCCGGGCCTTCGACCAGAACGATGATCAACCGAGGCTTTCAGGAAGCCCGTACCGATTATGTCCTCCTCTGTCATGACGATGTAGAATTGCCGAAGGGTTATCTGGCGGCCCTTCGCCGACAAGCCGAACTCGGTGCGGGCGCCGTCTCGGGCATGTTCCTGGTTCCCGGGGAGACCATCGAGTCTTCCACTCAATTCCCGATCCCCTCCTTAAGCGGGTTGTGTTATCGGTTTCTGTTTCAACTCCCGATTTGCTATGACCTGCAACGGCTTGAGACGGGTTCTCTCGGCAGGCCGATTGCCCGACTGTTGAAACGATATTACGGTTCGCTCGAAAACCAATTCACCCGGGCAGGTTGGCCTCTGATCACGCAAATGGACGGACCCGCCTTTCGAGTAAAAGTATGGCCCACCCTGGCCTGTCTCATTCGTCGTGATTGGTATACGCCGTTCGACGAGAATCTTGAGGCCGACGGAACCGCGGAATGTCTTGAATTGTCGATGAAGCTGCCGGGTCCGATCACGGTAACCCGCGAAGTCGGCTTAATTTACTATGGAAACGGAAAGTCGCTGGTGGATTCCGGCAAGGAATACTTCAAGCGCTTTTTGACGCTGCATTACCTGATGAGGGAAAATGCCCGGTTCGGTTGGACCAGTCGCCTTTGGCTGAAATGGTCTTTGTTGGGCGCCTATCTGGATTGGCGCCGCCGCGGCTCGCACGAAAAAGCCGTTGCAGGTCTGACCGCCCTGCGCTTGATCTTTCTGGGAAAAAACCCGTACCTTCACGGCCGGCAGGCCGACGATATCGAACTCAATCTCGCGGAACGGCGGCAAGGAGTCGGTGAACGAAGATGCTGTCACGATCGACGTGACGGAGGTGACCGACGGAATCAGGCCGAACGGCGGCGGGGAGAAGACCGCCGCCGAAGCGTGGACAGGCGCCTGGTGGTCGGACGCAGGCGTGTAGATTTCGGCGGGCCCGGAGACCGTCGCGTGGAAAAGGTCGACAGGCGTCAAACCAGGGATCGGCGTTCCGGTAGAAATGACCGAAGGCGACCGGTCAAACCCTGTTTCCCGGAGCTTGGATTCCTTTGATCCACGCGGGTCTCAGTTCCCACCTCTTCTTCTGTTCGGTGTTCAGGTTTCTAAAAGCGGTTCCACGGTTAGACTTCGTTTTTTGCGGTTGGAGCGGACCTTGTCCAGCGAAATAACCAGCACCGCCAGCAGGATGATAACCGCGGCAAAAATAGTTTTGCCCGTGATTACCTCATCGGCCACAAGCCAACCGAGAAATAGCGCCACCAGGGGGTTGACATAACTGTGCGTGCCAACTTGCGCGGGCGTGGCCGCTTTGACCAGCCACAAATAGGTAGGGAACACGATCAGTGAACCGAAGATGATCAGGTAAAGCCAGGCGCCGAAGCTAACCAGGGTTATTTCGCTCGGATGGAATCGGGACCATTCGCCTATGGCCCCGCTGAAAAGGAGCAGCACCACGCCGCCCATCATCATTTGGAGGGACGTGGTCTGCATCGCGTTCATGGGCAGCGATACGTGGCGGGCGTAGATGGAGCCTGCCGACCAGCAAAAGGTGCTGATCAGCAGGACGATCAGCGCGCCGATGTGAACGGCGCCGCCCAGTTCCTCGGGCCCGATCAGTAAAGCGGCGCCGACAATGCCCAAACCGATGCCGGCCACACCGAGCCGGCCGGGTCGAGCGCCGCCGGGCTGCATCGATTCCAGCAATACCAACCACACCGGCGAAATACACACCAGCAGGGAGGTCACCCCGGATGGAATATACATCTCGATCCAGGCCATCAAGCCGGTGCCCATGACGATCATCAGCATGGCGAGGGTGAAGGAGGGAAAAAGGTATTTCAATCGTAAAGGAACGGGGCCGCGTTGCAGGGCCAAAGGGTAGAGCAGCAAGCCGCCCAATAGGAAACGGCTGCCCATCATGAGAAACGGCGGGACCGTCTCGATGGCCAATTTAATGGCCAGGTAGGTAGAACCCCAAACGAAATAAACCACACCGAAAGCCAGGAGAAATTTCATGCGGAAAGACATGACGCACCTCCAACCCATCATCCGACCCTCCCCCGGGTCGTGCATCGGCTATGCGGAGACCTGTTCCTCGATATCGAGGGGCAGGTTCAGCGTATCCTTGGTTGTCTCCAAAACAATCGTGGTTTTGGTAGAGATAATGGAGTCAATCGACGAAAACTTGTCACGCAGCATGGCATTCAAGCTGCCGGTATCGCGAGACCGAACCTTGACCAGGTAACAATCCTCACCGGTAATGCTGTGCACGGACAAAACCTCGTCCAGCGCACTGAGCCTGGAAGCGGTATCGTGACACCAGCAGCCGTCCGTGGTTTTGACGAAGATGTAGGCCAGCAGACCGTAACCCAGGTTTCCGGCATCGATGCGCGCGTGGTAACCCGTAATCACCCCGCGTTCTTCCAGTTTGCGGATCCGTTCATGGATGGCCGAGGAGGCCATACCGACACGCCGCGCAATTTCGGCGTTGGACAGGCGAGCATCTTCCTGGAGCAGGGCCAGAATCTTGCGGTCGGTTTCGTCGATCATACGGCCACCTCATCAAAAAAACGTCAGATCATCGGCGCACAACCCGATCTACCATCAATCTATCTCATTAAAGAAAGAAGTCAAGATGAATCGTCAGATAAACTGTAAAACTAATGAAACATTCACGGCGCCGAGGACTAAACGGCGAATTATTGCCTGCTTCCAAACTATTTCAACGACGCGCGCGACTAACGCTTTTGAGTGCCTAAACCAAAACGGTGCACGCTTACGTTCTATGAATGATCGAAAAACCCCGGCCCGTCTCACGCCGACCGGAAGAGGGATTGGAGGTAGTTTCCATGCTGTTGATTTTATGTGTGTTGATGTTTGAAGAACCTTGGACGATCAGAGAAACGGAATGTTTCCAACCGCTGCAACTGAACGAGGTGCGCGTTCATCCCAACGGCGAGGTGTTTGTTTTGAACTTCTCGGAGTCCAGGGTTCAGCACTACGATGCCCGGGGAAATTTCGTGCGGAACATCGGGCGTCGCGGTAAGGGACCTGGAGAGTTTACCTATCCGGCTCAGTTCTTCCTGTTCGAGGACAAGCTCTACATCTACGATTTTCTGGAGAGCATCGTCAGCGTATTCAAAACAGACGGTAGTTTTATCACGCGTTACCCCACCCCCGTGCGGAATGTGATTCTGGCCAAAATCGAGGGCGGTTGGGTTTACGGCACGTGGGGCATGATCGCCATGGGCGGCCCGGCGGAGTTGGTGTGGGCCGATGAGACTTTCACGGAAACCAGGGTTCTGCTGGAGATCGACGATGCCGGCTATTCGCAGGGTAATTGGACGGCGGACGGGCCTGACGGAAGGCCCATGGCGGTATACAGCAAATTGCCGACACGGCCTCAGCTCATCGCCTCCCCGGATTTTTCCACGGCCTATTTTGCAGACAACCACGGTTTCCACATCAAGGTGATCGATGCGGCCAAAAAAGCGGTCGTGCACACCATCGACCGCGATGACCCGCCTATTCCGTTCGACGATGAATGGGGTAGGAGCGGTTCGGAAGAGGTGCGCGAGCGGCGCAAACGCAATTCGCCCGGTGTACGTTTTGTGGTCAACACGCCGGAGTATTTCCCGGTGATCCGACAGGTTGCTTTCGACCCGGCCGGGCGCATGGTGGTCGACCGTTGGCGGGGGAAGCCCGACGAAAACCACCACGCCGTGGTCATCGACGACAACGGCAGGGAACTGCCGGAACAATGGCGCTTTGAAGAATTACTGCGCCTGGTGGGCGTGGTCAAGGGTTTCGGTTACGTATCCTGTTTCGACGAGGCTTCCGAGGAAGCAAGCATCGTTCGAGTTCCTCTTCAGGATGTGCCGAGGTTCGTGGCCGCCAATCCGCTCTTCTCCCGCGAAACCAGCCGAACTATCAACATCGGTCGGTGAGAGCGGTTCGAAGCCCTACCGCTGAACGCGGCAGGGCACCAGAGTCATCACCTTTTGGTTGGGGTCCTTGAAATAAAGGGTTCCCGAGGTGGCGCCGACTACCTTCATGGTGGTGTCATAGGGATTGCCGATTGGGCTTCTGGACTTGGCTTCGAAAGCCTGGTAGGTGTAGTCGGAGCCTTTCAGGTTGCGGAAACCCACCACGAAGATGCTGGCCGAGACAGCCTCCACCGCCACCACTTCGGAGAAACTGTCTTGTAGTTTTCTCAATTCCTTAGGGTTTTTGGATACCTTGGCCAGCCTCTTGTAGTTGACCTTGCGCCAGCGGTCGTCCGCTACCACCATTTCACCGATGTTGTTCAGGTTCTCGTCGAGAATGCTCACCGAATTGGAAAGACTTTGCCCGCAAATGATGTTGATTTGACCGTTCACCTTCACCTGGGCGCTAAACGCCTGGCGCACCACGGGCGACATATCCGTCAATCGCGCGTCAATCACTTGATAACCGTAATTTTGGATTTTGAAATCTCTGTCAAAGCGCGCCATCAGGTATTTTCCCTCCGCTAGGGAGATAGGCGCCACATAACCTCCCTCCACCAACAAGAGGTCGCCTACCTGAAAGAACAAGTCGAATTTGGTATCCTTCCGGCCGATCATTTTTCCCTGTTCGTTCCAAAAACTGAAATAGCGGCCGGCGCCGTCATAGACCATGATCATACGGTGTTTGTCCAACCAACTGATGCGCGAGGGTAATTGGAAGACATCGCCCTTTTCCCCCAGGCGGGCCAGGTGCGTTCCGTCTTTTTTAAAGACATGCACCACCAAATCATTTTCATCCGCGATCAGGATATAGTTACTTGTAATGGTGATCCGTTCAAATGGAATAGGCGGCAGGTTCAGTTTTACAGGCGCTTCCTCTTGATAGGTTACCTGCCCGAATAATAAAAGGAAAAACAGACCCATTATTCCCCCTTAAGGAATTTCATGTAAATTGGGTGATAAAAGGATACCGCTCCGGGTGTGATTGATTGGGTATCGGGGATGATTCAGTGCGGCCCTCCGGCCGGGCGGTCTGCGACAAGACCTACAGGAATCCCCGCACTTTTCTTTATCGCCACAAACCGGTAAAAATTTAATCATGAATCTTTTCCCGCCGTGTAAACCATTTTTAGGTAATTGCTTTGCCCTGGTGCAGGCAGAATGCTCCCCCCTTTCCCTATCTCATCCTCACAAGAAAATAGCGGGCAAAAAGCTGGTCAGGTAGGGGACATAGGTCACCAGCAGAACGGCCCCCGCCCGAATGGCAAGAAACGGCAAGGCCGCGCGATAGACCTCCGGCAGAGACACGCGAAAGCGGTGGGAGGCAAGAAACAGGTTCATGCCCACCGGCGGGGTCATATAGCCCAACTCCAGGTTTACCAAAAAGATGATGCCCATATGGTAGGGGTCGATGCCGTAATGTTGACCCAAGGGAGCCACCAACGGCACCACGACAACCACCGCGGAAAAGATGTCCATCACACAGCCGACCAGGATGAGGAACAGGTTGAACATCAGCAGGAACACCAGCGGTTCGGCCACCACGGCCTGGACCTTCTCCAGGGCCTGGCCCGGGATATCGGCAAAAACCAGGTAGTTGGTCAGTCCCAGGGCAATGCCCAGGATGATGAGCACCGCGCCGATCAGCACGGATGCCTTGCCCGCCACGCGGACCAGATCTCGTCTGACGGAAAGGTCACGGCGAATAATGAATTCCAAAAAGAAGGCATAGAGCACGGTTAGCGCCGCCGCCTCCACCAGGGTGGTCAGGCCGCCGAGGATGCTGCCCAGAACTACCAGCGGAATTGCCGTTTCCCACTTGGCGTCCCAGAGGGCGCGTACGGCATCGCGCCAAATGAAGGCTTGCTTTTGGATACCGGACTTGCGGCTGCTGAAGTAGACGAACAGCGCCACCATGGTGATTTCCAAAACGCCCGGGGTCATACCGGCCAGAAAGAGGTGTTTCACATCCAACTCGGCTACCATGGCGTAGAGGATAATGGCCAGGGACGGAGGAAAGAGCAACCCCAAGGAGCCGGCAGAGGTCAGCAGGCCGGTGGTGAAGCGTTGGGTTTGTCCGTCCTGGGTGAGCATGGGGAACATAAGGCCGCCCATGGCCAGAATGGTTACGCCGCTGCCGCCGGTGAAACTGGTAAAGAAGGCACAGACGAAAATAGCCACTACGGCCACGCCGCCCGGCAGCCAGCCGAAGAAGGCGCGGAACAAGGCAACCAGTCGTTTCGGCGTGCCGCCCTCGGCCAGGATGAAGCCGGCCAATGTGAAGAGCGGAATGGTGGGCAGCATGGGTTTGATGGAGAGGTTATAGGCTTCGAGGGCAATGGCGGAAATCGGATCGTAGTTTTGCCAGAGCAGCACCGCGGCCAGTCCGCCGAGGGCCGCGAAGATGGGCAAACCCAGCGCGGTCGCGACAACGATGAGCGTGATCAACGGCCAGGTGAGACCGCTTTCATCCGGCGCTTCATGTAGAGACAGCAGCCAGGGGATGACGGGAAAGACGGCAGCAATCAATCGCTCCGGTAGCTTTGCCGCGGTCTGCCACCAAAACCGCAGGCCCACCAACACCAGGCCCAGCGGAATGACCATTTCGATGATCCAAACCGGCACGCCGAGCGCCAGCATACGGCCCCCCTCGCGTTCGGCCAGGGCAAACACCCAACCGCCCCAGGCCAGGGAAAGACTGATCGCCAGGAGGGTTCCGGCCACGAAGGTATTGCGTATCCGCTGTTTCAGACCCTCACCGGATTTCCCCGGGGCTGTCAACGACAGCAACTCGCCCTCGCGTGCGGCGAGCGCGGCGCCCAGGAACCCCACCAACAGCACCAGGTGCTGGACCCACAATGCGGCGCCCGGAATGCCGCGGGTATAGACCTTGCGAATCAGGATTTCGGCGAGAGGGATGACAGCCATCAACAGGAGAGCCGTTACGGAGACCGCATCCTCCCAACGTTTCAGCCTGCCTCGACCGGCTGTTTCCACTCCCTCGACCTGTTTCAAGGCGATGCCTTACTCGCCCGAAATTCGTCACGCAGCTTGCGCACCCTGTCGAACATGTCGGCCGGCACCAGGTTGCTCCTGATTCGGGGCCAGGCCGATTCAGTCACCCGGCGCCAACTCTCGACCACATCGCCGGAGATGCCGGTGACGTTCAGGCCGCGCTTCTTCATGGCTTCCAGGGAACTAACCTCCTGGGCTCGAGCCGCTTCGCGCAGTTTCTTGCCGGCCTCATCGGCAATGCGCCTGATGGTGGGGTGATGCTGCTCGGGAATTTTATCCCACGCTTTCCGGCTGAGAACCACCGCGCCCTGCAACGGCGCCCACGGCAAGTTGATCATGTTGGGCGCGTACCGATAGAGTTGGGTGCCCTCGGCGATCATAATGGGCAGAAAGCAGGAATTCACCAGGCCGGTCTGCATGCCGGAGATCAGGTCCACCGTGGTTATGGGCACCGGATTGAACCCTGCCCATTTGAAGATATCGCCCATCACCGATTCACTGGCGGAGGAGGCCATCTTGCTCTTCTTCATCTGGTCGGGAGTTTCCATTTTGTTCTTGGAGAAGAAGTAGAGCCAACCGACATCGGACCAGGCAAGCACCACAAACTTCTTCTTGAGCAGCGCCTCGCCCAATTCGTCGTTGACGCGTTGACGGACGTAATCCCATTCCTCATAATCGTTGAACATCATGGGAACGCTGACGGCGTAGGCTGCCGGTTCAATTTCACCCAAACCGCCGTTGGAGATAGCCGCGGCCTGTAGTTGTCCGATGCGCATCTTGCGAATCATTTCGCTTTCATCGCCCACTACCCCTCCGGGGTACAACCGAATCATTACTTGCCCATCCGTCTGCTTACGCACGTCCTGGCTCATTTGCATAAGGATCTTATGCCAGGCGGAACCCTTGGGCGCCAACGTACCCATACGGATGACGGTCTTGCCCGCAAACAAGGGGGCGAAATTTGAAAGCAAAAGAATCGAAAAAAGCAAACGCATCATGCCCGGTCTCCCTTATTCCAGAAAAAGTTCGTCCACCCGGCTGAGTAACCACTCGGCGCGACGTTGCGCCAGCACATTGAGCAATCGCCTCTCAGGAACGGCATCTACATCGAAAGAACGTACCCGGCCCAGAATTTGTTCAAATTCCTTGCGGTTCTGTTGACGAACACACGCCGATTCGGCCCAGGTGACCATGGCGGGGCAACTGGCGCCCTTGCTGAGGTTCATGGCCTGATCGTAATAGACCCGCGCCTTTTCCACATCACCTCCGAAGCGAGCCGTTTCGTAGGCGATGAGCAATTCCTGAATCACGCCCTCGCGATAAGTGGGGTCCAGTTCCAAAGCGCGTTCCAACAAGGCGCCCACCAGGGCGATGTCGGCGGTAAGTTCGGGATTGTCCGGCGCCATGCCGATGGCCGCGCCCAATGCGGAGGCGCCCCAAACGGCAAGGTGGATATCGGCGGGCTTCAATTCCGCGGCGGCGGTAACGGGGTCACGACGAAGACGCTCGCCCAACCCCACGTGCCGGGTCTCCATTCCGCGAACGGCAAAACCCCAGGCCCTTTGGTAGAGCTTGGAGGCCCTGGCTCTTACAGCCTCCGCGGCCTCGAAATCCTCGTTCTCCAAAGGCCAGGCTTTCGGTTCAACGAAACCGTAGGTATATAGAGTACAAACGGTCGTGCCCGAAAGCAGCAAGCTCTCGTCGTCCGGCGATGAGGACAGCATGGTCTCGATGATCTTCAGGGAAAAGGGCAGGGCTTCGCCTACCAGGTCGGGGTCTTCATCGGTAAGAAAAACAGACTCGGCGTCGGCAAAGACACCGCCGATTGCCCCGGCCGCCATGCGTTTGACAGAACAACCGGACAATACTAAGAAGGCCGCTAGAACCAGGGGGTGGAACGCGCGCATGACCAAAACTCCCGGATAACATCATCCGTACTATAGCGCGTCCTTCAGCTTTGGCAACCCCTTGGAAGTGGTTTTTTTCCATAATCACACAATTGCCGGCCGAAGCTTCAACACCGGCGAAACAGATCGGGCCGCGGTCTCCGATACAAGTTGGAAACCGCGGCCGTTCAAGTCCTTTATGTTTTGCTTAACCTACTGAGACAGTGGATTTATAGTGGGCTTCCAAATCGTCGGCGCCGCCGATGTGTTTACCGCCGATGAAGACCTGGGGCGTGGTGTCGCGCCCGGATACCGCGCGCAGGGTGGCCGCGCTGATGCCGCCGCCCAGGGCGATTTCTTCATAGGTAGCTCCCTGTTCGGCCAGCAGCGCCTTGGCGCGGGCACAATGCGGACAGCCGGGCTTGGTAAAGATGGTTACCGGCTCGGGCAGTTTGGCGTCGGCGTTCACATGGGCCAGCATGGTATCGGCGTCGGAAACCTCATACGGGTCCCCTTCGACCTCGGGCTCGATGAACATCTTTTCGATCAAACCGTCGCGCACCAGCATGGAATAACGCCAGCTACGCTTACCGAAACCCAGGTTGTCCTTGTCCACCAGCATGCCCATGCCGTCCGTGAACTCACCGTTTCCGTCGGGAATGAAGCGGATGTTTTCGGCATTTTGGTCGGCGGCCCAGGCATTCATGACGAAGGCGTCGTTGACCGAGAGGCAAATGATCTCGTCCACACCGTTTTCGGCAAAAACGCCGGCCAGTTCGTTGTAGCGGGGCACATGGGCGGAGGAGCAGGTGGGTGTGAAGGCGCCGGGCAGGGAGAAGACGACCACGGTCTTCCCGGAAAACAGATCCTGGGACGTGATCTCCAGCCAGTCACTGTCCGTACGGGTTTTAAAGGTAACCTGGGGAACTCTTTGTCCTTCTTTGTTTTGCAGCATGATCTCATCTCCTGAATGTTTGTCTTGCCGGGCCTTGAAATTCCCGACCTCGTCTTTGTAATCAATATTTATCTTTTGCGAGGATTCGGCCAATCGTTTGTTCCGATATGATCGATAGGTAAAAGCTATGATAAGCTTGCCCGAACCGATCAATGGAGTGCGCGATCATGAACCTCAGAGACCTGCAGTACCTGGTGGCCATCGACGAAGTGAAACACTTCGGCAAGGCTGCAGAACGTTGCTTCGTCAGCCAACCCACCCTGAGCGGTCAGCTCAAGAAACTGGAAGAGCACCTGGGCGTTCAACTGGTGGAACGGCATCATCGCAAGGTCTTCCTCACCGATGTAGGCAAGGAGGTTGCGCTAATCGCCCGGCGAGTGCTGGACGAGACGCGTTCCATCGAAGAATTGGCGCGTACTTTCACCAAACCCATGAGCGGACGGATACGCGTGGGTATCATCCCCACGGTGGCGCCCTATTTGTTACCGCTGATCGTGGGCCCGATCAAGGAACGCTGGCCGGATCTCAGTCTACAACTCCAGGAAGAGCAAACCGCGCTCCTGGTCAACATGCTGCGCGACGGTGATGTAGACACTCTAATTCTGGCGCTGGGGGTTCCCGGAACGGAAGGCTTCGAGGAAGAAGAACTTTACGACGAACCCTTCCACCTTGCCGTACCGCGCGATCACCCTCTGGCCGAACGTGACGAGATTATCGAGGAAGACCTGAGTGAGCAAACCCTGTTGTTGCTTCAGGACGGGCATTGCCTGCGCGGCCAGGCGCTGGAGGTCTGTTACTCCGCGGGCGCACGGGAGGATATGAGCTTCCGCGCCACCAGCCTGGAAACGCTTAGGCATATGGTCGCCTCGGGCGCGGGCGTCACGCTGATGCCCCGACTGGCCGTACCCGGTCCGGTTTCCCCGGACGGCCTGATCCGTTACCTGCCGTTCGCCTCACCCGGCCCGATGCGAAAGATCGGCATGTTGTACCGTACCAATGCCGGACGCCGTTCCAGCTTCTTGAAACTGGCCGAAGAGATACGCGCCGCGCCGGCAGATTTGCTCGTCAACGGGTAGATTCACGAGTCGTTGTATCGAGCCCGACCATGCTCCCGTTTCAAGTCGTGAACCGGCCCGGAGGACGGCAATGGATCAGCCTCGATAAAGAAGAATCAACCCCGCATTGACCGGGTCATACGATGCCTGGCTAATATAAACGGAATCGTCTCTGAATTCAGCTCAAATGGGTTGCCCGTGGGCTCGGACCGGTCTGTTCCGGTATTGTTCTCTTGCCCGCATTTGGGCTATCATGCGGCAGAGGATATTAGGGAGGTGCGGCATGTCGACACGACCCCTTGAAGCGGTTTCCCCTGAAGAATATATCGAGATAGAACGAGCCTCCGAAATAAAACACGAATACCGTGACGGGGTCATCGTTGCCATGACCGGCGCCAATATGCGCCATAACTTGATCACGGCCAATGTCATCCGCGTTTTGGGAAACCAACTCATGGACGGTCCGTGTCGGGTCATCCCCTCGGATATGCGCCTCAAAATCCAAAAGTCCAATCGCTACACCTATCCCGACGCCATGGTTATCTGCGGCAAGGCCGAATACGAGGGGAACCGGCGGGATACCGTGCTCAATCCCCGGATCATTTTCGAAGTCTTGTCTGACAGTACGGAGGCTTACGACCGGGGTGAGAAGTTCATGCATTATCAACGGATCGACACCCTTGCCGAATACATCCTGGTATCTCAAAAGGAACAACACGTGGACCGTTTCGCCCGCCGGGACGACGGACAATGGTTGTATACCCCTCTGTCCGGCGAGAACGCCGTGCTTCAATTGACCGCGATCGACTTTGAATGCCCCGTGGGCCGGCTGTATCAGGGTTTGGATTGGGCGGAGTAACTTTTCGACACCGATTATAGTTATGACTCAACGATTCGCGGGCCATTAATGGTTCCTACAAGGGGCCGCCCTTGTTAGAATGTGGGAACCATGTCGATGAGGTGTTCCTCCGTGCTTTTTTGGCTCTTGCTTTGCCTGGCTCCTGCATCTCCGCCGGCTGATCCGTTATTGGAACGCTCCCTGGTGATATCCGTCTCCGGCGACAAACTCTACCTGAAGCGGCCCGGTGAAGCCCTGGCGCCGCGTTTTGCCTGGTGGAATCCCCGCGGCGGCAAGTATCGCGGCTTTTTTCAGGAGTTCGGGCGCTTTGCCTTCCACCCGGACAGCGGTCGGATCGCTTTTGTGGGTGTCCATCACAGCATGAACGGCGGCCAACCCACCGTCTTCGTCATCGATACCGATGATTCCCTGAGCCAGGTGATTTGCTACGACGGTTCTTTAGTTCGAACGCCCACCGGTCCCTATCTTGCCGCCCGGCAACAGCATGTGAGCAAGATCAAGGTGGCGGACCTGTTGGAGGATCGAAGCCTTATCGACCACATCCGCCGGATGTTGCGCGGCAGATATCTATTGCGTTGGACCAAGGCCGGGCACATTCAACTGGTCTCGAACTCGCGCTCGATTACCGTGGACCCCGTTACCGAAAAAATAGACACCCGCCCGCTTTATTTCGGCAATGCCGGGCTGTCTTTATCGCCTGATTTGAAACGGTTGCCCCTGGTTTACGATCGAACCTCGGTCTACGAACTACTTGCCGACGGCAAGACCCGGACCCTGTTCAGCGGTAGTATTCCCAAGGATATGGCCGATGTTTTCGGGCAGGTCTCCCCGCCCTTGCGGTTGCGCCGGAATACTTCCCTGGAACACCTGGGAGCCGGTGATTACCTGCTGCACCTGTGGTACGTGCTGGACAAAAACGGTCGGCCCGCGGGCTTGTTGGACCGGGATAACAGCCTGGTGGACCTTGCCGAAAGCAGGCCGGAACTATTGGTCTACGACAGCTATCGCCGGTGGGTCACGCGTTTCAATCTTGAATCCGGGAAAGGTGAGTTGCTGTTCCAACTAACCGGGAAGAACATCACCCAAGTCCTGATCTCACCTAATGCCCGCCTGGTTCTGGTCATGGACGGCAGCCGCGTCAAGGTCTTCGATCCGGTGCCGGGGGAAAAGCCGCGCCGCATCAAAACCTTGCGCGGGGTTTCGGTGTTGTTCAAGGGCGCCGACAAGATCTATTTCCTGAACAATGACGGCCTGAACGCCATGGACGAACAAGGCAACCATATGCCTACCGGCCTCATTCTCAAAAAAAGCGATCGCTGGACGGTTTTCGACGGTAACCGCGTCATCCATCACCACGGTTCCCGCTAGAACGAAGCAATTAAGATCGTAACCGGTCTTAAAGATCAACTTTTTCTGAAAATTTGCGATAAATAATTGTGGGGAGAAAAAAAGCCGGAAGAAAGATTGCCTATCTGGGCGAAATATGACATACCTGTCAGAAGAATCAGAAAATTTTTCCTTAAATTTTGCGATACTGGCATTCCTGATGACTCTTTGCGGTCAGGTCCGCGCGCAGCAGCCCACTTTTTTTCATTTGGGCAGCGACCAGGGTCTTTCCCAGGGCGATGTCTTCGATATCGTACAGGATACCTCCGGCTTTATCTGGCTGGCCACCCGCGACGGATTGAACCGATGGGACGGTTACCAAATCAAGACCTTTCGCTTCGACCCGGAAGATCCGACCTCGCTTCCCGACAATTACGTCCATACGCTCACGGTAGCCGCGGACGGCGGCATTTGGGCGGGAACCCGGCGCGGACTTTGTCGCTACGATCCCGCTATGGAACGCTTCACCCGGAAGCTTCTTATCGACTCCGAGGGCAACGCGATCGAAGGGTTTGTCTACGCGGTGGTAGAAGACAGAAAGGGGGGGATCTGGGTAGGAACCGTGCTCAACGGGCTCTTTCACCTGGGCGCCGACGGCGCCGTCGCCCATTATCGGCCGGAGGAGAACAACCCTCATAGCCTGGTTTACCCCGAAATCTGGGCTCTTTTGTTGGACAGCAAACAGCGATTGTGGATAGGCACCAGTCATGGTTTGGACGTTACCTCTTTACGCAGTCCCGGATATTTCGATCATGTCGCCGAAAGCATCCCCGATCGGCGCATATGCGCTTTGGCCGAAGATGGGAACGGCATGATTTGGATCGGCACCTGGCGAGGCGGGCTTGTTCGCTTGGACCCGGAAACGGGGAAATTCCGAAATTGGTCCTTCGGTAAGCTCAAAGACCCGTCAAACGAGGTGCGCGCCGTCGTCGAGGACCAGGCCGGTTTCCTCTGGGCGGCAACCGGTAAAGGATTGCGCCGCTACAATCCCCAAACCAATCGGTTTACCGTATTCAGGCATCATCCCGACAATCCCCGCGGCTTGAGACACGACCGTCTGCGCACCCTTTGCATTGACCGAGGAGGCGTATTGTGGGTGGGTTCCGGTCAAGGGGCATCTTACCTGACGCCCAACAGCCGGCAATTTGCCTACTACGGAAAAGTCTCGGGTCAATCGATTCACGAAAGGGAAAACCGCGTTTCGGCAGTTATTGAAGACAGCTTGGGGCGGTTATGGACGGGTCATGAATCCGGCCTGTATCATTTAGAGGAAAGCGAGGGGCAACAACCGGTCCTACATAGAATCCTGCCGCGCGAGGATCATGCAGACCTGATCTCCAATGAAGTGACCTCCTTGTACGAGGATCGCAGCGGTGACATCTGGGTCGGGACCAACGGATCAGGAATCGGCCGCTACCGACCGACGAAAGGCAATTTCCTTTATTGGTTGGACATTGGGATCGATAAGCTCCCCAACAACCGCATTACCCGCATCGTCCAGAACCTCCAAGGGGTCTTGTGGGTGGCCACCCAAAACGGTCTCGCAGTAAGCACCGAGCCCTTGCAAGCCGAACAATCCCCCAAGTTCCGACATTTCTTAGGCCGGGGCAGACCGGGCCTTCAAAGCCACACCATCAACGATATCGTCTTGGAAGGGCCGGCAAGCGCATGGTTGGGAACCGAGTTCGGTGTCAGCCGGTTCCATACAACTGAAGGCATCCGACGGCTGTTGCCCGAAACCCACGGTCTCAGTCATCCCCGAGCCCTGAGCTTGTTGTTGGTCGATAAAACCTTGTGGATCGGTACCCCGGCGGGGCTGAATCGTCTGGATACTCAGAGCGGCTACGTCACGGTTTTCTCTACACGCGAGGGCCTGCCCAATGATGTGGTCAAGTCGATCCAACAGGATCGACAGGGTTACTTATGGCTGGCAACCAATCAGGGTTTATCCCGCTTAGATCCGCATCGACTCCGCTTTAGAAACTACACGGTGGATGACGGCTTGCAAGGTAACGAGTTCAACATTCGCGCCCGCTACCAGGCTGCCGACGGTCGCCTTTTTTTCGGCGGCCCCGCGGGCCTGACCGCCTTTTACCCCGATCGCTTAGCGGAATCTCCACTAACCCGCGTGGTGTTGACGTCGTTTCAATTGAGCCAGATCGATATCGATCCCTCCATGAACAGTGTCCTGACCCGATCGATTACCGGCGCCGAAACCCTTAGGCTTAGCAGCAACGATCTGTTCGGCTTTGAATTCTCCGCCCTGGACTTTGCCAATCCGAGGGCCGGCCGTTACCGGCATCGAATGGTCGGCCTCCACGATTGGATCGAAACCGACACCGAACACCGCTATGCCGACTACACCAATCTTTGGGAAGGCCGCTACACCTTTCAGGTTCAGGCGACAAGAGGCAACCGGGGTTGGAACGGCCCCGTTACATCGCTGGACCTGATCATCGAACCGCCGCTATGGCGGCACCCCGCTGCCTATGCCGGCTATTCGTTGACGGTCCTGCTTCTCATATACCTGTTGATCCGCGCCCAACGCAACAAATTGCAGCGCGAACGCCTGCTGGTAGATCGCCTGCGTCATTTGGATCAATTGAAAGACAGCTTCCTGGCCAATACCAGTCACGAACTCCGCACCCCGCTGAACGGAATCGTGGGCCTGGTGGAAGCACTGCTGACATCCTCCGAACTTCCCAAGAACGCACGCCAGGACCTGAGTCTGGTCCTGGCCGGCGGACGACGACTTACCTGGCTGGTCAACGACATCCTCGACTTCTCCAAGATGAAGAACCAGGAGATGATGCTGCAACGGCAGCCGGTCGACCTGTACACCATCATCGAGGAAGTCTTCCGCCTGAGCAGGGCCGGCCTGGAAGGTCGCGTACTGGTGCTTGCCAATATGGTCAGCCGCGACCTCCCCGCCGTCGACGCGGACCCGAACCGCTTACAGCAAATCCTGCACAATCTAATCGGTAACGCGGTCAAGTTCACCGAGAAGGGAACGGTCACGGTAACGGCCGAAAAAAAGGGCAAAAACATCATTACCCACGTTGCCGACACGGGGATCGGCATTCCCGAGGAAAAATTGGAACGTATCTTCGAATCGTTTGAACAGGCAGACGGCGACGTGGCGCGCCGGTTCGGCGGGACCGGTCTGGGTCTGGCGATCACCCGTCAGTTGGTGGAGTTACACGGCGGCAAGATCAGCGTGGTCAGTACACCGGGCCGTGGTTCCGTGTTCAGTTTCACTCTTTCCCAGGCCGACAGGGCCGCGAAAATGCGGGAACCGGCCATGGACCTTCCGGCGGGTTCCGTACTGGGGAACGAAGAAGAGGAGGTCGCCCGCCCGGATCTGATAAAGGCCTTGCCCGGTTTGGAAGGCAAAACGTTTCACCTCCTGGTAGTCGATGACGAAGCGGTCAACCGCCGTGTCATCATCAACCATCTACGCGGTTCGGGATGTACGATCACCCAGGCGGCCGGCGGCCGGGAGGCTTGCGCCGAGGCGGCCCGGAAGCAATTCGACCTGATCTTGCTTGACATCATGATGCCGGGCATGACCGGTTACGAGGTCTGCCGTCGCATCAGGGAACATTTTGCCTTACATGAACTGCCGATTCTCTTCCTCACGGCGCGTACTCGGGTCGAGGACCTTGCCCAGGGTTTCCTCGCCGGCGGCAACGATTACCTGACCAAACCCATCTCCAGAACGGAGTTGGTCAACCGGGTCAGTATGCAATTGCAATTATTGGAATCCCGGCGCGACTTGCAGGCCCTTAACCGGGAAATTCAAGCCAGGGAAAAACAAAAAACCGATGCACTTCGCGTCCTGACCGCCGGCATTGCCCACGAGATCAGCAATGCCGTCACCACGATCGGCGGGGGCCTGCACGGGATCACAACCGGTCTTGAGGACTTCGGTGTGTTTCTCAATGAAATTGCCGGGGACGATGCACCGCCGGAAGTGACGGCCGCGATCGATGAACGTCTGAACGCCATTGCTTCACAGGGAAAAAAAGCGATTGCGGGCAACAACAGGATCCGGGCCGTGGTACACGAGCTATACCGCTTTACCCGGTTCCAAAAGGGCAAAGTGCGTCGCGTCATGCTGACCGAAAACATCGATGCCGCTCTAAGCCTGATCCTGCCGGATTATCCCGGCGTGGAAGTCGTCCGTCGGTACCACGATCCCCTGGGTATTTCCTGTAATCCGGCGGAAATGAGTCTCGTCTTCCTGCACATTATCGTCAATGCCTGCGAAGCCATGGATTCGGGCCGCACCGCCGGCAGCAACGTGCTGACCATAAGCACCCGTTTGAAGGACGCCGTGGCCGAGGTAACCATCGGCGACAACGGCCGCGGCATGACGCCGGAGACCCGGGCGCGCATTTTCGAGCCTTTTTTTTCAACGAAAGAAAAAAACCGGGGTTCCGGGCTGGGATTATCCACATCTCTAGGTATCATAGAGGGACACGGGGGCAATATGGATGTCAGTTCCTCCCCCGGACACGGAACGATTGTCAAATTGACACTACCCGTCTTGGGTTAAGCAATCGATGCATGAGGCCTGGAAACATCGACTATCATTTTATTTATTCCGATAACCACACGCGACCAACCAAGCAGAGCCGGCCGAACCGATCATGGAGCCGCCTATGATTGGCCGGGCCGTCTTCGTTATCCTCGTTTGTCTTTTTGCGTGGTCCGCTCCCGGCATCGCCCAGGCGCCCAGCCTGCATTTCAATCACTTGACGCCGGAGCGGGGACTGGGCAGCAGCGATGTCATGACTCTCCTACAGGACAGTCGGGGCCTGCTTTGGATTGGTACCACGGACGGGTTGAACCTGTATGACGGTCACAAGGTAACCGTCTATCGCCACGAATCGCAAAACCCCGACAGCCTCTCGGAAAGCGACATCTTCAGCCTTTGCGAGGACCGGGACAAGATGATTTGGATCGGCACGGATACCAAGGGTATCAATCGTCTGGATCCCGCAACCATGAAATTCACTCGATTCAACCGGGGGGCTTCGGCCGAAATCGATTCCTCGGTCATGAAGCTTCTCGTCAGTCATGACGGGTTGTGGATCTGCACCACCCGCAACGGCCTGGCCCACCGCGATCAGAACGGCGAGTTTCGCTTTTTTCAAACAGGGGAGTCACCGGACACCATCGCGAACAATCAAGTCTGGACCATCATGGAAAGCAGGGACAATACCCTGTGGATAGGCTCTCTCGCGGGTTTGAATCGCATGGACAAAGCGCGGACGGGTAGGTTCCGGCGCTTCACCGAGGCAGACGGTCTGAGAGACCCCCGCGTCATTGCCGTTACCGAAACCGCGGACGGCACGATCTGGCTGGGAACCTGGCGCGGCGGATTACATCGCATGGATGCCGGCAGTCGGATTCTACCCGTACCCTCGATCCCGCAAGGGACCGAGGTTCGCACCATTTTAGAAGACCAAAGGGGCGTCCTCTGGATCGGCACCGATCAGGGCGTTTTCAGGCGGCGCAAGGGCCAAACCCGGTTTGAACAGTTCCAACGCAATCCTGCCGTCCCGTCCGGGCTGAGCCACGAGCGAGTTCGATTCATCATGGAAGATCGGCGGGGAACGCTTTGGTTCGCTACTCTCAACGGCGTCAACTACCTGGGTCCCTACCGCGATGCCTTCACGGTTTTTCGTCACCTGCCGCGTGATCCCGACAGCCTGGCCGACAACCTGATCGAAGACATCGCCTTCGATGCAAACGGTGAAATGTGGGCCGCTACCAACGGCGGTTTGAACCATATCGACAACTCCGCTCGCGTTCGTCTCTATACCACCGCCGACGGCCTGTCCGAAAACCACGTCACCAACCTGGCTCCCGCAAGCACCGGTATTTGGGTCGGTACCTTTCAGAAAGGCCTCGATCATCTCGATCCCAAGGGCAATAATACATTCTCGTTCAAGGCGGAAGAGAGTTCCGGGCTGTACAACAGCCGTATCCATTCCCTGGCTTTAGACGCTGACGACACCCTTTGGATCGGCACCGCGAGCGGCTTGAACCGCCTGCCTGATGCAAGCCGTGCGGGTCCGGAAAGCGCCGTTCTCAGGGTTCCGTTCCGACCCGGTTTCGAAACGGTTATCATCGACTGCCTTCTGGCGGACGAGGACGGGTCCGTTTGGGTGGGCAGCGACAAGGCAGGCCTGGCTCGCTTCGACGGGCAGGGCAAACCAATCCGTTACTTCGATGAAAATACCGGCGTGAACGACCGCACGATAACCAGTTTGATGCGTTTCAAAAACCAGTTGTGGATCGGTACTCGAGAAGGAGTGAACCTGCTGGACCTGGAGACCATGCAATTGATGCCCGCGGCTCACCCATCGCTTCGGGGTTATGTCGAAGCCATGCTGGTTTCCAACCGGGAAAACATCTGGTTGGCCACCCACCGGGGCCTGGTTCGCTACGATCCTGTCAGTGAATCTGTCATCGATTACACGGTTGCGGACGGACTTGCCGCCAACGTCTTCAATCAGGCAGCCGCTGCCGCCGATGACGGTGCGCTTTATTTCGGCGGGCACGAGGGACTTACCGCGGTAAAGCCCGAACTGCTGAGACCACTCAGCGGTCCCGACACGGTCTTTACCCGCTGGTACCGTCTGAAATCGGGCGCAACCTCCCCGGACCTGAAATCGCAATCACTTCTCGGCAGGAACCGGTTCACCGTGAGCAACAGCGATATGTTCGGTGTGGAATTCACCGCGGTCGATTATATCAATCCCGACCAAACCCGTTATCGTTACAAACTGGAACCCGCCCACCAGTGGGTGGACGTGCCGAAGGGACGTCACGAGGCAATCTATACCAGGCTCTGGGAAGGGAGCTACAAACTGCACGTACTGGCCTCCGACCGTAGCGGCAATTTCGATGAACAGCAGGATCAAGTCATGGAGATCAAGGTTTTGCCGCCGCCCTGGCGGACCCTCCCGGCCTATGCCTCCTATATCCT
The DNA here is from genome assembly GCA_030066195.1 of Acidobacteriota bacterium. Lineage (GTDB taxonomy): Bacteria > Acidobacteriota > Holophagae > Acanthopleuribacterales > Acanthopleuribacteraceae > JASJCB01. The sequence goes on from JASJCB010000108.1 coordinate 21,187, forward strand.
GGTCTTGTGCCTGGCCGTATTCCTGATCCTGCATTCCTACCTGCGCAAGCTGCACCGGGAACGCACTGTCAGTCGTCGCCTGCGCCAGATCGATCGCTTGAAAGACGAGTTTCTGGCCAATACCTCTCACGAACTGCGCACGCCCCTGCACGGCATGATCGGCCTGGCCGAATCTCTTATCGACGGCGCCACCGGGCCGCTTCCCCCGGATACCCGGCAAAACCTGGCCATGATCGTTTCCTCGGGCAAGCGGCTCAATAACCTGGTCAACGATATCTTGGACTATTCCACCCTGAAGCATCGACGCCTGGAGATATCGCCCGTGCCCCTGGACCTGCGCGGCTTGACCGGCGTGGTTTTGGCGCTTTCCAAACCCCTGGCCGCGGCCCGCGGTCTTCGCTTGGAAAACCGGGTCGGTGCGCTCCCGCCCGTCTACGCGGACGAGGAACGCCTGCAACAGATCCTCCATAACCTGGTCGGCAATGCGGTGAAATTCACCGAAAAGGGCCGCGTCGCCGTCTCGGCCCGCCAAAACGGCGATCGCATTGTGGTTTCGGTAATCGACACCGGCATTGGGATCGACCCTCTGGTCCAACAGCGCATTTTCCAGTCCTTCGAACAGGCAGAGGACAGCTTGACACGGCGTGAGGGCGGCACGGGACTGGGTTTGGCCATTTGCAAACAACTGGTGGAACTACACGGAGGCGATATCGAGGTCGAATCGACCCTGGGTAAGGGCTCCACGTTCAGCTTTTCCCTACCCGTCTACCACGGCAATCAGCAGGTCATGCAAACCGAGATGCTGACGGGCGGGGTAGAAACCTCCGGCCTTCTCACGGAGGTAGAGAAAACCGGGGAATCGGTTCCTACCGAAAGTGATTTCCACGTGCTGATTGTGGACGATGATCCCGTCAATCGCAAGGTCCTTCGGAATCACCTGTCCCTGCTGGACCACGGCATCACCGAGGCCGGTAACGGCGAGGAAGCATTGGAGATCCTGGAAAAAGAAACCTTCGACCTGGTGCTTTTGGACATCATGATGCCGCGCGTTTCCGGGTACGAGGTTTGCCGCCGCATTCGTGAGCGCTTTGCCGCCCATGAATTACCGGTCATTTTCCTCTCGGCCAGGAACCGGGTACCCGATATTACGGCAGGCTTCGAGGCCGGCGCCAATGATTACCTGGCCAAACCCATTTCCAAGGATGAACTGGTCTCTCGCCTGGACCTTCACCTGTCCCTGCGCGACTCCATGCGACAACTGGACAAGCAAACCCGCGACTTGGACGCCTTGAACAGGGAACAACGCGCCCTGGACCGCATCGTTCGCGAGATGAACCGTGAAATGTCCCTGGAAGGTGTATTGCAAACCATGCTGGATCAGGGCATGCAACACATTCCCGAGGCTCAGGCGGGCGCCTTCTTCTTGTGGAACTCGGAGAAAAATTACTTCCAGGTTGTCGCCGCGGCCGGGCACGATTTCGAGATCTTGAAGCAACATCGTTTCAGCAGGGAAGATCTGGCCGCCCGATATCTCAGCGACAAGGAAACAGGGAGCGCATCGGTCTCCATCCGGCAGAGGCCGGAGCCGGAGACGAACGACCCTTTCAAAGACCTGGGCCCGGCCTGCGCCATGATGTCCCTGCCGCTCCACCTGGAGGGCGAACTGCGCGGATTTCTGGTGCTGGACAATTTCGATTCCGAGGATGCCTTCGACCAGGCCGACAGGCGCATGCTGGAGCGGCTGCGCGAACACGCGGTTTCGGCGCTGGCCAAGACGGCCTTCCTGCGCGAAATCCAGACCCAAAAGGATGTGCTTCTGCGCACGCAAGAGCAAATGTTGCTGCAAGACAAAATGGCCTCATTGGGCACGCTGACTTCCGGGATCGGTCACGAGATCAACAACCCGACCAACTATGTCAATGTGAGCGCGGAATCCCTGAGCGACGACCTGAACCGATTCCGGGATTTCCTCCTCGAATTGGCCGGTGAAGACGCCGACGACGAAATCGTCGGCGCGATTGACGAGCGCCTGACCCCGGTATTCGAACACATCAAAACCATCCAGGACGGCGCGCAACGCATTGTGGAAATTGTCGGCAACCTGCGCACCTTTGCGCGTCGCGGCGAGGGCGAAGACAAACCGGTCGACCTGAGAGATTGTCTCGAATCCACCATGAAACTGGTGCGACCGAACTACAGTGACCAGGTGATCATCGAGGAGGATTACCGGGATCACCTGATCGTCAAAGGCAAGCAGGGCGAGTTGAACCAGGTTTTCATGAACCTGGCCGTCAATGCTTGTCAAGCCGTTCGCGCCCGGGTAAAGAGGGAGCAAAGCGGGAAGGGGAGGCTGAATATCCATACGCGGATAGAAGGAGAAAGCGGCATCATCGAATTCAGTGACACCGGCGGCGGGATTCCCCCGGAAATTCGCCAACGCATTTTCGAACCCTTCTTCACCACCAAGCCGCCGGGAGAAGGGACGGGCCTGGGTCTTTCCATCTCCTTCGGGATCATCGAACGTCACGGCGGGTCCATCGACATGAAAACCATTGAAGGGGAAGGCACTACCTTCACCATCACCCTGCCGTCGGCCGTCGAGTAATCCGCTTATGGTCGCGGCGACAAGGATTATTTTTCCTCACAATATCTCAGAAGGCGCTGTTGGCGAAAACTTTGGCCGTTCGCATGTGGTAAACTGTCATGTCCAGTTTTGGATATCTTAATTAAAATTCAAGGAGCCGTTCATGCCGACTAAATTGCTCACCCTGGTTTTCCTGTGTTTCGGTGCGTTGACCGCCCAAGCTTGGGATATCTGCGAAGATATCAACGATCTTGCCAATGATTGGAACGAAGTTGCCAACTTCGTCGATGAGTGCCATGAAGATGACGAGTTCACCGACAGCGAAATCAGAATCCTGGTCAAGTACATCACCGATCTGGCAGAAGATACCTACCTGCTGGCCGATGCCCTGATCGATCTGGGTAACCAGCGGGAAACCCGCCTTGGGACCCAAATGCGCAAAGCCATGGCCCGCATCGCCGAGGAAGAAGATCAAGACCGCATGGTCCGTGAGCTGGATAAACTCGTCGACATCATCGACCGCACAACCGATTATTGTGACGAGTAGACAGCAATCGTTTTAAACCGTTTCCGGGTCGTCGCCGTCCGGAAGCACAAGCTATATATAACGGCAAACCCTACCCATTTATTTTAAGCGATTATATGCTTCATCCGGGGCTACCACGTGTGGTGCCCCGGTTTTCCGTTTGACGCAACGGTTTGCACGGCTTTCCAAAGAATTTTTCCCAAGCATCGGCCCGGTCCGTTCTACCCTCGGCCGGACGCACCATGTACCCCGTTCGAATATCGGGGTTTGTTCCACATCTGTATTTACCGGTGTTCATAAGCGGGGATTAGTGGTAGAAGACTGTTGTCATCTATTCGATCGAGGTATCAATGAGAAAGCTGATCCGAACCATTCCCGTGCTCCTTATCCTTTTGGCCGGTTACCTGCTCTTGTGGCCCGTGCCTATCGACCCCGCTATCTGGAAGCCGCCGCCCGCCCCCGCCATGGACGGCGAGTACACGCCCAACGAATACCTGCGCAAAGTCAAACGCGTCGACCTGGACGACGGTCGCGGACCCGAGGATGTGGCCGTGGATACCCAAGGCCGGGTTTACGGCGGTCTGGAAGACGGTCGAATCATGCGTTACGACGCGGCCCTGAACCAGTGGGAGCGCTTCTGCGATACCGGCGGTCGGCCCCTGGGTTTGCATTTCGATGCAGCCGGGAACCTGATCGTCGCCGACGCCGTTGCCGGCCTGCTTGCCGTCAACCCCTCCGGTTCGGTCACCGTGCTGGCCACCGAGGCGGAGAACCGCCCGTTTCGCTTTACCGACGACCTGGACATCGGCCCCGAGGGAACCATCTATTTCAGCGACGCATCCTACAAATTCGGTCATCACCACTGGAAGGCGGATGCCCTGGAACACAGACCCAACGGACGTTTGTTGGCTTATGATCCGGTATCGCAACGGGTTCGCGTCCTGCTCGGCGGCCTCTATTTTGCCAACGGTGTGGCGGTCAGTCCTGACGGGAGCTTTGTCTTGGTCAATGAAACCTGGAAATATCGGGTCACTCGTTACTGGTTGAAGGGCGAGAAGGCCGGCAAGCGTGATTTCTTCATTACCAACCTGCCCGGATTTCCGGACGGCATTTCAACCGGGAAGGACACTTTCTGGGTGGCTCTGGCTTCGCCGCGCAACAAACAGTTGGACACGTTGGCCGATAAGCCCTTCTTGCGTAAAATCGTGGCGCGACTGCCCGCTTTCATGCAGCCCAAGGAGCAACGCTACGCTTTCGTGCTGGGTCTGGATATGGGCGGCAAGGTGAAGCACAATCTGCAAGACCCTCGCGGTGAACGGTTTTCCATGATTACCTCCGTCCAGGAGCACGACGGCCGCTTGTATCTCGGTAGCCTCAAACTACCGGCTTTTGCCCACGTAGAAGTTCCCTGATACGAACCGCCCAAGGGTAAACCTTGCATAAATCGAAATGAGGCCGGCATGTGGTTTGCTCTACCGTCTTTACATCGGCATGCCCCTTCGCGCCGCGATTGGCGAGTCTATTTTGGGAAGACTTGCGCCTTCACAGGGAGATCACTATGAGAATTGCCATATTATACTTTTTGGCATCCGGTTTTTCATTTGCCTGGCAGATCGACGAAAAGATCAGCGTGGTCGTCCGCAATGTTCGTGTCCATGTCGTTGACAAAAACGGAGAGCCGGTAACCGGGCTTACCCGGGATGACTTCCAGGTATGGGAAGACGGCAAACCCCGAAAACTGACTTTTTTCGATGCCGTTGACCTGCCCGCCCAAGCCGAGATCGACGAAACCGAAGCCGACCGAACATCTTTGTCCGCCGGCGATCCAAGCGCCGCACAAGGCTCGAGCCTTCCCGTCCGCGCCTTTGTGATCTATATCGATACCGGCACCATGCGCAAGAAAACCTTCACACAAGTCCGCCGCGCGGCCGCTCACTTCATCAAAAACCAGATGCTTTCCACCGACAGGGTGAAGCTGGTCCATTTCGACGGCGTCCTGACCCAGATCACGCCCTTCACCAACAATAAACGAAAGTTGTTGGCCGGCCTGAAACGTATCAAACCCGAGGGAACCTATCGAAAGATTCTGGCCAATCTCAATTTCCGCATCATCGGGTCCACCTACGAAGAAGACCGGAGCCTGCCTATAAAACCCTGGGAAAAACACCTGCGCAAGAAGGGGGAAGCCGCGGCGACCTTCTATCGTCAAAACCTGCTCGGCCTATTGGGAGCCGGCTACATGCTGCAAGCCCAGACCGGGGAACGTTCGATCATTTTGTTCCACGGTTACGGTTATCGCTTCAATAACATTACCCTCGGCAGTGAAGAGGTCGAGAAGTTGGAGGAGGAATGGACCCGCTTCTGCAATACCGGCAACATCACTGTCTACAGCAACCTCATGTGGGACGAAATGCCGGTCTTCCAAAACAAAGAAGTGCAGTCCGCCATGCCTTCCTCTACCTATGCCGATGATCTTTTGACGCGTCGGGCAACCAGGGTGACGAACCTGCGCGGCGGTCACCGCAACGGCTTCGAGGGTAAACTGGTCGATCTCCAGTTGGACGAGAATAAAAGCAACAAAGATGTAGATCAAAGCTCCCTGGCCGAGGCGGCCGCCGGCAAAACAGGAGGCATCTTCCACAGGCCCAATACTCCGCGCGCGCTTACCGGGGCCATGGTTGAACTGGATCGGCACTCCCGTCACTTCTACAAACTGGCTTATGTAAGGGAAGAGGGCGCCGGCGGGGGAAAACTGCGCATCCGCCTGAAGAACGGCAGGGGCCTCAAGCTTTTCTACGGCCGTCAGTTCGAGGCTCGACCGCCCTACATCGAACTGACAGGCGAAGCGCGCGTCAATGCTCGCGAAACCCTGGTTATGTACGCGCCGCCCACCCGCGATGATTTCGGCGCGGCCTGGTCCCATGCGATCTTCCCCAATGACGGCGGCGGCCTCGCCGTACACATGAGCGGTTTGCTGCCCGACTTCCGTCCCGGCGGCGAGGTGGAGTTTGCCTTTGCCGCCTTGGACGGCTCCGATCAACCCATGGCCATGCAATCGATGGTGCTGAGCGCCGATTCCTTTAACGGAAAAACCGGCATGGCCCAGATGCTCTACACGGATCATCCGCCCGCTCGTCTGCGCTTTTACGCTCGCGACATGACCACGGGCGATTACAGTCTGGCCGAATTCGCTCCTGCCGACTTGGGCCGTATGAGTGATCCGGTGCTCTCCCAGAGCGGTCGCTTCGACCTGATGGAAGTAAGCGATAAACAGGCCGGCTTCGACCCGCTTTTATTCGACGGACAACGGATCATCCCCCTACCCGCCAACCATCTGGACACGGGCGCGCCGGTAGGTTTGTACTTCCACTACACCCACGGCCGTCCCTTGACCGGGAACTTCGGGCTGCGCGTCTACCTGCGCACCAAGGGTAAAGCCTACGGCGTTGCCACCAAGGTCACCAAAGTGGCCAGGGTGACTAAAACCACCTACGGCTTCCAGGCCGAACTGAACCTGCCTGAGATTACCGCCGAGGATGCCGAACTGGAAATCGTTCTGACCAAACCGGACGGCAGCACTGAAAGCAAAAAACTGCTCGTGACTCTCACCGGGCAGCAACGGGGCTGACGGAAAAGCGCCACGGTGCGGCGCATCGTTTTCGGTGTGCCGCAATACACAAAAATCTCGAGGGTCACGCCGTCAGCGCAAAGTCCGGCTGAAGACAACGACGATAACCCTGTAAGACCGCAACGCGGGCCCTACATCCGGTCAACACGGCCGTCGCGAGGCATCAACTGCCGCAACAGTGCGCCCAAAACCGACGAGCGACAGGGAAAAACTCCGAACAACGCGCCCATACAGAAAAAGCACAACCTCATAAGGCCGTTGTAAATGAAGATCAGACCAAATAGAAACCAACCCACGGTAAAAGCAAAAAATCCCGGGTCAAACTAATTGTCAAACGTCTCCACCAAACACACCCGGGCCCGAGAAATGTAAAAATAACTTCTCACCTGAAGAAATAACCGGACGTTCCGCGATTCGTCTGGAGATATATATTTGGTGGAACGAATCGCATATTCGCCTTGATTTGTGGAGGTTGTGCGGAATTGTCTCTTTGTGCGCGCCCCATGCGCGTCACTGGAGAAATTGAGTGCTAATGACTGACGGCATTGCATGTCTAACCTCGCCAATTGCCAATTGGTAGGAATTCTCTAGGAGTATAGACTGGGTTCGAGCTTTCGATCAAGCCTCGAGCAATTCAGCAATCCCTCTCAGGGATGCCATTTTGTCTCATCGAGGTCCGTTGATTACCGCTCCAAACGACTACGAGTTGACTACGGATAGCTTGTCTTTAAGTCTACCTAGCCGTAAACTGTTTACTCCATGTGGATTGATAGCGGTTCTCTGCGTTGGTCAAGGTCGCAGCGGTTTATTTGGGCAACAGCCTGTTTCCGAAGGCAATATGTCACTTTTCGTAACTATCACCCTTTTTCCAATTATCCAGAAACTACATGAGAGAATAATTCACCAAGTTTTATTTTGCTAGTGGCTGAGACGGATTATCCTTCATCAGCATCACGAACATCTTATGCTCTCCTGGTGCGCGCAACCAATGGAACGCCTTCCCACTAAGAAGAGCGCCATCACTCATGGGGCTGCGATCTGAAGCGTAGCCGCTCGTGATCGCCGACCCTAGTTGCCAATCTGCGCCCGTTTGCCTGAAGGACCAATATGGAAACCAAGGATTCTCTTCGACCTCCTGTCCAGCCAAGCTCCACAACCGATGAGTGACATCCGTTTGGGTGAATTCCTTCGGTAGCTGTCTCGTATCCTCCTGCCCTGCAAAGCCCGTGAGTGCTCCAACGGCCATCTGACCATCTGGATCACTGCCGCTTTGAATACGACGGAAAAGCTTGTCAAGATCCTTCGTTAGTGCTTGAATTTCCGAATGCACCCGCGACAGCCTTAATGTACCTCCGTCTCGTATGGCATCGCCCCACTCCATACACTTTCGTCGCATTTCCACCAAGTTGTCCTCATGATCCTCACACAAGTGGGCAAGATCGGTTAAAGGGATGTTAGGAAACCAGGGAATGACCATGTCAAGGTCGGGTGAAATTCTCAAGTTTTTATCGACCATCAATACGGCTTTGGCACATGCAGCCTGGTAGAACATCTGGGAACTGAGTGTGTGTACTTGCCCGAGGCAACCTACGCCAGGGCCGGGCACAAGAAATAGTTTCCCTCGCTCTGTGAGAGCACGAGCCTCATCAAGAAAGAACAACACAATGTCTTCAGGCATTAGGCAGCGCGGAAATGGAGGCATGCAGATCGGGTAACCTCGACCACCTTTTTCCCAGAAACCTTCTGGTCGCGGTTCCCATCCTGGTGTTGGTTGATCATAGGCCAGATGCCGCGGAAAACCCGGAATGGGAATTCCAGGAAGCACCTCACCTGTCCAAACAAGAGTCAGGCAATCGCAGATGGGCACAAGCATTCTGCATGCAGCCCTTGCCTGCTCAATGTTCGAAACAGTGGCGCATAGATGAAAAGCATCATTGCGGTACGCACGATGGTTCAGGATCACTCTTCCATAGTTTGCTTCTCCCCATAGATTCAGAACATCCATCGGAGGAGCCAACATGTTACGGGTACCGTCCCACCAATCCAGCAACGTGCCGATCACCCATTGATTTGCCTCTCCTAGGGTTTCGGTACTCTCCGTGCCAGCCCACATCTTTGCTTCCCGGCCAGTGACCTTGAGTATTCGGCTTACTGCCTCAAATGCCTCTGATTTCGTCGCAATTTCCTTTTTCTTGGCCTTAACCCAATGGATAGCCCTAGGCAGACGACTTCCAGCCTCATTTGCTACATCGATTAATCGATCCAACAGTTCAGCACATTCCGAATATTTACCAAGACCGTCATAGATTCGCAATTGAGCCTGACCTAATTCAAACTTGTAATCCCCAGGAAGAGTTGCGTCGCCAAAATGCTTAAGAGCGTCGTTGAGGCTTATTTGAGCTGCCTCAAAATTGCCCGTGCTAGATTCCTGCTCGGCCATCTCGACCAAAGCGAAGCCTATGAGGTGATCACGCCCAGAGGCTTTGGCAAGGGAAAGACCCTTTTGGACGGCTGCACGTGATTCTTCAAGCGCTCCCTCGCCCCGAAGCATCTGCCCGTGAGCGACAAATGCTCGGGCTGCCAAATCGTGGCATTGCTTCGACTCGGCGACAGAGGCAATCTGCTCAAGTGTTCTGTGGGACTCATTGGATTTCCGTAGCTGTTTGTACGCCCAGCTTTTCGAGAAGAGCGTTTCGAGAAGAAGTGGCGTATTGTCGATGGCCTCCGCAGCTCGCTCGCAAATTGGGGAACGATTCAGAACAGCTCGATGCGCCCCCGTATCGGCCAGAGCCCGTTGCGCTTTGGCTAGATAGCTGGCATATAGCACAAGGTTACCCAGGGCCTTGGCTTCCTCTGCTGCCTTTTCAAAAGTGGTAGCAGCGAGACGGAGTTTCCCGTTGGCGATATGAATGCTTGCCCTCAAGTCACGAGCAGCAATCGCCCTCCTGCCACCGTGTTTCAATTCTTTTCGATACACCGAATCAAGGTGACACAACGCTTCTTGGGGATCACCCTTTGCAAGGCATATTTCTACCAAGAGTAGGGTTGCCTCATGCCGAACAACAGATTCAGCGTTCTGGCCATCCTCAGCTGCGGAAAGCGCATATGATTGTGCCTCTACATGGTTTCGTTGAATGAGTGCGACACGAGCACGCACAATGTTGGCTGACGCCCTATAATGGAGACTTCCTGCCTCCTCTGCAATGGATAGGCAATTCGTGGCAAGCCCGAGTGCAGAAGTTGAATCTCTGCCGTTCAGGGCACACCATGCCAGTCCTAGCAAGGCATGACAGGCTGCTTTGGGCTTTCGCTGTGTTAAAGCAAGCTTGTGTGCATGATCATACAGAGAGCGAGCCTGATCATCTGCCCCTCTTTCCCATAATTGACCTGCCGCATCATTTACTACTTCCGGATCATCTTCCGGTTTGAGATTGGGGAATGGCTGTTCAGGAATCCCCAAGTGCTGCTCGCGAATCCATTTCGATTCAGGACGTTCAAGGACTGCGACGAATTCAGAATATTCGACTACGATCAAGTCCCAACCAAACTTTACCTTGATTCGCTCTTCCCACTTCATCTGTTCTTTTCGCCTTACTTTCTTGGGTGTGGCAAATATCAATTGCTGAAGGTCTAATCGTTGTAAACTGATTTTTTCGGCATCGCTTTTCACCTTATTCCAGGTGCTTGTCAGGGAGCAGGCAAGCGATCGAATGACTCCATCTGAATCCTCAGAGATCACTGCCAGGCCATCTTCCCCCATGTCTGCCTTTTCTGCTGTCGCCATGAGCGAAGGCCATCTGGGCTGTAAGCATTGGTAGGCAAGGCGCTGAAAAGCCACACCGTTTTCCTCTTCTATGAGTGATTGAAGAGCCAGAAAAATCTGTGCTCGAATTAGATTCACGGCCTGCCCCAATTAGATTACTTTGTTCTTCTAATATAGCACGGCACTGTGAAAAGCAAATCATAATTCTCCAAATCGGCCTAAAGAGCTCTCATTCACCACCAGCCCTTATCACCCCAACCGACTACGAGACGACTACGAGAGCACACTCTTCTCGTAGTCACTTCCTGAAACCTTTGCCCACCATCGACTCCCGAGCTTTCCACTGCGCCCTCGGCGGTCTCGGCGGTCTCGGCGGTCTCGGCGGTCTCGGCGGTCTCTGACCTAAAAGGGTAGCATAAACCAATACCGTCAAAGATTCGTTTCCCTGTTGCCCGGAGTCAGCGTTTACCAGCCCATAAGGAAACCTAGCAGGAATTCAATGTTCGGACTGCCCGGCCCAGAAATATTAAATTCGGACAAAATAGAGGACAGTCTTGCAATGTATAAGGCAGGGGCCTTGACTCTCTCAGAGTGTCTATTTTTGTCGGACCTAAATTGTTCGAGCTTCATTGAGGTTTCTCAGGCGGAACCCTTAATTTGCGTAGTAATAAGGCAGATGCCCCGATCATACTCAGTGATTATCCCGGCCAAGACTGTGCTAAAATATGGCTTCTATTCACCTTCGGAGGAGAAGATGCTCGCTTTCTCGGATCGTCGTCCAAGCCCTGTAGGGCATCATGGGTGCCATTTCAGCATGTGCCTGGACTACTTTATGCTACTCCTTCTTTTTCTTTTTGGTGGATTCACTCCTCTGATTGGCCAATCGTCTTGGCAACCCGATGAAGTCGACGAGATTTTGACCCTTGCCAAAACGGATGTGCCGGGGGCTGTTGCTCTGATAGGATCACGATCAACGCCCTACGATTTCGGAATCAAGGCTTTGCTCCAAGCCGGTGAGGGCGACAAAGCAATTAATTGGTTCAACATGCTGACCGTCGAGACCAACGATTTCAAATATCTCTACGGTGCTGCATGGTCTAAATGGAAGACCGGCGAAAACAAAGGCGCTCTCAAGGATGCGCTTTACCTGAGTCATCAGGAATTATCCCCATTGCTTCAGGCGCG